>DATBCB010000142.1:0-16441 GCA_036270675.1 Acidobacteriaceae bacterium | reverse complement strand
TTGTCGATTACGTTCGGACGGAGATGCTCCAGCACATCCAGCAGGGCTTTCCCGGGGCCAACGAGGCCGCAATCGTGCCGCTGCGCAAGCCGGTCATCGATTCAACTCCTCCGCGCGAGCGCAAACGGTAGGTACACAAAGACTTGCTCATGTCTCTGACTCGTGCCTCCGCACCGGCGCGGGTGCAAGCCCGCGTAGCGCACATTCCCCTTGCCGGAGTAGTCTAACTAGCAGGTATCTCAGCTACTATCAGGTGAACTGTATCGCGATGCTTCATCTCCTGCTTGCTCTGAGCATCTTTGGACTGATCACCTCCACGGTTTACAGCATCATGGTGGTAGCAGGGGTCCTTCACTTTCGCAGGCAGCGGATTGCCGCCGACCCGTCGTTCACCCCTCCGGTCAGCCTGCTCAAGCCGCTGCACGGAACCGAGCCCAATCTCGCCGAGCATCTCGAAGGATTTTTCCAGCAGGACTATCCCGCCTACGAAATCCTCTTCTGCGCGCGCACGCTGAACGACGCCGGTCTCGAAATCGCTCGCGAGGTCGCGGCGCGCCATCCAGCCATCCCGTCGCGCTTTCTCGTCAGCGGCGAGCCGCCCTTCGCGAATGCCAAGGTGGCATCGCTGGATCGTATGGCGCAATTTGCGCAACATGCCATTCTCGTGGTCAGCGACAGCGATGTGCGGGTTGGCCCGCAATATCTGCGGGCGGTCGTCGCCCCATTCGCCGATCAGAAAGTTGGTCTGGTCACCTGCCCGTATCGCGGAGTGCCCAGTCCCGCGCCTGCCGTAGGCAACCGCCACGCCGCCGCGCTGTGGGCCCAACTCGAAGGGGTCGGCATGTCGATCGAGATGACGGCTGGGGTGCTCGTTGCCAACATGCTCGAAGGCATGCAGTTCGCGCTCGGCCCAACCATGGCGGTGCGCAGCGCGTGCGTGCGGGAGATGGGTGGCTTCCGCGTGCTCGGCCAGTACTGCGCGGATGATTTCCTTCTCGGCAACCTGGTGGCGGCGAAGGGACACCGCGTCGTCCTTTCGCATCATGCCATCGACCACATCGTGCTCAACACCGGCTTTCTCGCCTCCATGCGGCATCAGGTGCGCTGGAGCAAGAGCACACGCTTTTCACGGCCCAAAGGCCACTTTGGCACCGCGCTCACCTTCAGCATGCCATTCACGCTGCTGGCCACGGTGGCCGCGATCTTCCTGCACTGGCCTTGGATTGCGGCCATATCGCTGGCGTCGGGCATCGTGAACCGCATGCTGCTGGCCGCCATCGTTGGCGCGTTCGTCGTCGAGGAGCGCTCGCTTGCCCGCACCATGCTGCTTTTCCCCCTGCGCGACCTCATGGGCTTCTGCTTCTGGTGCGCCAGCTATGGCAGCAATAAAATTCTGTGGCGCGGGGAAGAGTACACGCTGGAAAAGGGCGGCTACATGCGCAGCGTGCATGGAACGCCGGCGACAGCTGCCACGGACTCTACGGAACACGAGTCGGCACTCATCATCTAGCGTTGTTCTCATAAATCCGTTGCGGCGGGGTTTGCTCCGTGTTGGCCCAACTTCGAATTGGCGGTTATCCGTTTGCAACTAGACTATTGAGTCGGTCAGTAACTGGGCGGCGATTCTTCGCCAACTGAGATTTTCCTATTCACCTTCATACCGCCGCAGTCCGCAGTTTGCGCAGGTCCGCCCCAACACAGTTCGCGGCGTGGCGAAGAATCCTCCAAAGAAGTTCTCACCGCAGCGTGGACAAGGAAAACGGCGAAGTTGCGAGCCTGTGAAAAGGTAAAGGGCACCCCACAGGAGCGCAGCCGGAAACACCATTTTGTTTGTTGAGAACAGTTGCCTTTCAATAGTCGCCACCACTATCAAAAAAGGAAAAAACGCAAGGAACTCGACGCACACCAAGACACCAAGCCGCGTACGACGCTCCCTGTACGCTTGCCATTGGCTCTGATAGCGGTGTGCGCCACTGTCCTTGACGTTACCGTGCATGACGACGCTCATTCTATTGGCATCGCCGGAAAGAGCCAAGACCGCTAGGCAGCCAAGCACACTAAATCAGGAGTATGCGCTCATTGAGCATCCTGAGCGTCTAGTCGGCAACCCGGAAATAGTCCGAACGACTCCAGCCATGCGCCCCATGAGGCCCGCATGGTATCAACACCCAGATGTGCCATGCACGTGCATCTTTGATCCTATTGAGGCATTTATGAGATGAGTCTAGATGAGTTCTAATGTCCTTCTCACCCAGTCCCGAATCGGCACCGCCACAATTCTGGCACGTGACCCATGACTTCACTGATTTCACGCCTATAACGGCCGGTCCGTATACAGCGTCTTGTCCGCCAGTTCCTGGATCGGGATCAGCCGTTTTCCCAACACCGCCTCCACCTGATCGCGCCGCTCGTCTTGCGCGAAAAGAAATTTGCGATCGCCCGTACCCCAGATCGACGCGAGATCCTTGTCGTCGATGAAAATATGCGGCGCATCCGGCCACATCGAACCCCACAGCATCGTGGAAGACCGGCCATGCACCAGCAGCGCCTGGCGCCGCGTGTAGAAGAGCACCGAGGCCCCATCCGATTGGTCGCCATAGACAATCAACGTCGCCCGCACAGCGGCGGGATCCGAGGCGCTCTCGCTGGCCGGGTAGCCGGCGATGCGGTTGATGGTCGCCGCCATGGGCTCGGAGGAAAGCATCGGCGCAAAGCGCACGAAGGCAATATGCGCCGCGATGAGAAAGATCGCCATCGTGAAGGCGACCGACATGGTGGCCTCGAAGTGCCGCTTCCGCTTTCGCAGTTGCAATGCCAGCAATGGACCCACGAGCAGAACGAGTGCGGCGATCGCCGCAGGGAGCCGGAGCGCCGCGAACGATGGCCCCGTCAAGTCGAAGAGGTGCGACATGGAGAGCGAATAGTCGCCGATTCCGCGATGCGCCAGAAGCGTGCCGATGTCGGGCACGAATGGAAGATTGCGGGAGGTCCAGAGCCCATAACTCAGCGCCGCCGCCGAAATCACTCCCACTGCGGCGAACAGGAGATGCGCACCGAGAAGCCAGCCGTCTGTACCTTCCCGTGCGCCTGCGTCGATCCGCTCTGCCCGCAGCTCGAAGGACGCGAGCACTGCCCCTGTCAGCATCAGGAGCGGCAGATATGCAGGAAAGGTGTAGTACTCCTGATTGGTCGAAATCGAAAAGAAGACCAGCATGAAGCCCGCATAGAGTGACAGCAGCCAGATGCTGCGGCTGCGAAAGCGTGCCGCATCGCCCTCGGCATGCAAATTACGGACCCATCGGCGACGAGTGCGCCACGCACGGCGGACCATCAGCGGCAGATAAAGGCTCCACGGCAGCAGCCAGGCGATCTGTCCAATCCAATACACCCATCCCGGCTGCTTGTTGTAGTCCACCGGGTAGCGCTTGCCGAGAAAACGCAGCACATGCTCGTTGATGAAGTAGAAGTAGAAGAAGCCGTGCACATGGCCGAACGTTGGATGGTTGCCAACGGGATTGCCCTGGTCCGGATTGCGCAGCCCGGCGAGGATGTGCCACGGCGCTGCAATGACGAGAAAAAGCAGTATGTCGGTGAACAGCCGCATCTCGCGCCACCGCCGCCATTCCCCGGTGAGTGCCAGCCACGACCCTGCCGCGGCGAAGAAGAAGACCGGAGCAATCAGCCCTTTGGACAGCGTCGCGATGGCGAGCGATGCCCAGCTCACGTAGAAGAGCGCAGGCCTGCGATCCTCGAGTCCCATCAGGAAGCAGTACAGTGCGAGCCCGATGAAGAATGTGAGCAGCGCCTCCGGTATGTCGATGCGCGTGAAGAGAAACACGCCCACGCCGGTGAGCAGCGCGAGCGCGGCATAGAACGCGGCGCGCTCGCCGAATGCCCGCCGGCCCCAGTGCCACGCAAGGATGGCCGTCGCGAGCACACCCAGCGCCATAGGCAGGTGCGCGGAGAAGACGTTGTAGCCGAAGATGTGATCGTCGATGGCGGTGAGCCAGTAGGGAAAGGGCGCCTTTTCCAGATACCGGATTCCGTTAATCTTCAACGTCACCCAGTCGCCGGAGAGCGCCATGTGCTGTGCGGCGTTGGCGTGCGCAGCGTCTGCGTCATCCAGCAATGGCGGCGAAAAGAGCGCGGCAAAATGGACGGCGAACCACACCAGGAGCAGGATGGTCCAGGCGAGGCGTGTGGATAGAAAGCGGGCAGGTGCAGCATCGGTGTGCACCGGAAGTACGATGGGACGAGACATGACGGAATCTGCAGCATATCAGCCGGGACAGACCACCCGGAGCCTCGATGCTCCGCCGGTGCTAGTGCATCTTCGTGCCGTAGCGGCGGAGATGCGTGAAATGCTCGATGCCTGCCGCAAGCACGGTGATGCGCCAAAGGTGGAAGCGGTTCATCACCTCCGCACCGGGACGCGACGTGTGGAGGCAACGCTGGAGACACTGGCGCGGGAGACTGGCGTACGCGGCCTCGGCGAGCCGACGGAAGAGGCGCGCCAGCGTTGGCTGCGGCAGTTGAAGAAGGTTCGCCGCGCCGCGGGAACCGTGCGCGATCTCGATGTGCACCGCGAACTGCTGGCCGAGAATTTCCTTCCGGCAGCCGATACTGCGCGCGAAGTGACTGCGGCAGAGTTGGCGGAAGCCACTACATCGGCCGCCGCAGATGCCGGGGAAGCGACGCCGCTCAGCAGCGCCGAAATGACGGAGCAGGCACGCGCGCTCGATTCCTGGCTGAAAAGCCGCCGCTCCACCGCCGCAGAAGCGCTCTGCAGCACGCTGAACGATCACGCGGACCGGTTGCTCGAGGTAGAACAGCAGTTCATGGCTGCGATCACAAAGCGTCGTTCCGTGCTGCGTCGCGCGCATCGGCCTGCAGTTCGCCTTGCGCTCGAGGACTACCTGCGGCTCATGGATGCGATGCCGCTGCTCGATAAGGAAAACCTGCATGACTTCCGCAAGGGCGCAAAGAAGGCGCGCTATGTTGCGGAATCGGATGATAAGGACACGACGGCCGAGGCGTTGGCGAAAGCGGTCAAACGTGTGCAGGATGCGATCGGCGACTGGCACGACTGGGTGGTTGTAGCGGAAGAGGCGCATGAAGCGTTGGGAAAAGACGGCGCCGCGCTGCAGACTGAGCTCGAAGAGCGCGCGCAACATGCCTTCGAGCGCGCGCTGCGCGTGACCACAACCATGGGCCGCCGCTTCGTCGGCGAGTGGCGGGCTCTGCGGCCGGTGCGCACGCGTGCCTCGCGAAAATCCAGCTAGTTGGAGAGTGAATGCGAAGACTGCAGACGTTTGCTGCGATCGACGTCGGATCGAATTCCTGCCGCCTGAAAATAGCCCGGATCGAGAACCATCGCCTCAAAGTCCTGCATGAAGATCGCGAGGTCACACGGCTGGGCGCAAGTGTTTTTGACATTGGCATGATCTCACCCGACGCAATGGCCAGCACGTTGCGTGCGCTCAAGCGGTTCTACAAGGCGGTGCAGCTGGCTGCAGCGGATCGGGTGCGCGCGGTTGCCACTGCGGCACTGCGCGATGCGCGCAACGCGCAGGCCTTCGTCGCCTGGGTGAAGTCGGAGACGGGCTGGGACCTGGAGATCATCTCCGGACTGGAAGAAGCGCGGCTCATCCATCGCGGCGTCATGCGCGAGACCGGCACGCGCGGCCGCTGCCTGCTGGTCGATCTCGGCGGCGGCTCTTGTGAGATCACTTTGTCGGACCGCAGGCGCATCGTCGAGACCACGAGCCTGCCGCTGGGCGCGGTGCGCCTGACAGAGGAGTTTCTGCACGAGCTCGATCCGCCGGCGGCGGATGATGTCGCCCGCATGAAGCGGTTCATCCGCCGCGAGCTGAGCCGTGCGGGCAAGCGCTTCGCAGGGTTGTCGCGCGTGCCGGTCATTGCTACTTCAGGCACCGCCGCGGCGCTGGTCGAGGCCAGCAGCGTGCTGGCAAAATCCGGAAGCCGGCCGGCCACGCGCTCGAAACAACCGGGCCGCATAGCGGAAACGCGTGCCCTGCGTCGTCTGGCCAGAAAACTTCCGAAGATGAGCAATCTGGAGCGCAGCAGGCTGCCCGGAGTCGGGCCGCGCCGCGCGGAGATCATCGTGGCCGGCGCCGAAGTGTACGCAGAGCTGATGGAGCACTTGGCACTCCCAGGCTTTCGCTACTCCGATCTAGGCTTGCGCGATGGCGTGCTCGCCCAGATGCTGGCCGAGCAGGACGCTCGCACCAGCGCACATCAGCAGTTCGAACGGGACCGCTGGGAAAGCGTGCTCGCCACCTGCAAACGCTTTGGCGTAGATCCGCGGCACGCCGAGCCGGTGCGCGCACACGCGGCCCAGCTCTTCCGCGATCTGCAATCGATGCACGGGCTGCCCCCGGATTATCGTCAGTGGCTGGAGGCGGCGGCCATGATGCGTGATGTGGGCAAGTACCTCAACTACCAGGGCCACCACCGCCACACGCAATATATGATCGCCGGCTCGGAGCTCTACGGCTTCACGCCGCAGCAGCGCGCTATCGTCTCCGGCATTGCGCGATATCTGGGCAAGTCGCGGCCTGCGCCGCAGGACCGCGCCTTCCGCTACATCGCTCCTGCCGATCACGAATATGTGAAGCGTGCGATTGTGCTGCTGCGCCTCGCCGTGGCACTCAATCAGGATCGCGCCAGCGACGTGTTGCGGGTGACCGTCCGCGCCTATCCGAAGCGCGTATCGCTGAGCATCCAGCCCGGCCGCACCGGCGCGGAGCTGGAGCTCTGGTCCCTGCGCAAGGAAGCCGATTACTTCCGCGAGGTTTTCCGCCGCGAGCTCTTCGCTACGCTGGCCTGAAACAGGCGCAGCGCGCGAGTGTCGACGAGCCCCAGCAACTGCGCGGGGCGCCGGCTCACATCGACGCGAGCCAGGGCCCCTTTGCGCAGTCTTAAGTTGGCGCGTCCGCCACGCTGCCCGGCGATAAGCGCCCCGGCGAACTGCGCAAGATTGGGATTGTGGCCCACCACCAGGACGGTCTCGTGGCCGGCGTGTTTCACCAGCATGGCCTCGAAATCCGCGAATTTCCCGCTCGGTTCCAGGCTCGCTTCTGCAGCGATCTTTTGCTCAAAGCCGATCTCTGTCGCCACCAATGAGGCAGTTTGCAGCGAGCGTTTCAGGGGGCTGGAGATGATCGCGTCAAAACTTACGCGGAATGCGTTCAGATACGCGCCGATCAGCAGGCATTGCTGTTTGCCCTCCTTGTCCAGGCCACGTTGGCGGTCGAGCAGAGGACTTTGCCGGCGGGCTCCGGCGCTGGCATGACGAAGAATGTAAAGAATCATAGGAGGTCAGTAACCTCATTGTAACAATCTGGGCAAGCGGGACAACCAGGCCCTTCGTGGCCAAACGGAGCTGCCCGATTCACGGATAGAATGACGCAACCCGCGCGGTGGTTGTGGTGCATCCGAACAATCCTACGGTCACTACACTACTTCGGGAGAGCCCGCGCATTGTTGAGTTGTGACGGCAACGCGGGCTGGCGCTGATTATCGATGAGGTCTTTCTCAGTGGACGTCGCAACGAAGACAACGGCACGACGCAGTGTTTCAATCGTAGCCATCACCATCGCCCTGCTTCTTGGTTGCCTCCTGGGACGATTCGCAATTCCGAGACCGGCTTCTTCCGGCGCTGCAAATTCTTCCGGAAACACTGCTTCGGTCACGTCCTCATCCCAGATTTCCTCCGCCGCTGACCTCACGCCGACCCAGGTATACGCGCACAACATCATGCTCCGCAAAGGGCCCGACTTCCGTATCTACATCGCCTGGATTGCCGGCCAGATGGTCCGGACGAAAGGGAACGTGAACCCATCGTTCGACGAGCCGGAGTCGTTCATTCTGCAGATCCAGAAGGGCGTCATTCGCGCCAACATCGGCGATATCTGCAAGTACCTCAATTCCACCGCTGCCCAGGACACCCCGCTCAAGAACATCGACATTCAGCCTGACGGCGAGCTGGTCAAGATTCGTGGGACGGTGAAGAAGGTCGTCCCCCTGCCCATCGAGATCCTCGGTTCCCTTGCAGCAACGCCCGACGGCCTGGTGCGCCTGCACGTGCAGCACATCTCGGTGCTCAAAGTTCCGGTAAAAGGATTGCTGGGCACCTTCGACGTCAAGCTTTCCGACCTCGTGCACTCTACAAACGTCGCCGGTGTCACCGTCTCCGGCAACGACATTATTTTCGACACGGAGAAGCTGCTACCGCCGCCGCACATTCGCGGACAACTGACCACGGTGGAGGTGAAGGTGCCAGACATTGAAGTCATCTACGGCAACGCGCCCAACGATCCGACCCAGCTGGCGCAGTGGCACAACTTCATTCGTTTCCGCAATGGCGCGCTCAACTTCGGCAAGCTGACCATGCATCACGCCGACCTGACGATGATCGATGCAGCCGACGAGCCTTGGTTCGATCTGGACTTGGTGAACTACCAGAATCAGTTGGTGGATGGCACGACGCGGATGACGGCACAGGCGGGCGTCGAAATCTACATGCCGAGCCTGAAGAATAAGCCTGCGAAAAAGGCCGGTCAGAGCGTGACCCTGCAATGGCTCAAGAACCGCAATGCCTCCCTGCCGGCCGACGTGGCGAAGAAGACAAAGTCCCAGTAGGGTTTCAGTTCACCGGCACCGGCTTTGGGTTGGGATCAAGCGGATCGGGATCGGGGTCAGGCTCGGGAAACCCTGGGCCGTCCGGCTCCGGATCGGGCGGCGGATACGGGTCGGGCACGACATCCGGGGAACTCCCGGGAAAGCCGCCCAACAGAAAATTGGAGCCGGAATCGAGGTGTGGCGCGGTCATCTTTATTGGGATGGCACCAGAGTCGTTACCGCGTTGCCTTCCGATTCATCGATCGCTGTCACTGGATAGCACCCGGCGCCAGCGCTCGCTGATGAGCAGCCCCTGCAGCAGAGTCCGCCGGTCGTCGAGGCTCCAACCCGCTTCGCCCATGACGCGTCCGTGGTCCGGCAGACGACGCGTTCTGAGGCCGGTCAGCAACCCGAACACAAGATAAAGGCCGCTGACCACCAGCCATCCGGCCTGCCGTGCCACGGGTCTCTGGGGAACGGCAAAGTCAGACACCACCCACACTGCGCCTTCGCTCGATGCGGCGTTGACACGCATGAGCAGCGTGGCCAAGTCCTCTTCATCGAAGCAGTCGAGAAAGAAGTGGCTGACAATCAGATCGAAGGGAGCCTCCGGGAGCGCTGCAGCCTCATATGCGAGCGCATCCGCCTGCACCAGCCGCACGGGCGCACTCGACGGCAGTCGCTGCGCCGCCCGGCGAAGCATCTCCTCGCTTCCGTCGACTGCGGCAACCTGGATCTGAGGCACTCGGATCTGAGGCACCCGCCGCACCAGCTCCGCAAGAAACCGGCCATCGCCATCGCCATACACCAGGGCGCGCCGACAGCTCGCCATCTCGCGGAGGCGTAATACTCGGCATTGCTGCAGATATGGACCAAAACTCAAGTACTCCATCCAGCGATAGATACGCGCGAGGCGGCCGAATCTGGCTGGGACGCTCATCGCCTCAGCCGCGCGGCGATGGGCAAAAGCAGCGGGGTTAGCAGGGCGAGATCGGCTGCGATGCGCCGCCCTGCTGCGGTGAGCGGGGAACGGTCGAGCACCAGGAACAGCGCGCTGCTCAGAATGGTCGCAACGGCCAGCCAGCGCGCCGGGTGACTCATCAACTCGAAGAGCGCTGCGCAGCTCGCGGCAATGGTCAGTATGGCAAGCAAACGGATGCGGCGCCCGCCACGGTGCTGCTCCCAATCCTCGATGGCGACACAGTTCAGCCAGCAGAGCGCGGCAAAGAGCGGACAGAGCAGCAGCAGCGGATGATGCCGCGGCATTCCCATGGCACGCCGCCGCGCTTCATCCCAGGCGGGCAGCGCCGAGGCGGCGGCAAACAGCAGCGCGACGGCCAACTCCTTTGGAAAATAGCGGAGCGATCGGCCCGATGCCTGCGCGGGAAGATGCACCAGCACCAGGTAAAGCAGCGACAGCGCGCCGAGCACACAATAGGACGCAATGAGCGAGCGCGGCATCCGGGAGACGAGAAATGCCAGAGTGAGAGCGACCGGAGCGGCGACTCCTAGAAACCATCGCCGGTGACGCTCATGGAAGCGGTGCCGCTCCTGCAGTGAGGCTGCCGATGAGAGCCGCGCATCCAGCAGCCGGTCCGCTACATAGAACAGCCATGTTCCGAGCGCCAGCGCGACGGGCAGCCAGGGCGCGAGCCACAGTCGAGCCGCGCGCCCAAAAGCCCAGCACCACAGCGCAGCGACCGTGGGTGCATCCAGGCTCAGCAGGTGCCAATACCGCAGCAGGGTGTGGAGAAAGCGCAGCAAACTTCAGTGTAGCGGCGGCGGCGCAGCCTACTCTTCTGCGTCTGCAGCAACGTGGTGCTTTGCGGATGCAGCGATTTTTTCTGCAAGCGCCGGCGGCACGAAGTCGTAGTGGTCCATCTCCATGCGAAAGCTGCCGCGGCCCTGCGTCATCGAGGTGAGCGTCATTCCATAGCTGAGCATTTCCGCCAGGGGGACTAACGCCCGCACGATGGTTCCCGTGCCGGCGGTCTCCATGCCCTGCACGCGCCCGCGCCGGCTGTTGAGATCGCCAATGATCGCGCCCGCGCATTCGTCGGGAGCCTCGATTTCGACGTGCATCACCGGCTCCAGCAGCGCTGGCTTGGCCTGTTCCATGCAGGCACGGAAGGCCGCTCTGCCTGCCATCTTGAACGACATTTCGTTCGAGTCCACATCGTGATAGCTGCCGTCAAATACGACCGCTCGGAAGTCGACCACGGGATAGCCGGCGATATAGCCGCGGGCGGCAGACTCCTGCACACCCTTCTCCACGGCAGGCACGAACTGGCGGGGAATGGCGCCACCAAAGATGTCATCGACAAACTCGAAGCCACTGCCTCGCGGAAGCGGCTCGATGCGCAGCTTGCAGTCGCCAAATTGACCGTGTCCGCCAGTCTGCTTCTTGTGCCTTCCGTGGCCGGTGGCCTGAGCGCGGATGGTCTCCCGGTAAGGGATCTTCGGCGATTTGAGTGTGACCTCGGTGTGATAGCGGCGCCGCAGCCTGGAGACAACGGTCTCGATGTGAAGCTGTCCCGCGCCTGCGACCAGAAACTCGTTGGTCTGCGGATCGCGATAGAAGCGAAGCAGAAGATCCTCTTCCATCAGTTTATGCAGCGCCGGCGCTAATTTGTCTTCGTCCGCGCGCGACTTCGGTTCGATCGCGTAGGTCATCGCGGGCTCGGGAACCGGCACCGGGTCGATCAGGACCTGATGGCCCTTGGCGCCCAGCGTGTCGCCTGTCTGTGTGATGCGTAGCTTGGCCACCGCGCCCAGATCGCCGGCATGCAGTTCGCTGACTTCGATGAGCTGCCGCCCCTGCACCACCGAAAGGTGACACAACCTCTCCGTCTCGCCGCGAGCGTAGTTTTCAACGGAAGCGTCGTTTCTGACCGAACCGCTGATCACCTTGAAGAAGGAGATCCGTCCCGCGAAGGGATCCACCATCGTCTTGTAGACGTAGAGCGTGGTCGGATCTGTGTCTTCGAGCTTCCGCGTGATCGTCTCGGCGGAGCCATTCGCTCCGGCGCCATTTCCGGAGTGGCGTCCATCGCGCATCGGCAGTGCGGGCCGTTCCTGCGGCGATGGAGCATAGACCTTCAGGAAATCGAGCAGGTGGTCGGTGCCAACGTTGCGGAGTCCGCTCACGTAGAGAACAGGGAAGATCCGGTCTTCCCGAATGGCTTCATGAAGCGCGGCGATCAGGTGATCCTTCGGGATCGTGCCTACCGCGAAGAACTCCTCCATCAGTTCGTCCTTGCCTTCCGCGACAAGCTCGATCAGCGCCTCGTGCGCGGCCTTGGCATCGTTTTCCAGCATGTGCGGGATCGCGCCTGTCGTGCCGCGGCCGTCGCCATCCGGCGTATAGAAGAACGCCTCCATGGTGACCAGGTCGACGACGCCGTGGAAGCCATGCTGATCCACGATCGGCAGTTGCACGGGGACCACCTGCCTGCCCCATCGCTCGCGCATCACTTCCAGCATTTCCATCCTGCCGGTGCGCGAATCGGCTTTCGGATGATCGACCTGGTTGATCACGATCACGCGCGGCAGGTTTACCTCCGCGGCAAAGTTCCACACCTTGTCTGTCACCGATTCAATGCCGCTCTGGGCGTTGATCACAATGACGGCCGTCTCTGCCGGCAGCATCGCGGCGCGCCCTTCGTGAACAAACATGTGGAAGCCGGGGGTATCGACCAGGCTGACCTTGGTGCCGCTCCACTCCGCGAAGGCGACGGCGTTGGACATCGTCATGCCGCGGGCGATCTCCTCTTCGTCGTAGGCGGTCACGGCGGCGCCGTTGTCACTCCGCGAGGACGCCGCGGGCATTTTGGCTGTCTTCAGAATGGCCGAGATCAGACTGGTCTTTCCACAATGCGCGTGACCAACCAGCGCGACATTCCGAAGTTCACTTCCAGCGTAGGTCCTCATCCGGCTCTCCTCCTGCCACTGTGGTTCTCCCGCCAGAAAAAGCGGAAGACCTTTTCAAAACCGCCATTCTAGTCCCGGAACCTCTGTGCTTTCCCAACCGGCGACGGTCAAAGGTCTGTCCCACAGCAAATTCGGTGCAAACTTGACAGCCCTTCTGCCGGCTTCGTAACGTGGTGCGCACTCCGGGTACGTACCCATACCGCGGTTTTAAGCGAAAAAGCGGTATGTGCCCGAGCCGGAATTCCCATTCCAGTCACACGATCCAGGAGACAGGCACCCATGACCGCAACTCCCCCGCTCCGACTGACGCGTAGCCCGCGCCATGATCTCCCACGCAACTCCGCTCGGCGTCGTCTACTGCCGGCGCTTCTGATGTGCGGCTTGCTTCCATGTACATGGACAGCCAGTGCGCAAGTCAACGGCGTGGGTCAACGTCCCTACCTCGGCTGGAGCACATTCAGCGAGCAGACCCTCAATGGCAGCTTTCTCACCCAGGCCAACATTCAAACGCAGTCGGACGCGCTGAAAGCCTCCGGATTGCAGGCACACGGCTTCAACTACATCAATATCGATTCCGGCTGGCAGGGAAGCTTCGACGCAAACGGCCGCCCGATTCCCAACACCTCCACGTTCCCCGACATTGCGGCACTTGTAAAGCACATCCACCAGAACGGCCAGAAGACCGGCATCTACTGGATCCCCGGCGTAGAACAGCCTGCAGTTGCAGCGAACTCGCCAATCCTCGGAACCCCCTATCACATCCAGGACATCCTGGTGGTGCCAAACACCGCCGGAAACGCGTTCGGCGGTCCGGGGACGTCCCCGTTTCACTACAAGATCGACTTCACCAAACCCGGGGCGCAGGAGTACATGAACTCCGTCGTAGCGCTCTTCGCCTCGTGGGGCATCGACTTCATCAAACTCGACGGAGTGACACCCGGCTCCGACAGCAACGGACTCTCCATCGACAACCGTGCCGATGTGGCCGCCTGGTCGAAGGCCATCGCTGTGAGCGGCCGGCCCATGTGGTTCACCATCTCCTGGGATCTCGATGAGGACTATCTCAGCGTGTGGCAGCAGTACGCGAATGCGCGACGCATCAACCAGGATGTTGAGTGCGAAGGTCGCTGTGCCACCCTTACAAACTGGCCCAGGATCTATGAACGCTTCCGCGACCTGCCCGGTTGGGAGAATGCTGCCTCGCCAAGCCTCGGCTGGAACGATCTCGATTCACTCGACGTGGGCGATGGGGCGCTCGACGGACTGACCAACGACGAAAAGCGCTCTGCGGTAACGCTGTGGGCATTGGCAAACGCGCCCATGTATCTCGGCGGCGATCTCACCCAGCTAGACAGCTTCGGAAAGCAGCTGGTGAGCAATGACAATGTCCTCGCCATCGACCAATCGGGCACGCCGGCCAAACAGGTGCTCGGCGGCGATATCCCGGTATGGGTCACCAACCTTGGCAACAACAACTACATCGTCGCGCTCTTCAACACGGCAGGCACGCCAGTCTCGTACACACTTCCCTGGAGCGAGCTTGGCATTGCCGACGCTTCCGACGTGCGCGATCTCTGGCTGAACCGCGATCTCGGCCGCGTCCAGCATGCATTCACCACGGTCCTTGCGGGCCACGGAGTGCGGCTCCTGCATGTCGCAGCGCAGGGACTTGTGGGACCCACTCCGTCCGCCAGCTACGAGGCGGAGTCGGCAATCCTCGGCGGAACGGCAGTGATCGCGAATTGCCCTGCCTGCTCCGGCGGAGCGAAGGTGGGTGGCCTCGGTCTGGCCGCCGCCAACAACGTGACCTTCAACAACGTAGAAGTGAAAAAGGCCGGCACCTACCTGATGCAGGTCGACTCCATGACCGAAGACCTGCGTTCCTATCTCTACACCGTGAATGGCGGTCCGCCGCAGACGATCAACTCGGGTGGCGGAAGCTTCTTCCTGCCCACAAACGTAACCGTTCCGGTTCGTTTGAAAGCAGGACTCAACGTCATCCAGTTCGGCAACCCCACCAGCTATCCGCCCGACCTCGATCGCATCGTGATCAGCGGCAATGGCGATGCCACGATGTCGCCTGCAGTCACGTATGAGGCCGAAGCCGCCACGTTAGGCGGCTCCGTAACTGCCGGTTTCAGCAACTACAGTTCAGGTCTGTCAAAGGCCGGGAACATAGGCGCAGGCCCGGCAAACAACGTCACCTTCTCGAACGTCACCGTGCCCTCCAGTGGAAGCTACCAACTCGAAATCGACTACCAGACCAGCGGCGTGCGCTCGTTCTTCGTCAGCATCAACGATGGAGCTCCCATGCAGCTGGATCTGAACGGCAGCTCATTCAACGATCCCGCCGTCACCATCATTCCTGTTCAACTGAACGCCGGGGTAAACACGATTCAGATCGGCAACCCCAGCGGGTTTGCGCCTGATCTCGACCGGGTCGTGGTCGCGCCACCTGTACCCGGAGGCACAAACTAACACCACATGTCTTCCTGTTTCGAGCGGCCAGCGATGCCTGCGCTCTGCGGGCATCGCTCCCTCGCGGCAACTACATCTTTTGTGGTAGCGGAAAAGCCGCGCGATTCGGGTCTTAATAAAGCAGGAGCGACCCGCAAAATGATCCCGAAGACCGGCACGTGCATTCTCGCACTCACCTGCCTCGTTGGAATGGCCTGCCGCGCCCATGCGCAAACGGCAGAAGCCAGCCAGTTGATGCAAGCGACTAATCAAGATCGGGCACAGCATGGCCTTGAGCCGCTGCGCTGGGATCCCGCGCTCGCACGCGCCGCACAGGCACACGCTGGCCAGATGGTGCGCCATGGCGAACTGTCTCATCAGTACGACGGCGAGCCCGAGTTAGTAAAACGTGCTGGACAAAACGGTGCTCACTTCTCCACGGTCGCCGAAAATATCGCCGTCGCGTCGACTCCGCAAGTTGTCGAATCGGAATGGATGCACTCTCCACCGCACCGGCACAACATCCTCGACCCGCGCCTGACCACCGTCGGCATTGGGCTGGTACGGCAGGGCAACAATCTCTGGGCGGTGGAGGACTTTTCCGCCGCGGTCAACCAGATGGGCTCCACGCACATCGAGCAGAAAGTCGAACAGCTGGTCGCGGAACGCGGCATCCGCGTGGTCACCACCTCCCGGGCCGCAGAGCAGACCTGCGCCATGGAACACGGGTCCGTGGGACCGCGGCCAAACTTCATCATGCGCTGGGAAGGTTCCGACCTCAATCGGCTGCCCGATGTGCTGGAGGAGAAAATCAGCACGGGTCGCTATCGCACGGCGCAAGTGGGCGCCTGCCGTTCGAATAACCAGGGCGGGGGATTCACGACGTACCGCCTGGCTGTGATGCTCTTCTAGGGCAACCATTCATAGGGTATCGAAGGGAATTTATGTTCAAACAGAGCATCACTCTCGGACTTGTTGCAGCAATGTCCGCAGCGCCGGCCTGGTCGCAGGTGTCGGTCTATATCGGTATTGCACCTCCGCCGATTCGCATCGAGACGCCACCTCCTCCGCCGGAACCAACGTTTGTGTGGGTGACTGGATTCTGGGCGCCCCAGGGACACCACTATCGCTGGGTATCTGGCCACTACATGCGTCCGCCCTATGAGGGCGCAAGCTGGATGGTTCCGCGCTACGAACATGGCTCGCAAGGCTGGCACTATCGTGAAGGCTATTGGGGGCGGCCAGAGCACGGTCAGGGCCACGCCTACGGTCACGATCATGAGTGGAAAGGCGACCATGGACCTGACCACGGGGACGACGACGATCACGATCATCATGGAAATGGCCACCATCATGGTGACTAATTCTAGAGCCAAGTGATCATCCAGACCTGCACCTGATTGTGCATCTA
>DATBCB010000141.1:0-2543 GCA_036270675.1 Acidobacteriaceae bacterium | reverse complement strand
GAAATCCTTTCGCATCAAGCTGATCACGGCTCTTGTCTCGCGAATGACGGCGGCGTAGAGTCAGACCATCTTCCGGACTACTAGCTGAATCACGATGGATGCCTTCGATCCACGCACCTGCCAATTACGCAGCCACACCCGCCGCGAATTTTTGCGCCTCATAGCCGGCTCTGCCTCGGCCACCGCCGTTTCCACCCTGGTGCCCTCCGCATTCGCGGCTGCCGTCCGGCCGCGACCACGCACCGTTGTCGTCACCTTTGGCGGCGGCGCTCGCGATGAAGAGACCTTCGCTCTCGACGGCCAGCAGAATATCCCGCACCTTCTCAATGAGCTCATCCCGCAGGGGACATTCTTCACGCAGGTGGTGAACCACGGCATCCTCGGCCACTACGTCGCCACCGCCGGCATCGTCACCGGCTGCTACGAGACCTTCGACAACTTCATCGCGCAGCCCACCGGCAACCCAACCGTCTTTGAATACTTCCGTCGCGGGCTCGCACGTCCAATGGACGATGCATGGGTCATCGCGCCCAGCAATGGCTTTCAGCAGATCGGCTTCAGCCGTCACGGCGGATATGAAGGGCAGGGCGCCGGCGTCATCCTGCCGAAGCAACTGCTCGCTGCGGCGGTAAACAAGCAGCGGCCGCAATCGCTGGTCGATTATGAGCACCTGCTGCAGGACAACTACGAGATGCCGGTCTACCGGCCGTCGCTCTCGCAAAGCGATGGCGAGCTGCATCTGGAGCAACTCGCGTCCACGCTGCGGCTCTCCGTCGAGGACTTCACCCGCGACGCGCGCGCGCTCGACAGCGCCGACGAGCTGTCGCTCTCCATCGCCCGCCGCCTGATGGCGCAAGTGTCGCCATCGCTGTTACTCATTACGTTGCACGATATGGATGTCGCCCACGCCGGAGCCTTTTCGCTCTACGTGGATGCGATCCAGCGTGCCGACCGCATCTGTGGCGAGCTCTGGACCACCATCCAGAGCATGCCGGAGTACAAGGATCGCACCGCGCTTTTCATCATGCCCGACTTTGGCCGCGATGCCGATGGCGATCCCGGCGGCAACGGCTTCCAGCATCACCGCACCGGTGGTGCCATGGCACGCACCACCTGGCTGCTCGCGCTCGGCCCGGGTATCCGCCAAAATGTCACCGTCGATCGTGCTATACAACCGATCGACCTGGTGCCCACCATCGGCAAGCGCCACGGCTTCGACACGCCATACGTCAAGGGCGCTCCCATTGCGGAGCTGGTTTGAGATCATGACGCCCGATCAACTCACTGCCGCCAGCTTTTCCAGCTATCCACCGCAGGCGCGTCAGTTTGCCAACGCGCATCTCCCGTTGCTGCAGCAACTGCCCATCGCCGTCGCGCCTGCCTTCCTGCGCGAGATCATCGTCTTCGACTGGCGCTTTCCCGCCGAGCGCCGCACCTTCGAGCGCCAATGCGTGTGGCTGGAATCGCTGACTCCCGAACAGCGCGCGCGTCTGCTTGCGCCCTTTCGGCAGATCAGCATGCCATCCAGTCTTGCAAGTAAAGACTGGATCGCCGCGCCGCAGCCATTTCTCGAAGAGCTCACCGCCTATCTCTGGTCCAGCAGCCAGATCGACACCTATCGCCGCGCTGCGCAGGACTTGCTCGCGGTGCCTTTGGACCAGACGCCGCAGAAGGATCGTCTCGTCATCGTCGTCGTCGGCAAAGACGCCACCGCGCCCAGCCCGCAGCTCTTTCGCAAGCTTGCGCCGCATGGCGTCACACTGCGCAATCTCGAATGGACGCCCGAGACGCCGCGGCAGCTTCATGCAACCATGCAG
The DNA here is from genome assembly GCA_036270675.1 of Acidobacteriaceae bacterium. Lineage (GTDB taxonomy): Bacteria > Acidobacteriota > Terriglobia > Terriglobales > Acidobacteriaceae > KBS-83. Next base: position 726 of record DATBCB010000141.1, on the reverse strand, counting down.
CAGCATTCCGCTTCGCAAACCGCACCTTACACGCACTGGTATATCGATGGCGGCGAATCCTGGCCGCACGATGCAGCTGCGGTCGAGTTGCTCTCCTACACACAGTTGCGACCGGTGCGGGAAAATGTGCTGGATCGCATGAACCACTTTACCCAGTCCGGACCAGGTGGGGCTGAGGGCATGCGCAGCATGTTAGAAGGGCTCAATCCCACGGAGTCCGGGACGGATGCCGTGACCAGCGATCCACTCCTGCAGCACTTCATCACCATGCTGTTTGTGGAGGGCTCCGGCACCCAGATCTACAGCACATCGTTCGTGCAATGGGCCGCGCGCGAGACCTTGCGCCGCGCCCAACCCGAGCAACTCCTTGTGCGCTTTGCACCGCGTCAGCGCCAGCGAACGTTGAATCAGCTGTTCGACGCTGCCACCAACGTCGAGGTGCCGGACCCCGAAGGCTCACTGCGCGACGCCGACATCAGCGCCTATTACATCCTGCTCGATCTGCTGCGCATCGCCGATCCCGCGCACATCACTTTTCTGGCGTGGCGCGAAAATCAGGGACACGCAGTGCTCATCTCGCCGCGCGCGCCTGCAGGACATGTCGATGAAGCGCCGCTCAGTTTAACCGCCGCGTTCGCAAAGTACGCCTAGCGTACTGTCTCTGAAGACATCGTCAGATATTTGTCATTCCGACCGGAGCGAAGCGCAGTGGAGGAATCTGCTTTT
>DATBCB010000140.1:0-1866 GCA_036270675.1 Acidobacteriaceae bacterium | reverse complement strand
ATTCGCGCCGGCGGGCGGCAGACGGCGAATTGCACGCGGTGCGGTTACGAATTCCCGACCATCCGATCCGCTTCACCGACCTGGTGCGCGGCGAGGTGGAGTTTCCGGCGGAAGCGGTGAGCGATCCGGTACTGGTGCGGTCGAATGGGATGCCGGTCTACAACTACGTGGTCGCGATCGATGATGCGCTGATGGAGATCACGCATGTGATTCGCGGTGACGATCATGTATCGAATACGCCGAAGCAGGTTGCGATCTACGAGGCGTTCGGGTGGAAGGTGCCGGAGTTCGCCCATTTGTCGACCATCCTGGGCAGCGATCGCGAGCGATTGTCGAAGCGGCATGGAGCGACATCGATTGCGAGCTTTCGCGAGATGGGCTATCTGCCGGAGGCGCTGATGAACTACCTGGCGCTGCTGGGATGGGGCGCCGAGGGAGGGACGCGGGAGACCTTCACGCCGGAGGAACTGGTTCGCGAGTTCAAACTGGAGCGGGTGACGGCGTCGCCGGCGGTCTTCGATACGGGCAAGCTGGATTGGCTGAACCGGCACTATCTGAAGCTGCGGCCGATTGCGGAGGTCGCGAAGCTGGCGTGGCCCTATTTCGAGCAGGCGGGGTATCTGGGGTCGCGCGAAAAGGCAACCAAGGAAATTACAGATTGGTTTGAGCGGCTGGTGGCGGTGTTTTTGCCGGGCGTTGATCATCTGGACCAGTTGCCGGCGAAAGCAGCATTTTTGTTCGAGCTGGATTCGGCGAGGACAAAGGCCGATCCGGAGAATGCGGCATTGCTCGAAAGCGATATGGGAAGGCGCGTGGTGGGCGCGTTCGCGGCACGCGCGATGGCAGAGCCGGGACCGATTACGGCGGAGCGCTTCAAGGCGCTGATGAATGAGGTGAAGGCGGAGACGGGCGCGAAGGGGAAAGAACTGTTTCATCCCGTGCGTATTCTGCTGACGGGCGCGCACTCGGGGCCGGAGTTCGACAAGATCATTCCGTTGATGGAAGAGGGCGCTGCACTCAGGCTGGGCGTGAAGAGTGTCGCGGAGCGCGCGGCTGAGGCGTTCTAGAGTGCTAAGGCGAGGAGCGGCTGGAACAGCAGATCCCTCCACTGCGCGCCTACAGCGCTCCGGTCGGGATGACGAGATCGCGGAATATGGCTAAGGAGAATGCTGTAGCACCGGCACGCAGCTCGTCGCGGCCCAGCTGGTCGCGGGTGGATGGGATCGATCTGCTGCGCGGGCTGGCGATCTTCTTCGTCCTGATGAACCACATCAATATGCAACTGCTCTTTGCGCGTGTTCCCTATACGCGCGGTCTTCCGGCGCAACTGGTGTCGTTGCTGGTGTGGAACGGGCAGCAGGGGGTGCAGATTTTCTTTGCTGTATCCGGCTTTCTGATTACAGCGACTTCACTGCGGCGGTGGGGCGCGCCAGCTCAGGTGAGCGTGGCGGAGTTCTATCAACTGCGCTTCGCGCGAATCGCTCCACTGCTGTTGTCGCTGCTGGCGATCCTCAGCCTGTTGCACTTTGCGGGAGTGACTCATTTCGTGGTGTCGCCGAAGACAGGCGGGCTGGGCCGCGCGCTGCCTGCCGCGCTGACCTTTCACGTGAATCTGCTCGAAGCGATGCGCGGCTATCTGCCGGGTAGCTGGGACATTCTGTGGTCGCTGTCAGTGGAGGAGATGTTCTATCTCTTTTTTCCGCTGGCGTGCCGTGTGCTGGGGCGCGGGAAATGGCTGATCGCACTCCTGCTGGTGTTTGTTGCGCTGGGGCCGCTTGGACGCACAGTGTTGACGCACGGCAACCCGGTGTGGCGGGAGTATTCCTATCTCGGCGGCATGGATGCGATCGCGATGGGCTGCCTGAC
>DATBCB010000139.1:0-5057 GCA_036270675.1 Acidobacteriaceae bacterium | reverse complement strand
GTGACAGAGGCCCAGTGATACGTGGTGTGTTCGTCCACCGGAGTCTTCGGCGCGAGGCTTTGATCACCATAGGGTTCGTCGAGCAGCACGCGTCCATTGTCGACGAGCACCAGCGTGCTGCCGACGATGCCGTTGCGTTCGACACCGGTGCGGTAGAAGGCGCGGATGGCGGACAAGTCTGGCGCGGAGGCATTGGCGATGGTTGCGGACTGCTGCTGTGGCTGAGCGTTGGAGAGTGCGGGGTAAATCGCGAGCGTGAAGACCAGCAGCAGTCGCGCAATGCGCATCGGCAAACCTCGACTTACGGGAAATAGCAGCAGCGGCATTCTAACTGTCGCTGAGACTTGCCACCGAGTTTATGTCTGGAGAGAAACGTCGGGTTGTGGCAGCACCTGCCGGACAACCTCGATCGCGAGCGCGTAACGCCCGAAGGGCGCGCTTACCTGCACACCCTGCACTATGGGGTGTACCGCGGTCAGCATCTCCTGCGCGATGCGGATGCCCTCAGCGCGTGCGGCTTCCGGTGTCTCGGTTGCGGCCATGCGGGCCATGATTTCATCCGGCATGGAGACGCGCAGATCGTTCTTCATGAACTCGGCGTTGCGCAGGCTGGTGAGCGGCCAGATGCCGGCGATCACGGGAATGCGGAAGCCTTCAATGCGTCGCAGGAAGATTTCCAGCAGCCGCAGATCGAAGACCGGCTGGGTGATGGCATACTCTCCGCCGGCCTCGACCTTGTAGGCGAAGCGGCGGATCTCGTTATCGAGATCCGGCACTCCGGGGTTGGCCGCAACGGCCAGCGTGAAGCCGGTGGAGGCGCCGATGGGATTGCCGCCGATATCGAGGCCGTGGTTCAGGCGATTCACGACGTTCACGAGTCCGATCGCGTCCACGTCAAAGACTGCGGTGGCGTCCGGATAGTTGCCGAGCTTTGGCGGGTCTCCGGTGAGGCACAGGATGTTGCGCAGGCCGAGCGAGGAGGCGCCGAGCAGATCGGATTGGATGGAGAGCAGGTTGCGGTCGCGGCAGGTGTAGTGCAGCACGGTCTCCATGCCGGTCTGCTGCTGAATCTGCAGGCAGAGGCTCTGCGCACTCATGCGCGCGGAGGCACGCGGCGAGTCGGGAATGTTGATGGCATGGATGCCCGTGCCGGCCAGCATGCGCGCGCCCTCGATCTCCTTCGAGCAGTCGATGCCGCGCGGGGGCACGATCTCGACCAGCGTGATGAACTCGCCGGAAGCGACCAGGCTGCCGATCTTTGAACGGTCGGCCAAGGGCGCCGGCGGCGTCTCCGTGACGATGGGCGCGCGAGTATGCCCCGGCTTGGCGGTCTGCTGTGCATCCATCGCGCGTATGGCGGACTTCATGGCGCGAATGTGGTTGGGCGTGGTCCCGCAGCAGCCGCCGATGAACTGCACGCCGGCACGCACGAATTTACGCGCGAAGCTGGCCATGTACTCCGGCGAGCAGAGATAGATATTGCGCCCATCCACGTTGCGCGGCATGCCGGCGTTGGGCATGGCGACCAGGGGAAGATCGGTGGCGCCGCGCATGCGTTCGATGGCGGAGAGCACGGTCGCCGGACCGGTGGAGCAATTGACGCCAATTGCATCGGCACCGGCGGCTGCAAGGCGCGCCGCCGCCACTTCTGCCGGTGTGCCGTCCAGGCAGTTCGCGTCTTCATCGACGGTGACCATCGCCAGAAGTGGAAGATCCCGAGCGACCTTCCGGGCGGCGTAGATGGCCTGCTCGGCCTCGTTCACGGCGGGCATGGTCTCTACGATGAGGATGTCCACGCCCACTCCTGGGCCGCCGGCGATGAGGCCTTCGATCTGCTCCGCAAAGGCGGCGCGGGCTTCTTCCAGTGCGATCTTTCCCAGCGGTTCCAGGTGAATGCCGAGCGGGCCGACAGAACCGGCTACGAAGGCAGTTCCGGCTTGTTTATCGGCGAGTTGGGTGACCGCTTCGCGGGCCAGCCGCGCACCTGCCTGATTGATGGCCCGTGCCTGGTCCTGCAGGCCGAAGCGATGCAGGCGGAAGCTGTTTGCGCCGAAGGTGTTGGTTTCGATGATCTCGGCGCCGGCCTGCAGATACTCCTCATGGACCGAGCGGACGAGCTCGGGCTGGCTCAGGTTCAGCTCGTCGAAGCACTTATTGAGGAAGACACCTCGCCCATACAGCGCAGTGCCCATGGCGCCGTCGCACAGGACGGTTCGATTGGCGAAGAGTGACGGCAGGGGTGACATCTTGTCATGCTAGCAAAAGCGCCGCAAAGCGCATGGCCGTCGCGCGACGTTGAACGCGGTATCTATCGAGAAACAACCGGGTAAGCCTGGGCCTTTCGCGTCGGGCGCAGGCGCGGCAATGGCTTTCAACCCTTTGCTATACTTCAGTTTCCCGAACGCACACTGTTTGTTGAGGTCCGAAGCATTTTGAAGAAGAGAAGTCGCCTGTCCCTGGCCGTTGCTGCGTTCGTCGCTGTCGCGGTTTCGTTGATCCTCACCGGCTGCGGTAAGAACTTCTATTTCGCGGGCCGGACTCTGCCGCCCAGCGGTCTTACACAGCGCGTGCTGGTGGCTGTGGACAACCCGGTCGGCAGCCTGCAGTTCATGGATGCCTTCTACGACATCCGCCATCCTTTCAACAATGCCAACGGGCAGTTTTCGATTGGCGGCTTCAGCGGCGCCAACCCGGCGACGATCCAGAACATGCCCGAGGAACAGGCCGGGCTGGTCTATTCCTCCGGAGACGGCAGCCTGGCATCGATCAGCTATGCACAGGAAAAGCTGAACGCCAACGTCATCTCCTCCGGCGCCATTTCCACCAGCGTCTTCGGCGCGCGCAAGGGAGTCTACTTTGTCGCGGCGGAGCAGAACGCACACGCCATGATGGTCTTTGACACGTCGATCGGCACCCAATTGCTGATGAACGTGCCGGGGGTGTATCGCATCTCGATGAACTCGAGTGCCACCCTGGTGCTGGGTTTCGTTCAGAACAGCAATGACGTCTTCACCCTGATCAAGCTCACGCCGGCGCAGCAGTCACAGTACTCGACACAGGCGGCGTGGACGAGTGCCGGTTTTCAGGACTGCGAGCCGCAGACGCTGCCCAGGTACTGCGTGGGCAAGGTGGGCGATCCTTCGCTGCTGTTCGACCGCCCAACGAAAGCCATCTTCTCCGCGGACGGACAAACCATCTATGTCCTGAACTGCGGGCCGGAATGCGGCGGCACGACATCGGGCATCGTGACCATACCGATCACCAGCGGCGTTCTGAATACGAATCCCGGCGGTCCCGCGGGCCTGCCGCCGCTCACGACTTCCACCGGCGTCCAGCCGGGACTGCAGACCGCCTCGGTACTTGCGGTCCCTGGAGGCGCGACCAACGCCCTGCAGAGCGGCACGACCCTATACGTAGCAGGTCAGCAGTTACAACCGGATGGCTTGCTTGCTGGAAATCTCAGTGTGGTGAACCTGGGAGGCCTTACTCTCACCGGGCAATACGCGATCAGCGACGGCACCCATAACAAGATGAGCCTGGCCGATGACAACACGTTGTGGATTGGCTCCCAGCGCTGTCAGAACGGCGAACGCTTCGCCAAGAACAGTGCGGGGCAGAATGTGCAATTTGGCTGCCTGACCATGTTCAACACATCCACCAACGCGGTGACGGTGGATCGCTATATCGGCGACCTGACGGGTATCGCGGACGTGGAGGGCCTGCATAAGGTGTATGTGGGTGAGGGCGGCCAGGTCCATATCTATAGCACCACCAATTTCACCGAGCTGGACAACACAAACGTCACTGTGACGGGTACAGTCTCCGATGTAGCCTACATGGACGGCTCCTCGGATAACAACAACACCACCTACTGAGCGGCGGCTGGCAAGGCAGGCATGATGACGAGGACGCCTTCGCGGACCGCTACCCTGAACGCAACCCAGACCGCTAATCCGAACAGCCTGGTCGATATTCTGGCGATTGCCGCGCATCGCGATGACGTGGAACAGACCTGCGGCGGCACGCTGCTCAAGATGCGTTCGCTCGGCCTCCAGACCGGCATCCTGGACCTGACCCAAGGTGAGGCGGGAACCCGCGGTTCGGCCAGCGAGCGTGCCGCGGAAGCCGAAACGGCAGCCCGCATTCTGGGAGTGCGCTGGCGGGAGGCGCTCGATCTGCCAGACGGACGGGTGGAGAACACCTTTGAGCATCGGCTGAAGGTGGTTCGCGTGCTGCGGAAGCTGCGGCCGCGAGTAGTGATCCTGCCGTACTGGCAGGGCAGGCACCCGGACCACTACACCACGGCGACGCTCGGTTACGAGGCTTGCTTCCTGAGCGGCCTGGGGCGCGTCGAAACCGGTGCAGCCCCCTATCGGCCGTACAAGGTGCTCTACGCCAGCCTGTATGCGGACGTGCGGCCCACCTTCGTTGTCGACATCACGCCCTTTGTCGAAGAGCGCTATCAATCGCTGATGGCCTATCGCTCGCAGTACGCAAATGCCGAGCAGGGAAGCGCGCTGTTTGTGCCGGAAGAGGAGATTCGCGAGCGGACATTCGCCGAGGCGAGGCACTATGGCCAGTTGGCGGGCGTGCGCTATGCGGAGCCCTTTGTGCAGAAGGAGGTCGGCCTGGTGGACGACCTTATGACATTGCCGGTGGCCTCGCTATAGACCATTTTCGGTAACGCTTTCGGTAACGCTCTGACCTGCGAGATTCTTTCGGCGTGACTTTTCTTAACGGAAAAGCGACAAGAGCGACCGTGGAAGGGTCGAATCTATACCGAAAATGGTCTAACCGCCCATTCTTCGGTGCTCTCGAACGGTGGCGCAATCAGGGGCGCGTCGTGGTCTTCCTCCTCGGCCTTGGCCTGCGCCGACCTCTCCGGCAGATAGACGCGGACGACAGCGCCGCGCAGCTCTCCCTCGGAGCTGTTGGAGATGCGCACCGTGCCACCGTGCTTTTGCACGATGCCGAGGCTGACCCACAGGCCAAGCCCGGTACCGCGCTCGCCTTTGGTGGTCATAAACGGCTGGAAGAGCTTTTTCTCGACATGGGGT
>DATBCB010000138.1:0-2429 GCA_036270675.1 Acidobacteriaceae bacterium | reverse complement strand
TGAGGATGGGCCGGGCAAGCATGGCGCGCATGACCTGGAAGCGCTGCGCGCCGAGCGCGATGCGGATGCCCTGCTCCCGGGCGCGGCGGGAGACCGCATAGGAAGCCATGCCGAAGATGCCGGTAACTGCGAGCATGGCGGCCATCCATCCCATGACGCCGAGCGCGACGGTGGCGGTACGGGCGGGCATCATGGAGAGGTCGATGGCGTCACTCCATGACTGAATCGTGATGGGCGTGGTGGTGACGACCTGCGAGAGCGCGTGATGGAGCCCAGCGGTGATCTGGTCCTGCGGCAGCTGCGAGCGGACGAGGACAGTGATGGGGCTGGAGGTGATGTAGGGACCGATGCCCTGTGCGTAGGCGAGAAACATTGCGGGCCGCGGATCTTCGCCGACGCTGTTGTACTTGCCGTCTTCGACGATGCCGACGATTCGATAGCGGGCGGTGTCCCACATTGCGTAGCGCTGCCCTACAGCGTGCGCGGTACCGAAGAGGGTGCGGGCGAAGGTCTCATTCACGATGGCCACGGCGGGCGCACCGGGCTTGTCATCCGCGGTGAAGTCGCGTCCGGATTGCAGGCGCGTCCCGGCGGTTTGCAGATAACCGGGTGAAACCAGGTAGACAACCGAGACAAGGGCCTTGTGGGATGGCACAAATTTCGTCGTGTTCCATGGATAGACGAACCAACAACACCCACCCAGGAAGGGCACGCTGTCGGCAGTGGCGGCGGCGGTGACTCCGGGCAGGGCGGATGCTGTGTCGAGTAGGCGGGTTTGGACGAGGCGTGACTGCGGGTCGGGAATGCCGGCCATCTTGAGATCGACTTGGGCGAGCGTAATGCCGCGCGGTTCGATGCCAAGGGGGTGATGCAGAGCGCGCACCATGCCGAGCATGGCGACCAGAGACGCCGTGACGAGCAGGGTGCAGACCACGATCTGAATAGCGAGCAGGACATCGCGCATGGCGAAGCGGCGGAAGGAGCCCGCAAATACGTAACTGCCTTTGATCGCTTGTACAACGTCGGTACGCCAGACCTGTCGCGCCGGCAGAAGGACGAAGAGGATACCACTGGCGATGGAGAGCGCGATGGCAACGAGATAGACGCGCGCATCGGGCAGGATGAGGAAGTGGGTGGGGAAATCGCCGTTGCGCCAATGAGCGAGCGCACCCAGCAGCAGCCGCGCGAAGAAGGTTCCGAGAAGACCGCCGATGAGAGAGACGAGGAGCGCCTCGGTGAGCAGCTGGCGCGCGACGATCCATCGGCTGGAGCCGATGGCGAGGCGGATGGCGAGCTCGCTACTGCGGTCCGCCGCGCGCGCGGCGAAGATGCCGGCGAGGTTGGCGCATGCGGCGAGCAGGACGAGCACGGCGAGCAGCGTGATGCCGAGCAGAGCCCCTTTGACGGGATTGTTTTTGTCACCGGCAGGACCGGGACGGCGCACGACAAGCGTCAACCCGTCGTCTTTGATGTCCTCTTTGGCCATCTGGTGCGCGAGCGCATTCAGGCTTCCGGTTGCCTGCTGCGGCGTGACACCCGGCTTGAGGCGGCCGAGAACGGTGAAGCTATTGTGATCGCGGCAGCAGAAGTCGTCCCAGCCGGTGACCTGCTGCGCGTTGACGACGGGAATCCAGTAGTCGGGCGAGAAGAAGTAGTCGGTGCCGTGAAAGCTCTCTGGTGCGACGCCAATAACGGTGAAGGGATGCTGGTTGAGCGTGACGATCTTGCCGAGGACGCGCGGATTGCCGGCGAAATGCCGCTGCCAGAAGTCGTAGCTGAGCACGATGTAGGGAGCGGAGGCGAGACCATGCTCATCCGCTGCGTGAAAGAAACGGCCGAGCACGGGCTCAATGCCAAGGACGTCGAAGTAGTTGCCGGAGGCCGCGTTGCCCCAGCTTTGCGCGATCGACCCATCAATGCCGATGCCGATGCTCAGGATCTTGTAGGCGAGCAGTCCGCTGAAGGATGAGTCGCGATCATGAAAGTCGCGATAGTCGGGATACCCATGCGCATCACCGCCGTCGCCATGGGCGATCTGGAAGAGATTCTGCGGATGGGGTACATCGACGGGGCGCAGGAGGATGCCGTTGAGCACGCTGAAGACAACAACGTTGGCGCCGATGCCGACGGCAAGCGTGAGGATGGCGGTGAGCGCGAAGCCGGGTGAGTGGCGCAGCTTGCGGAAGGCGAAGCGGATGTCGGACCAGATGCTTTCGGCGCGGGGCCATATCCAGGGTTCGTGGCCGGCCTCCTCTATGCGGGCGATGTTGCCGAACTCCCGTTTCGCAGCGTACTCAGCGTCTTTGCGGCTCATGCCGTCCGCAATCAGGGCTTCGACTTTTTCGGCGAGGTGCTGCTGGATCTCTTCGGCGAGATCGCTGTAGATTTGCCGGCGAGTGAAAAGCTGTCGCAGCCAACGCATGATGGGC
>DATBCB010000137.1:0-3546 GCA_036270675.1 Acidobacteriaceae bacterium | reverse complement strand
CCCTTCCATGGCCGTGTCGTTGTACCCAGGCGAAAGCAGCAACTGCCGAATGGAGGCGACCAACGGAAGCCGCCCTCACGAAGCGCGCCGCCGGCGCGTCCGCCCGAATGGCTAATTCCCCGAATGGCTAATTCTCGGCGTGCAGAACCGTCTCGAACAGCAGCACGCTCAGCACGGTGAAGATGATGTCGTAGCCGACCAGCATCTTGATCCAGAGTCCGGGGTCGGCTTCGCCGGTCAGCACATCGCTCGCAGCCAGCACCATCGCCAGCAGCGCGGGAATGAAGATAGGGAAGAGCACCAGGGGCAGCAGCAGCTCGCGCGAGCGCGCCCGCAGCGACAGCACCGCGAAGAAGACGCCGTTCGCCACCAGTGCCCAGCTTCCCAGCGGCAGGATGACGAAGAACAGCCACCCGTCCCCCAGCGGATGCAGATTGTAAAAGATCACGAAGACCGGCGTCAGCACGGCTTCGACGAGCAGAACGAAGATGAAATTCGCCAGCACCTTTGCTAGGTACAACGCGCTCGCCGGCGCGGGCGACATGCGCTGGGCATCGAGCACGTTGCCGCGTAGCTCACGCGACCACGCTTGGTTCAGCGCCTGCACCGCGGCAAACAGCACCGCGACGCACATCACGCCGCCCGCATACTCCCGCGACGTTTCACGCGTCGGATCGAAGGCCAGCGAAAAGAGCACCACCACCAGCAGCGCGTAGAACAACATCGACTGCATCGCGTCCTTCGCACGCCACTCGATGCGCAGGTCCTTCTGCAGATGCGCCCACAGCGCGGCGATCAAGCGTGGTCCCCAGAGGGAATCTTGCTCAGGTCGGCAACGGTCGCGCCGGTCGCGCGCAGGTAGTCCGCCGGAGAGAGCACGATCTGCACGCCGCGATGCCCGGCCGATACAGAGACCACGTCGAAGAGCTCGATCGTCTCATCGGCAAACGCGGGATACGCCTTCTTCGCCCCGAAGACCGTCACCCCGCCGCGGATGTAGCCGGTCAGCGGCTGCACGTCCTTGAGCGCCGCCATCTCCGCCTTGCGTACCCCGGCCGCCCTCGCCAGCTTCTTGAAATCAAGTTCCGCATCACCCGGAACCACCGCAAAGACGTAGTCGCTGCCGCCGACCGCGCAGAGCAATGTCTTGAAGACCTGCTCTGCAGGCATGCCGATCTTCGCCGCAACCGTAGTCGCGCGCAGGTCTTCCGGATCGACTTCGTACTCCTGCAGCGTGTATGGAATGCCAAGTCCATCGAGGATGCGCGCTGCGTTGGTCTTCATGCCGTCTCCGCAGCCGTAAGCGCGCCGCTCTGCATCATGAGCACGACGTCCGCCATCGGTTCGGCCAGTTCACGCTGGTGTGTCGTCAGCACAATCGTGCGGCCCGCACCGCGCAGCTCGGCCAGCAGCGCCAGCATGCGCTCTGCGCTCGCCCGGTCCATGTTGGAGAAGGGCTCGTCCAGCAGCAGGAGCTCCGGCTGCGATAGCAGCACGCGAGCCAGCGAGGTCCGCTGCCGCATACCCTGCGAATACTGCCCAACCGGCCGCGTCAGCGCAGGATCGAGCCCGACCATGCGCAATGCCTGATCAGGACTCAGGCATGGCTGATCCGCATACAACTTCGCCGTGTACTCGAGGTTCTCTCGCGCCGTCAGCTCGTCGTAGAGCATCGCCGCGTGGCTCATATAGCCGATGCGGCCGCGCGCCTCCGCTGCCGGCCGCTCCAGCACGCGGACTGTGCCCAGCGTGGGCCGCAGCAGCCCTGCAAGCACACGCAGCAGCGTGGACTTGCCCGCGCCATTCTCGCCCAGCAGCAGATAGCAGCGCGCGGGACCAAACGTGACGCTCACGTGGCGCAGCGCGGCAAAGCGTCCATAGAGCTTGGACACGTCCTGCACTGTGGCGACAGGTGCTGACATAGGCACTCGCAGTATAGCGAGCGAGTCAGTTAGAGGCAGGCGTGCGCAGCGCGGCGGTCTTGTCTGGAGCAGCGGGAGCGCCAGGCTTCTGCGCCGGCGCATACTTCGATGCGCACTTGGCCTGCAGCTCCGTAGCATGGAAGACCCCGTCGCGCCCATAGGTCCCGATGGCGAGCGCCTGGGCATCGTCCTTGAACGTATCGGGTGGCGGCTCTACGCCGGCATACTGCACCGGCAGCCTCTTCCCCAATTCGACGAGCACGAACTGCGCGTGCGTGCCGTTGCGCTCAATGGAACCCGGCGCAACATTCCCGGCGACACGCAGATGCCGCGTGTAAGCGTGGTCTCCCATGCCTTGCAGTTCGGTGATGGTGACGTAGTAGCTCTTGTTCGACTGGATGCCGCTCACTGCCAGCCAGGCGATGACCCCGAGTACCACCACGACTGCGAGGCCGATGCGAAATGTCTGGGAGCGCGGTTGCATGGCGATGTTCTCAGGTTAGGTCGCCGCCGGACCCGCGTCAAGGGGCGCGTTAGATGCGGGTTGCGCCATATAGCTGCATGAGTCAGGGAGGCCGGCAATCTCGCTATAATCAGGCGGAGACCACACGTGTTGGAGCACTGGGCGATCGTGCTCCGGTCATGTCTGGAGGGAGACAGGAATGAGCCGCAACCGAGAGCACGAGAGCTACGCCACCGCCGAGATTCTGCAGCCGCGCGCACCGTGGATTGAGAAACGCCGCGCTGAGGTGGAGCGCACCGGCGATCGGAATGTCTCCCAAATGCATTACGCCCGTCAGGGCCGTATCACCGAAGAGATGGAGTTTGTCGCCAGGCGGGAGGAGCTGGACGTCGAGCTCATCCGCGCCGAGATCGCCGCCGGGCGCCTCATCATCCCGGCGAACGTCAATCATCCTGAGTTGGAGCCCATGGCGATCGGGGTGGCGTCGCGCTGCAAGATCAATGCCAACATCGGCAACTCCGCTGTGACGTCGAACATCGACGAGGAACTCGCCAAGCTTCACACCGCGGTCAGCTTCGGGGCGGACACAGTAATGGACCTCTCCACCGGCGGCAATATTCCGGAGATCCGCGAGGCTATCCTGCTCCATTCGCCAGTGCCTATCGGGACCGTGCCGATTTATGAGGCACTGAATCGGGTGAAGCGTCTCGAGGACCTGAACATCGATGTGTACCTCGAGGTCATCGAGGAGCAGGCCGAGCAGGGTGTCGACTACTTCACGGTCCATGCCGGCGTGCTGGTCCAGTACATCCCCATGGTGGCCAGCCGTATTACTGGCATCGTCAGCCGGGGGGGCGCCATCCTCGCACAGTGGATGACACACCACCACAAGCAGAACTTTCTCTATGAAAACTTCGATCGCATCGTGAAGGTGATGGCGAAGCATGATGTTAGCTTCTCACTCGGCGATGGTCTGCGGCCGGGTTGCATCGCGGATGCCAGCGATGCGGCGCAGTTTGCCGAGCTGAAGACTCTCGGCGAGCTCACTGCGCAGGCGTGGAAGGAAGACGTGCAGGTCATGATCGAGGGCCCTGGCCACGTACCGCTGGACAAGATCAAGGAGCAGGTGGACAAGGAAGTCGAGTACTGTTTTGGCGCTCC
>DATBCB010000136.1:0-10678 GCA_036270675.1 Acidobacteriaceae bacterium | reverse complement strand
CATCGGGTCCGAACCGTCCAGCTTGAGGGCGGCGGCGGATACGGCCGTGCGCGAGCTCGGCTGGACGAAACCGTATCACGTCGATGCCGATCACATCAATCTGGATACCGTAGAACGATTCCTTGCGCCCAGCGACTTTTTCACTATCGATGTCGCGCACTTTATCGGCAAGGCTCCGGCTCCGCCGGCGCTCGAGAGCTTCGTCTCCCGAAGCCCGGAGCTGATCGGGACCCTGCGGATTCCCGGTATCGAGCGGCCTTTCACCACCACGCGCGAGTCTATCGCGCAGATCGCCGGCAAGTATTTGTTCGCCGTGCAGGAGGCGGGAAGAATCTATCGCCATATCGCGGACCACAAAGGCGAGGACTCCTTCATTACGGAAGTTTCCATGGACGAGACCGATTCGCCGCAGACGCCGCCGGAGCTGCTGGTGATTCTCGCCGCCATCGCAGCCGAGAAGATCCCGATTCAGACCATTGCTCCGAAATTCACCGGCCGCTTCAACAAGGGCGTGGACTATGTCGGCGATGTTTCCGTTTTCGCCCGGGAGTTGGAAGAGGATATGGCGGTGGTGCGCTACGCCGTAAGCGCATTCGGATTGCCTGCGGAGCTGAAGCTGAGTCTGCATTCGGGCAGCGATAAATTTTCGATCTACGGCGCGGTGCACAGCGCGATGACGAAGATGAATGCCGGGCTGCACCTGAAGACCGCGGGCACGACGTGGCTGGAAGAGGTGATCGGGCTGGCGCAGGCGGGAAGCGATGCGCTGGCGCTGGTGAAGGAGATCTATGCGGAGGCTTATGCGCATCGCGAGGACTTATGCGCACCCTATGCCGCGGTGATCGATATCGAAGCGGGGCGGCTGCCGCGTCCGGAGTATGCCGAGCGATGGACGGCTGAGCAGTGGGTGGGAGCACTACGGCATGATCCTCATTCGCCGGCATACAACAGCAGCCTGCGACAGCTGATGCATGTCGGGTTCAAGATTGCGGCGAAGATGGGTCCGCGATATACCGCGATGCTCGAGCGGCACGAGGACGTGGTGGCGGAGAACGTCACGCGCAATCTTTTCGAGCGGCACATCCGGCCCGTGTTCCTTGGTCTGGGAGCGAGGAAATCGGGAGCGACGAAATCTGGAGCGACGAAATGCTGACGTCGAAGATAACGGCCGAGAGCGCGAGTGGCGGACAGCCACTGGTGATGCCAGGGCAACTGCTGCCTTTCTGCCTGGTCACGTCCCTGTTCTTCCTGTGGGGTGTGCCGAACAATCTGAACGATGTACTGATCCGGCAGTTCATGAAGAGCTTTGCCCTGAACCGCGTGGAGGCGGGTCTGGTGCAATCGGCGTTCTATCTGGGGTATTTCTTTCTCGCGATCCCGGCGGCGCTGATCATGCGGCGGCATGGATACAAAGCGGGGCTCATCACCGGACTGCTGCTGTTCGCCACGGGCACGGCGCTCTTCTGGCCTGCGGCCATCGTGGGCAGGTACGGATTTTTCCTGGCGGCGCTGTTTGTCATCGCGTCGGGACTCTCGTTTCTGGAGACGGCCTCGAACCCGTTCATTACGCAGATGGGCGCTGCTGCGACTGCGGCGCGACGGCTCAACTTTTCCCAGGCGTTCAACACGCTGGGATCGATCACCGGCGTGTTGGCGGGCACGGTGTTCATCTTCTCCGGCGTGGAACTGAGCGCGAGCCAGATTGCCGCGCGGCAGGCGGCAGGCACGTATACGGCGTATCTGAGACACGAGACGATGCGGGTGGTGGCTCCGTATCTTGTGCTAAGCGCGATCGCATTTACGCTGGCCATGATCTTTCTCCGTGTCCGCTTTCCGGATGTTGCGGCGGAGGCCGGCGCGGAGGCAGATGGCGGGAGGATCTCCGAGCTCTTCCGGCGCCCGCATTTTCTGTTTGCGGTGCTGGCGCAGTTTCTGTATATCGGCGCGCAGGTGGGCACGTGGAGCTACTTCATTCAGTATGTGCAGGACTACACCCATCAGACGGAGAAGCATGCCGGCCTTCTGCTGACGGGCACGCTGGGCGCATTCGCGGTGGGACGCTTCTCGGCGCCGCTGCTGATGAAGTACATCGCGGCGGCACGGCTAATGATGATCTACGCCCTGGTGAACACGCTGCTGCTGATCTTTGCCGTCGTCCATCCTGGCTGGGCGGGCATGTGGGCGGTGTTTCTTACCAGCTTCTTCATGTCGATCATGTTTCCGACGATTTTTGCGCTGGGGCTGGAGGGGCTGGGCCCGCTGGTGAAGCTGGGCGGGTCGTTGCTGGTGATGGCGATCGTGGGCGGAGCGTTGCTGACGCCGGTGATGGCATGGATTTCGCAGCGTGCCGGCGGACTTGCTTACGGCTATACCGTGCCGCTGGCGGGTTACGTCGTGATCGCGCTCTTCAGTTGGTACCACGCACGACGCACTCGATTGGGACACGACAGTGTTTGAAAAGACCGGAAGCAGTGAACGTTTGTGAAGCGAGGCAAGAATGAACGCAAGAAATGCGGGGCGAGATCTTGTATTGCTCGCCGTGGGTCTATGGGGAATCAACGGGGTCGTCGGCGCGACGGCGCAGAGTGTGCATTATGAGCCTACACTCGAATCGCTGAACACGCACCCGCTGCCGCAGTGGTATGCGGATGCGAAGCTGGGCATCTTTGTACATTGGGGGTTGTATTCCGTGCCGGGCTGGGCGGAGGTGAATCGACCCAGGGTGGTTCCGAAGGCGGATGAAGCGAAGTGGAATGCCTATGCCGAGTGGTACTACAACACGATGCGCATTCCCGGCTCGCCGACCGAGGCCTATCATCGCGAGCACTACGGCGCCAATTTCAGCTACTACGATTTTGCGCCGATCTTCGATCGGGAGACAAAGAAGTGGGATCCCGCGGCGATGGCAGCGGCGTTCCGCGATGCGGGCGCGCGTTATGTGGTGCTGACGAGCAAGCATCACGAGGGGTTCACGCTATGGCCGAGCAAGGTGGTGAACCCCAACCAGCAGCATCTGCAGGCCCAGCGCGACATCGTTGGCGAGCTGACGAACGCGGTGCAACGCGATGGCATGAAGATGGGGCTTTACTACTCCGGCGGTTACGATTGGACCTTCAATCGCGGCCCGATCATTGGCGGTAATGACTGGCAGACGGTGAAGCCTGAGAGCATTGCGTACGGACAATATGCCTTCGATCAGATCGAGGAGCTGATTGCGAAGTATCACCCGGCGGTGCTGTGGGACGATATCGACTGGCCGAAGACGGGCAAGCCGCTCGAGGTGATGGCCGATTATTACAACGCGCTTCCGGATGGCGTGGTGGACGATCGCTTCGGCGTGAAGCATTCCGACTTTCAGTCGCCGGAGTACGAAAAGCGCAGCCAGATCAGCAAAGTGAAATGGGAGGAATGCCGCGGGCTGGGACGCTCCTTCGGCTACAACCGCGCCGAGGGCGAGAAGGAGACCATCGCACCGGACGAGCTGATCTACCTGCTGGTTGACATCGTGAGCAAGAACGGCAATCTGCTGCTGGACGTTGGTCCGGAAGCCGATGGGACGATTCCGCCCATTCAGATGGACCGGCTGAAGTCGCTGGGCGCGTGGCTGCGGCAGAACGGCGAGGCGATCTACGGAACAGAGCCGTGGTCGCGCGCCGAGGGTGAGGCTGAGAGCGAGACAGAGAGCAAGACTGACCAGAAGATTCCCGTGCGCTTCACGCAGAAGGACAGCCATCTGTACGCAACGTTGATGGGCTCGCCGAAGTCGGGCGCGATCCTGCTGCGCGATGTGCGAGCAGCGAACGGATCGCAGATTGAGCTGCTGGGCGATGCGAAGCCGCTGACATGGACGCAGAAGGGAACGGACCTCGAGGTCCAGCTTCCCGCGTCGCTGCCGGGCAAATACGCATACGTGCTGCGGATGGAGCCGTCCGCGTGAGCGCTTCGAATTCATCGACTTCATCGATGAGACTCCGTGGGAAGCCACTGCCGATTGTGCTGATCGGCGCGGGCGGCATTGTGCAGAATGCGCATCTGCCGGCATACCGGAAGGGCGACCTGCCGGTTGCGGCGATTGTCGATCGGCAGGCCGAGCGAGCGCAGGGGTTGGCGGCAGAGTGGGGCATCGGTGTCCATGGGGCGACACTCGCCGCGGTGTTGCCGCAACTGCGCGGTCCGCTGATCTTTGACATCGCCGTGCCCGCTGCGTCGGTGCTTGCGGTGTTGCCCACGGTTCCCGCGGGTGCCACGGTCATGATCCAGAAGCCGCTGGGCGGAACGCTTGCAGAGGCCGAGGCGATTGTCGCGTTGTGCCGCAAGAGGGGATTGCGCGCGGCGGTGAACTTTCAGCTGCGCTGGGCGCCGAATATGATGGCGGCCCGTGCGATTACCGATGCGGGCGCGCTGGGCGCGCTGCATGATATCGAGGTGCAGCTAAGCACGCACACGCCGTGGGAGCTGTGGAGCTTTCTCAAGGCTGCGCCGCGGCTGGAGATCGTCTACCACAGCATTCACTACATTGATCTGGTGCGCTCCTGGCTGGGGAATCCGCAGCGGGTGTACGCGCGGACGGTGCGCAATCCGCGCACGCCGGAGCTGGCGGCCACCAAGAGCGTGATCGTGATGAACTACGGCGAGTGGACGCGCGTCTTCATCGCGACCAATCACGGGATGGATGTGCCCTATCCCGAATTGCAGCGCAGCTATGTGCAGTGGGAAGGGAGCGCGGGCGTGATGCGCGCGCAGATGGGCGTGAACCTCGATTATCCGAAAGGCCGCGGCGATACGCTGGAGTTTTATCCGCGCGAGCCGCATGAGAAGTTCGCGGCCGGTATGCAGCCGATATCGGGGGAGTGGTTTCCGGATGCTTTCCTGGGCTCGATGCTGTCGGTGGAGCGCTTCGCATTGGAAGAAGGTGCAAGCATGCCGACGCGCGTCGAGGATGCGCTGGATACGATGCGCGTGGTGGAGGCGGCCTATCTTTCGTCCGAGCGCGGCGGCGAGCCGCTGCCATTGGCGGAGGTGAAAGCGGCACGATGAGATGCATGGAGATGGTGTGTTCGAACTGACTGACAAGGTAGCTTTGATTACCGGAGGCGCGAGCGGCATCGGCGCTGCGACCGCCAGGCGGCTGTCCAGCGCCGGAGCGGGCGTGATCGTGGCAGACCTGAACGAGGCCGCTGCGCAGGCGCTGGCAGCGGAATTGCCAGGCGCGAAGGCGGTCGCGATGGATGTGACGAGCAGCGCATCGATCGCTGCAGCCATGCAGGGATTGAAGCGCCTCGACATTCTGGTGAACAACGCCGGCATTGGCCTGGTGGGCGGCATTGCGGAGACGGAAGAAGCGGACTTTGCGCGGTTGATGGCAGTGAATGCCACGTCGGTTTATCTGGTGACCAAAGCCGCTTTGCCGCTGCTGCTGGAGGCGCGTGGATCGATCGTGAATATCGGTTCGGTCGCGGGACTCATCGGAATCAAGCAGCGGTTCGCTTATTGTGCCAGTAAGGGTGCGGTGATCGCGATGACGCGGCAGCTTGCGGTGGAATATCCGAAGGAGCTGCGCGTGAACTGCATCGCGCCGGGCACGGTGCAGTCGCCGTTCGTCGAAGGCTATCTGCAGAAGTATCACGCGCACGAGATTGACCAAATGCGTGTGGAGCTGGCTGCGCGGCAGCCGATGGGACGGCTGGGCACGCCCGAGGAGATTGCTGCGATGGTGCATTACATCTGTTCTCTGGAAGCAGATTTTATGACCGGGTCAGTGGTAAGCATCGATGGCGGGTGGACCGCCGCATGACGATACAGAAAGAGAAGGAGCCAGGCTGATTTGAACGATCCCATCATCACGCACGTTGAGGTGCTGGACCTCCGCTTTCCCACCTCGCGGGAGAGCATCGGCTCCGATGCCGTCAACAAGAACCCGGACTACTCCGCGGCATATTGCATCCTGCATACGGATAGCGACCTGAAAGGCTACGGCCTTACTTTCACGCTGGGCCGCGGTAATGAGCTGTGTGTGGGCGCTGCCAGATATCTGGGCGGCTTTGTGCAGGGCCGCCGGCTGAGCGCGCTTACGGACGGTCTGCGGACCTTCTCTCGCCAACTGACCGACGACAGCCAGTTCCGCTGGCTGGGCCCGGAGAAGGGCGTGACCCACATGGCCGCTGCCGCCGTGATCAATGCGGTATGGGATCTGTATGCGCGACAGCGGAATAAGCCACTGTGGCAGTTGCTTGCCGATATGAGCCCGGAAGAGATCGTCCGGCTGGTGGATTTTCGTTACATCGATGATGCGATTACGGAAGAAGAGGCGCAGGTCCTGCTTCAATCGAAGCGGGCGGGTAGGGAGGCGCGCATTGCCCAGCTTGAACGCTGCGGCTATCCCGCTTACACAACTTCCGTCGGGTGGTTCGGCTTTTCCGATGAGAAGGTCCGCTTGCTTTGTCATGAAGCACTTGCCGAGGGTTGGCGGCATTTCAAGTTGAAGGTTGGGGGAGAACCCGCGGACGACCTGCGGCGCGCGGCACTGGTACGCGGCGAGATCGGGAGTGATACGAAGCTGATGATGGATGCCAACCAGCGCTGGGGGGTGAAGGAGGCGATCACGCGCACGCGGGAACTGGCCGAATTCAATCCCTGGTGGATGGAAGAGCCGACGAGCCCGGACGATATTCTGGGACATGCCCGTATCCGCCGCGAAGCCGGGGTGCGCATTGCCACCGGCGAGCACTGCCAGAACCGCGTCGTCTTCAAGCAACTGCTGCAGGCCGGTGCCATCGATGTGTGCCAGATCGATAGCTGCCGGCTGGCGGGCGTGAACGAGAATCTGGCGGTGCTGCTGATGGCGGCAAAGTTCGGTGTGCCGGTGTGTCCCCATGCCGGCGGCGTGGGGCTGTGCGAGTACGTGCAGCACCTTTCGGCGTTCGACTACATCGCGGTGTCGGGATCGCTCGAAGATCGTGTAACCGAATATGTAGATCACCTGCACGAGCACTTTGTCGATCCCGTGCGCATCCGCAACGCTCATTATGTGCTGCCCAGCCAGCCGGGTTACAGCGCAGAGATGTATCCGCAGACACTTGAGGATTACCGCTTTCCGGATGGAAAGGTTTGGAGAGAGTCGCAGTGAAGCTGATCACGTTTCGTCGCAGGACGGACGCGGCCCCGGAGCCGGGTCTGCTGGAGAAAGACGCGGTATATGGGCTGGCGCCGCTGGGATACGCGAATGCGGAGAGCTTCATCGCAGCGGGCGATCGAGCGATGCACTCGGCGCGCCCGTTGATCGCCGATGGCAAGAGCGGCAGTTTGCCGGCTGCGAGCGTTCAGTTGTTGTCGCCGCTGCTTCATCCGCCGCGCATCTTCTGTGTGGGTTTGAACTACGTCGATCATGCGGCGGAATCGAAGATGGTGGTGCAGGCGGTGCCGACGATCTTCATGAAGCTTGCTTCGGGCATTACGGGTCCGGACAGTGACATCGTGCTGCCGGCCAATAGCACGCAGCCGGATTATGAAGCGGAGCTTGCGGTTGTGATCGGCCGCCGCGCGAGCAACGTGACCCGCGAGAACTGGCGCGAGTGCGTCTTCGGCTACACCATTCTGAACGACGTGAGCGCGCGCGATGTGCAACTCGCAACCTCGCAGTGGACGCTGGGCAAAAGCTTCCCGACATTCTGCCCGATGGGGCCCTGGGTGGTGACGTCGGATGAACTCACTGATCCACACGGGTTGGACGTGCATCTCACGATTGATGGTGAGACCATGCAGCAGGCGAACACGCGCGACCTGATCTTCGATATTCCCGCGGTGCTTGGCTATATCTCTGCCATCGTCCCGCTCGAGCCGGGAGATATTGTCAGCACGGGCACGCCGCAGGGTGTAGGGCTGGGGCGCACGCCGCCGCGATGGCTGCGGCCGGGAGAAGAGATCGCGGTTGAGATTGGCGGTATCGGGCGGTTGGTGAACCGGACGGTGGCGGCGCGCTAGCTAAGGGCGGCGAGTTGTTGCGTTTTTGCGAGCGTCGTGCTGACGAAGGCTGCCTGCACTGCAAAGCTCGAACTTTTCGACAGCTCTACAAGCAACCAAAAGGATGCTTCCTGCATTCGGTCGCCGTTTATTGAAATGTGAATGTCGCAAGCATCTATTCCTACTAGGAGGGTGCTTGTTGATTCGAGAGACAGAATTGGAGGTAGAGCAAGGCAGAAAGCCGCGGCTGCGCTGGGTGCGGGAGCACGCGGACGCAGTGGTCTTTGGCCTGGGCGTTCTGGTGTGCTGCTGCTGGGTCCTGTCGCTGCCGGTCTTTCCATCGGAGGATGGGCCCGTACACGTGTACTACGCAACCATGATGGCCAAGCTATTCAGCGGATCGCATGGCCCGCTGACTGAGGCCTTCCGGATTCGCCATTTGTTGCCGCCGTACAGCCTCTACTACTACATGCTGATCGTATTGTTGAAGTTCTTTCCAGCGGTGCTGGTGGAGCAGATCATGGTCTCGATCACGATCGTGGTCATGGCAGCCGGTTTCCGCCGCATGTGCATTGCGGCCGGTTCCAACGGCCGGTGGACAGCATTTCTTGTACTGCCACTGCTGCTGAACTGGCCGCTGTTTATGGGATTTCAGAACTACTGCCTCTCGATCGGACTGTGCTTCTGGGCAGTTGCCACGTGGCTGGAGCGGCGCAGGTATCGGCACAGGTTTCGGCGAGCGATATTTCTTTTCCTTGTCGTGCTGGTTGTGCTGACCCATCCGGTCCCGCTGCTGCCGCTCGCGGCGATCTGCGGCATTGACCTTGTGGGGCGATGGGTGCGGCGGCCGGCTGCAGAAGATGCAGCGGAGTGGTGGCGCGACTTGCTGACGCTGGGCTGCGCATGCGCCTCGATGAGTTATGTGCTGCTGTTTACGCAGACAAACAAGGTGCGCGAGAACCTGCTGGAGCATGTTCATCCCGTGATGGCGGTGAAGAAGTACGCCACGTTATATGGGCTGGGGTTGTTTGCGCGCGCGTCGACGGCGACGCTTGTCTATACCGCGCTTCTATATGTAACGCTGTTTGTGGCGATTCTTTTTGCGGCACGTGGGTTCTTCGGTCGCGGAACCGATGTGCGGTGGCGTCCTGCGGATGCGCTTCTTTTCGCCACGCTGGCCTTGGTGGTAGTGCTGCCGTTTCTACCGGACACGATGAATGGCGGCTTCTACTTCAACACGCGGTTTCTGATTCTTGTCTGGTGCGGTGCGATTGCCGCTGCGTCTGGAGGCGCTGTTTTTTCACCTCGCCTTCGGGTGCTGTTCCCAGCGATGGGCTGTGCGGCGCTGGGCTACACACTGGTGCTGGCGCAACTTCGCATTGCTCCGGAGGCGCGCCGCGCTGCTGAGGCGGAACGAGCACCGATTGTGCGCACCGGCGAGAATGCCATCCTGCTGCCGGCAAGCGACTATGAAGCAGACCCCATGCTGCGCTTTCGTCCGCTGGAGTGGTCCGGGGTGCGTTATTTCCGGCGGGCCGGAGATGTGATGCTGGATGGTCCGTTTCTTGACATGGCGACCATGCCGATTGACACACGAGCGCCGCAACTGGAGGGGACAGTTGTTCCCGGCGCGACCAACGATTTGAAGGACCTGCTCGATCGTTCGAGACGAGATCCGCAGTGGGCAAAGGTGCTGTTTCGAAGGGCGGACCTGGTCGTCTTCCGGGATGAGTTTCACATGTCATCGGCGGAGAAGGCGCAGCAGATGTTGCATGATGATGGGAGACCGCGGATGACGTGCGTCGCGCGGGACTGGATGTACTTCTGCAGAGCGCATGATTTCCAGCCTTGACGCGCAGCGGCTATTTCTTGGGCGGGAACGGCTCTGCCTTCAGCGAGCCGTCGCGCTGCTTCAAGAGCACCTGCACTTTGCCCTCGGCCGCATCCAGCTCATCTTTGCACACAGCGGAGAGATGAATGCCTTCTTCAAAGAGCTTGATGGAATCTTCGAGCGGCAGGTCGCCCTTCTCGAGTTGAGTAACGATGGTTTCGAGCTGCTTGAGCGAATCTTCGAACTTAGGCATGGCTGCAGCCTTTAGTGTAAGGCCTGGGCGGGCGGCAGCGTGAAGAAGTGGTCGATGAGGTAGTCGCGTAGTTCGATGTTGAAGCGCCGTGTGCTCTGGGTCGCGTCCTCGGCGTCCGTGTTGTAGACCGCGAGATAGCCACGACGCGCGACCGGATCAAAGTTGATCTGGCTGCGGAAGCCGTTTTGCCATCCGGGATGGCCGATCAGGGGATGGCCGTGATCGGTATGGATGAAGAAGCTTGCGGCCACCTCGTCCTTTGCGCCGGGCCGTGAGGGGAAATCATCGTCCGGCGGGACGGGCAGGATGGGGCGCCACATCTCTTCCAGTGAGCTGCGTTTGAGGATGCGGTCGTATTCGGCCTGATGTGCGGGGTCGCCGACGAGGAAGAGAAGGTAGCGCACCATATCGGGGAGAGGCGCGTTGAGACCCCCGTTCGCGCGCGTGATGCCGGTATCGAAGTCGAAGGGGTCTTCGGTCAGCTTGCCGTCCTTGCGGTCCCAGCTATGCGAGCGGTAGGGAAGCAGCGTCGCCGGACTGCGATCGTAGTAGCTGTGTGTCATGCCGAGCGGTCCAAATACGTTCTTCAGCATGTAGACCTCGAAGCTGTCGCCGGAAAGCCGCTGGATGATCTC
>DATBCB010000135.1:0-3613 GCA_036270675.1 Acidobacteriaceae bacterium | reverse complement strand
GCGCAGTTTTCATTGCAGGCCACTCATTTTATGAGCGATTAGATTAATACTTGCTGAAGGTGCGATGTTTAGCGATAACTGCATCCGTATCTATGCATATCTACTGATATCTCCCCTCTATCTATCTACTCAGGCCCGTCACTTACCCGCGCCATCTCGCAGGAAACGAATCAAGTCTCGACGCTCTTGCGGCTTCGCTACATGAAACTCCATGTTGTTGCCGGGGACGAGCGTCTCCGGATCGGCAAGCCACTGCTCCAGCGTCGCCTGATTCCACACGATATGCGCCCTCGCAAGCGCAGGCGAATAATCAAACCCTGTCACCGCGCCCGACATCCTGCCGAACACGCCGCGCAGCCGCGGTCCATCGCGATTCTGTTCCATCGCATGACACCCCGTGCATCGCCTCTCGAAAATATCTTCGCCGCGCAGAGCATCCCCTTCCGTCAATGCCTGTCCGCCCGCATCGAAATCCTGCGGCGACGTATTGCGCGCCCACTGGGTAAGCGCCTGGACATCCATATCGGTCATGCGCGCGTTCCAGTGCGCCAATCGATACTCGACCGGCGGCATGGTGCGCGACTTCGCCCGGATAACGATCTCTGCCGCCAGCGCCTCCTGCTGCTCTGCGGAATATCTACCCCAGAGAGACAAGTTCATTGCCTCTCGCGCCTCAACGATATCTCGTTCCATCCACCATGAAGCCGGCGCGAATCGCGCGTACATCGGAGCACGCGTCTGTGCAGAGTGACAGTCCGCACATTTTTCGTTTAGGATCGCGCGTACCGCCGGGGGCACGGCCGCGTGATCCATGACCCTCCGCGGCACAACGCTCACCGCGTCCAAACCCGCGTCACCGAAGGGATGTGTGCGGGCAAGCAAGACCGACCACACCGAGATCGCGAATGCGACGCCACAGAAGATGGCAGCCCGTTGGAAACCTCTCACGCCTTCTCCTCCAGCGAGGAGTCCAAGATTGCCAGATGGCTCTGCCGTCCGACGTATCGGACTTGGGTGACGCCAAGCACGCTCTTCAGTTTCCCTGCGGGAACCACCATGGGGCCCGCATGCGCAGCAGGGCCGGGAGCCAGCTGCGGAAACGCCGTCGACGTTGCCGTGTGGAACGCAACGTTGCCTTCTACCTTCTGCACGATTTGGTGAATATGCCCATTGAGCACCGTCACGGAGCCAAATCGCTTCAGATAGGAGAGCGCCTCCGCCCCGTCTTGCGTCCCCACTCCCGATACACCATCCACAGCGGAATGTGCGCAAAGACCACGATCGGAGTAGACGCGGAGACTGACCGAAGATCGTCTTTCAGCCAGCGCAGTTGCTCGGGGCCCAGCTTTCCCATCGCGTCGATCTGCAAGCAATTATTCAAGCCGACAAAGTGCACGCCCTTGTGCTCGAAGCTGTACCAGCCGTTGCCCGCGGTGCCATTGCCGAACCGCTCCTTATACTGCACGCCGTCATCGGTTGCGATATCGTGTTCGCCCGGCACATAGAAGGTCTCGCCCGCCTTCGCCTCTTTGATGATCTGCTGCGCTGTATCGAACTCCGCCGGCTTCGACGACTGCGTGATGTCGCCGGTGTGCAGCAGCAGATCCGGCGTCGCCGCAAGCGTGTTGATCTTGCCGATCGCGAGCTTCAGTGTTCCCGTGACGTCCTGATTCGCCGCCTTGTTGAATCCAATATGGCTGTCGCTGATCTGAACAAAGCTGAAGCCCGATCCGGCATGCGCATGGGCTGCATTTCCACTGCCCGCGGCCTTGGCCGTTGCAGCAAAAAGCCCTGGACGTAGGCACGCCGCCTGCCATCGTCCACAGC
This sequence comes from Acidobacteriaceae bacterium, assembly GCA_036270675.1. Classification (GTDB taxonomy): domain Bacteria; phylum Acidobacteriota; class Terriglobia; order Terriglobales; family Acidobacteriaceae; genus KBS-83. The sequence continues at coordinate 1,786 of DATBCB010000135.1, read as the reverse complement.
AGCCCGGTGCCCGCCCACGCCATGCAGCTTAGAAAATTCGGGCGGTCAATTCCGTCCTTGGCGCCAAGGTCATCTTCAACTTGTTTCTGCTCCACAGGTATATCGTTCAGCGTCTCCTGCAGCCTCCGGTTCCTATCTGGCATATCCTTCATGGGGTGATCCTCCACGAATGCAAACTGACGGATGCCATATTTATTCCGCGTATTTATTCGACAGACGTGCGAATAAACTCGGCATAACTCAGTTCTCCTCTGTAGAGCAGTCGAGGAAGAAAGCAGTCAAGACGGGGAGCCGCGAAAGGACACTCGGGTCAGATGGCCCTGCTGCCATGGAAGCGCGCAGTTGGTGAACACAATCCCACATCTTCCGGGGATATCGGATCCTCCGGGGATGCCACCCCCTCTGCGTTCGAGGATCTGGCGCTGCCGCTCCTGCCGTCGCTCTACAACGTAGCCCGCTGGCTTTCGCAAAATGCAGTGGACGCGGAGGACCTGGTGCAGGAGACATTTCTGAAAGCGCTTCGCGGCTTCGACTCCTTCGAGCAAGGATCGAACTTCAAAGCCTGGATATTTCGCATTCTGAGAAATACCTATCTCACCTCCCGCAGTGGCCTGGCCGCGCTGCGCACCGTCTCGCTCGAAGAGGAGCTGCAGCAGTGGAGCGACTCCAGCCACGAGATTTACCCGGAAGCAGCCATCGACCGCCTCACGCCGGAGATCAACCTGATGCGGCTCGCGGATCGCGCCGCACTTCAAAGCGCAATGGAAAAGCTCCCGCCGCTGCTGCTCGAAGCCATCCTCCTCTGCGATGTCGAGGAGATGAAGTACAAAGAGATCGCCGCCATACTCGATATCCCTGTCGGGACCGTCATGTCTCGCATCGCGCGTGGGCGTGCACTTCTGCGCCAATCGCTCAAGCCTGACAGCGCCGCGAACCGGGAGGCGCGCCCATGACCGACCATCTTTCCTCCGCCACGCTCAACGCGCTCATCGATCAGGAACTCTCCGCCGAGCAGGCCGCCGCAGCCAAGGAACATCTCGACCGCTGCCCCGCATGCACCTCCAGTGCGCTGAATCACGCGCTGCTCAAAACCGCCGTCGCAAAAGCGGGCCAGCGCTATACCGCGAGCACTCATTTGCAGGAGAGGCTCAGGCGGCTCTCAGCCGGAGATACCCAGACACCGCCGAGCAGGTCGGCCAAGCCTCCGCAGTCCCGTTCTCCGCAGTCCCGTTCCGCATGGTGGATTGTCGCCTCAACCTTGACGGCCGCTGCAGTGGTGCTGATCGCCGCAAGCTGGATGCTCGTGCAACGAGAGTCGCAGCACGCCCAACTCACTTCCCAGATCGCGTCCGTCGAGCGTGCTGCCCTGGTGAATGAAGTTCTCGATCAGCACATCGCGACCCTCGCCGCGAATCAGCCGCCGCAGGTCATCTCCTCCGACCGCCACACCGTAAAGCCGTGGTTCCAGGGAAAGCTGCCCTTCAGCTTCAACCTTCCCGACAATCTGCCGGACGACACAAAACTCGACGGCGCAAACCTCATCTATCTGCGCAACCGCCCGGCGGCGCAACTTCTCTACAGCGTAGGCCGCCATCGCGTCTCCGTTTTGATCGGCCAGAAACAGAACGCCCAGAAGCAGGACGCCTTGATATCAAATCCGGCCACGACGGAGCGATCAGGGTTTCACGTAACCGGATTCGCTACAGATGATCTGGAGGTCGTCGCCATCAGCGACGTAGATCCCGCACGCCTTTCAGGCCTCGTCCACACCATCGAACAAGCCCAG
>DATBCB010000134.1:0-7032 GCA_036270675.1 Acidobacteriaceae bacterium | reverse complement strand
ATTGCGCGCCGCATTCGAGTGCCGATGGGATTTGTCTTCGCGCTGTTCTACCTATTGACGGCACATCCGACAGTGCACTCACTGTTGTGGAGTCTGCTGGGGACTTTGCCAGGCGTCGCGCTGCGCGCGTATGCCTCGGGGTATGTAACCAAGAACACGGAGCTGACAACGACCGGGCCCTACGCGTACACGCGTAATCCGCTGTATCTGGGCTCGATGCTGATTGCATTTGGCTTTGCGGTGGCGGCGCATAGCTGGTGGATCGCGCTCGCGCTCGCGGTGCTGTTCACGCTGATCTATCTTCCGACGATTCGCTCGGAGGAAGAGTTTCTACGCGGGCGGTTCGGCGACTATGACGAGTACGCGAGACGCGTCCCGCGACTGCTTCCACAGCTCAAACCAGCATCTACGATAAAGAGAGACGCTGGACGGGGAGGCTTCTCCGGTACGCTCTATCGCAAGCACCGCGAGTACAATGCGGCCCTGGGTTCCCTTACCATCTATGCAGTGTTGCTGCTCAAACTATTCGTCTGGCATAGGGCGTTATTCCTGCCGCTGTGAGATAGCGGAGCGGTAGGCATCTCAAAAAGAAAGCCGCTGAATTTGTTCTAGCTGCAAGAGAAGATGCATTCGCGGTGGAGAAAACACGCGATGCGTGAGGGACATATTTTGAGACGACTGCCCTTGTTTTTTTGCGGCTTGCTGGTCCCGATCGCAGCCGGATCGCAGCAGCTCTCCCCGCTTCCTGCGCCGCAGCAACAATATCTGCCGCAACATCAGACGCTCTCCTATGGAGTGGACTGGCGAGTCTTTCCCGCGGGAACGGCGACCTTTCACATAGACAGCGATGGGACCACGCAACGAGTGCAGGCGAATGGCGACTCGATCGGTGCCGTAAGCCTGCTCTTCAAAGTAGTGGATCGCTTCCAGTCGTCGTTCGACCGGCGCACCGGCTGCTCGCAGACGTTTGCCAAGCAGCTGCAGGAGGGACGCCGCCAGATCGTGAGTACGCTGCAGTTCCAGTACGGCGCGCGCAAGCAGGTGCTGGACGAGAAGAACCTGGTGAAGGGCACGAGTCGCCATCTGGAATCTCCGATTCCGGAGTGCGTGAGTGATTTGATGTCGGCGATTTTCATTGCCGGCGCGCAGACGCTGCAAGTGGGCCAGAACTTCGCGCTGCCGATCGCGGATGCGATGCGGGTAATCGCCGTGACCTTCAAAGCGGAGGCACGGGAGGAGATCAAGACGCCCGCTGGAACCTTCCAGACGATTCGCGTGGAGCCGACGGCAGATGCCGGCGTGGTGAAGAACCGCGGCAACATCTGGATCTGGTACTCGGATGACAATAGGCACCTGCCGGTGCAGATGCGGGCACGGCTCTTCTGGGGCACGATTACGCTGCGGTTGACGAGCGTGGAGCAGAAGTAGCGACTACAGGTCTACTGCAGCCGGAAACGGTCGCGCATGAGGCGCTGCAGCCGTGGGCGATAGATGAGGTCGTAGGCCAGCTCCTTGTCCGGGAACATGGCAAGTGCGGCGCGGCGGCTGTCGGCGATCATCTCCGATGCGGCTTCGTAGGTGAGCGTGCTGTCCTGCGCGATGACAGACATCACCATGTTCATCATGAGCTGCAGGCGGCGAAGGTTCCTTTCTTCCTGCTGTTGTTCGAGCACAGAGCGTGCTTCCTCTGGCTGTGTGTGGCCTGTCTCCCCGGTTTCTCGCGACTCCATGCTTGACCCTCCGGTCTATGGTATTTCTCTGGGCGGTATTTCTCTGGGCGGTATTTCTCTGGGCTAGTTCTCTGGGATGTTTCGCAGACTCTATACCTGATAGGGATGCGGCGCAGCAGAAAAACGATCCCCGCGGGGTATCAAGGTAAGTGCGCGGGGGTGACCGAATTTCCCGTTACTCCGCCTCACCGGATCGTATCTCAGAGCGGCTTTTCTTGACGGAAAAGCTGCGCCATCTGCATCGGCTCCGGATACATCTATGGGAACTCCGGATGCGCTCCCGTACCGTCGATGTAGAAGGTGGAGATGCCGAGCAGGTCGGTGCGCCAGGTGCGCGCGCCTTCCAGTTGCAGCTTGTCCAGTGTTTCCCAGCGCGGGTGGTGATAGCTGTTGTAAGGGCCGACGGAGATGACGGCGAGATGCGGCGCGACGCGAGCGAGGAATGGGGGGATCGTGGATGTCTTGCTGCCGTGATGGCCGACCTTCAGCAGGTCGGAGGAGAGATCGCTCGCGGGGAGCGACAACATTGCGGCTTCGCTGGGTGCTTCGGCGTCGCCTTCGAGCAGCGCGGAGTGGCCGGCGTAGGCGAGGCGCAGGACGAGCGAGTCGTCATTGGTAGCGGAGTCGCGCGGCTGGTAGCTCGGTGCAGGAGCGAGGACGTGCACGGTGGTGCTGCCGAAAGGCATGGTGTCGCCGGCCGAGAACGAGCGGACGCGGATGTCGAGCGATGCTGCCTGGCTTAGCAATTCTCGATAAGCAGGAATGGGCGGATTGTGGCCGACCCAGAGCTCGCGCGGGCGGAAGTTGCGCAGCACCGCGGGCATGCCGCCCATGTGGTCGCTGTGGGCGTGGGTGAGCGCCACCACGTCGAGACGATGGACGTTGCGGTTCCAGAGGTAGGACGAGACGACGTCTTCGCCGATGTCGAATTTGCTCACACCGCCGCCGGCGCTATTGCCCACACCGCCGCCGGCGCTATTGCCCACACCGCCCTGATGCGTTACTCCGCCGGTGGGGCCGCCGGCATCGACCAGCATGGTGCGGCCGTCGGGTGAGACGACGAGGATAGAATCGCCCTGGCCAACGTCGATGGCGCTGATCTCGAGCGCGCCGGGGCGACGGGAGATGCTGTGCGATAGGAGCGCGCAGATGGCCGCGCCGACGAGTGCTGCGGCGCCGATCGGGATCGCGAGCCGGGTGCGCATGCGGACGAGCCATACGGCGAGCACGAGCAATGCGAGACAGGCAAATGTGCCGGCGATGTTCGGGCCGGGAAGACGCAATTCGCTCAAGCGCCACATGCTCGCGGTGCGCACGATGGCAAGGACTGCGTGCAGCATTGCTGCCGCGCCGGCCGCGGGCAGCCACGCGATGTGCGGCGCTGCAAGCAGTGTAAGCACGGTGAGCAGCGCTGCCGGTAAGAGCAGTGTGAGGGCAGGGACGATGAGGATATTGACGAACAGCCCCAATGTGGTGACGCGGTGGAAGTAGGCGGCCATGGGGAGTGCCATCACCAGCTCGATGGTGGCCGAGACGAGGCAGAGATCGAAGAGCAGCAGCATCCAGCGAACGGCGAGGGCGAGCGCATTCTGTGCGCGGCGGGTGCGGCGCGGACGACCTCTGATGATGGGCTCGAGGTGCTCCGCTAGCAGGCGCAAGGTAACGCGGAACTGTGCGAGGCGTGGCTCGAATGCGGTGTCCATGCCGGTGGCGTCGATGGAACGCGAGGCCGCGAGGAACGGGGCGGTGGTGCGCTCCATGACCGGGATGGCGATGCCGGCGACGGCGACGACCGTGAGCAAGGTCATCTCGAGGCCGGCGTCGAAGAGCGCGTGCGGATCAAGAACAAGCAGGCAGAGCGCGGCAAGGCCGAGGCTGTTGAGGCGGTCGCGATAGAGCAGGCGTCCGATGAGATAGAGCGCCACCATGGCAAAGGCGCGCTGTACGGGTTGGCCGAAGCCGGTGATGAGCGCGTACGCGAAGGAGAGCGCGAGCGTGATGGCGGTGAGCGGAAGGTGGCCGATGCGGAGCTTGCGGCCGATGCCGAAGACGAATGCCGCAAAGATGCCGAGATGGAGGCCGGAGACCACGAGCAGATGGAAAGAACCGGTGCGCTCGAAGGGCGTGCGCAGCGCGCTGCCGAGGTAGGAGCGGTCGCCGGTGACCATCGCAGAGAGCATGGCGGCGTCGTCATGGCTGAGGGTCAGCCATGCGGGTAGCGGGCGCAGGGATGGCGTGTCAGCGAATTGCACGATACGGTCGCTGGCGGTGGTTTGGAGTGTGTGCTGGAGGCAGGCGAAGCTGCGCTGATTGCCGTGTCCGTCGACGCGGAGCTTTTCCGCTCGGCTTGAACCGATGATGCCGATGCCTTGGCTGAGCATCCAAGAGGGACTGTTCCAGACGCCAGGATCGCGATAGCGCTCCGGCGGTTTGATCGTCGCTGTTACGGTGACGTTATCGCCGCAGCCGAGCGGCGTCATCACGGCATCTTCAGGCGCGTAGAGCGACAGGCGGAGACCGCCGTGAATGGGTTGGAGGGGATCGCCGGGTTCTGCAGCGGAGCGGACCCGCAGGTCGATGGACTGCATCTGCTCCGTGACCTGCTCGTCGGAGAAGGGCCGGAAGGAGACGATGCGATGGATGGGGTTTGCGCGCTCGATGGTGCCGGTGAGCGTGACGGGTGTGTTTTGCGCGATGAGCCGGAGCTCCGTCTGCGGCGCGGGGCGGGGCTACATCTCTGCTGCAAAGCCACCGAGCAGCAGCCAGGTGGCGGCGAGCGGCCAGAGGGCGACGCGGGGGCGCCAGCGAGCGGCCGCGCCGGCGAGCAGGCCTTCGAGAAGCGTCGCAATGGCGAGCCAGCCGGGCGTAAACCACACGCGGCTGGTGATCAGGATGCCGGCGGCAAATGCGAGGGCTGCAAAGAGGAGCGGCGCGCGTGTGAATCGCACCGGATCGTACTCGATGGCTCCAATGTTGCGCTTGGCGAGGAAATTTCTGGAGAGATGGCGGGCTGCGGATCGCTGCGATGGTGATTGCGGGGGAGCGACGATGGTGGCCATGAACCCGAGAGCCCTTTGAGAGCGCGGTTGCCGACGATCAGGTGCATTCGAGGGTGGCCACGGTCTCCAGATGGAATGTCTGTGGGAACAGGTCTATCAGGGTGAGGGCGACGGGTCGATACCCGGATGGTTGCAGCGTGCGGAGGTCACGGGCGAGGGTGGAGGGGTCGCAGGAGACGTAGACGATCTGGCGTGGCTGCACGGCTGCGAGGCGATGGCAGACTTCAGCGCCGAGGCCGGCTCGTGGCGGGTCCACAACGACGAGATCGGGATGCGGAGCGGGTGGTGATTGGAGGAAGCGGAGAGTGTCCTGCATGATGCGCTTGTGGCCTGGGCCGTGAAGATTGCGGGCCAGATCGGCCGTAGATGCGGGGGAGGACTCAACGGCGATGACCTGTTCAAAGCGCTCGGCGAGTGCCTGGGCGAAGAGGCCGACGCCGGCGTAGAGATCCCATGCAATGGCGCCCTGGCGCTCGGAGATGACCGTGTCCAGCAAGCGCGGGATAAGGTAGCGGTTCACCTGAAAGAATGCGCCGGCGCTTACTTGATAATGCAGAGGGCCGACGGTGTACTCGATCGATGGCTGACCCCATGTTGCTGAGGGTTGGGTGCGGCGAGTCTTCTGGTCGAGCGAGAAGGTGCGCACTCCCGCGAGCGCAGGCAGTATCGGAAGGAGCGAGGCGGCAACCGATCGGGGCAGAGGCTCCGGTGATTTGCGTTGCTGGACGAAGAGTGCGACGAGCAATGCAGACTCCTCGGCGGTGGTGAAGAACTCGACTTCGGAGATGAGTTCGGCGAGCGCGGGCTGCTGTTGGAGGAATTGATTGAAGGCAGCGATGGCTTGCTGCAGGAGGGGTGCCGCAACCGGGCAGTGGGTGACGGGCAGATCACGATGCGAGGCGGCTTCGCGGTAGCTGAGCGACGGATGAGGGTGACGACTGACGTGCAGGCGGATGCGATTGCGGTACGCCCACGGCTCTGCGGAGAGAATGCGGATGTCTTGACTGGACGCATTCTCGGGCACATGGGGAACGGGGACGTGGGCGCGTTCGAGTGTTTCGACAAGAATGCTGCGCTTGATGGCGAGCTGTGCGGCGTAGTCGGCGTGCTGATAGTGACATCCGCCGCAGCGGCCGTAGTATTCGCAGCTGGGAGTGACGCGGCTAGGGGCGGGCTCGAGCACCGAGTCGAGCGTGGCAGTGATGTAGCTGCGGCGCTCGCTGGCGATGGTTGCTTCGACCAACTCGCCAGGCAGAGCGCCCGGGATAAAGACAGCTTTGCCGGCGAGGTCGGATGGGCCATCCGCAGGAGTTTCCGTAGGAACCCTGGCCAGCGAGGCGCCGCCATAGATCGCCTTTTCGATGCGCAGTTTCATGCTACTCGCTCTGTTGCATATAGAAGAGGCTGATGCGCGGAAGGCTATAACGCTCCAGCAAACGCCGGCGGAGGAACTGCTGTTCGATCTGGCGAATCTGGAGCACCTGCATGCGGCTGCGGTAGGGCGCGAGCTCGCGCGCGGCCTGCTCGCGCATCTGCTCCAACTCTTCGGCGGGACTGTCGGTCAGGAGCAGTGCAAACAGCTTTTCTTCGAGCGCGCTGAGGCGGTTTTCGAGCGCCTCATTGGGGAGCGATTGTTGCGCAAGGTGCTCCAGGCGTTCGGCGATCTCACGCAGTGGAGGGACGGCTGCGGCAGCGTTGGCGAATTTGGCGGCGGCGGTGTCCAGGTGCTGGGCGATGCGATCGCGCTCCAGGCCGGCGGCTTCCGTTTGTATGGGCTGGCCGCCGACGGCTGCCTCCTGCATCGCTTCGAGGGCTTCCATCACCGCCTGAGCGCACCAGGCAAGGCCATTGACCTTGCGCATGCGGGCTTTTGTCTTGCGCGCCTCGTATTTATCGAAGGCGGCGTCGATGCCGCGCAGAACGGCAGCGAGTGGGACGCCGGCTTCACGCCAGGTTTCGATCAGCGCCCAATCGAGCGTGGAGAGCAGCAGGATGGAGCCGCGGCGGCGCTGGAAGTGCTCCTCGATTTCCGTGAAGTAGTTGACGTAATTCTGCACTTAGGGCTTAACGCTGGGCGCGGCTCGGCGCGGATTGCGGTTGCGTTCGTAGAGCAGGCGCAGGCCGTCGAGGGTGAGCATGTCATCGATCGCGGTGATGTATTTCGAATCTTCGTGCAGCATGTGGGCAAGGCCACCGGTGGCGATCACCTTTGGAGCTGTGGTGTTGCCATTTGGCTGGCCAGT
>DATBCB010000133.1:0-1848 GCA_036270675.1 Acidobacteriaceae bacterium | reverse complement strand
GCAGCGTGATCTGCAGACAGTAGGCCAGGAACGCAATGAAGATGTGAGCTTCGACCCTGCGCTCCTCCTGGTGGAAGACCGGCCGTATCGCCAGATCGCTCTTCAGGTTGTTGAACGCCTGCTCCACGACAACGAGCTGGGTATAGTATTGCCACAACAGCCCGGGATCGTTCTCGGTGAGGTTGGTGCGCAGCAGATAGCGCCCTTCGCGTCGTCGGACGCGCCGCAGCTTCTGGCGGTTGAGGGTGTAGCTGAACATGGCGCTTTCCTTGTCCATCTCGATGTCGACCAGGCGCCATGCGGTGGGAGCGCGGGATCTTGCCGCACCCAACTTCATCAGCATTTCCTCGCGCGGGACCTCCATCGCGGCCAATTCCCGCAGCCGCTTCCACAGCCATTTCAGCTGCCGCCTGCGCATCGCGCGTTCCTTGCTGACGCGATCGTTGCTCTCGGCGAATACGTAAAGTTCGCCGTCATCCGGAAGGAGTTTGACCGCGACTCCCGCACGGGCCTCCTGCCAGGGCTCGGCCAGCAGCCGCTTCTCAAGACGCGAGAGGCGCCCTTTCGGCGTTCCCACCAGATACTGCACCGGCGGGTCGTTGCTGCGCATCTCTGCCAGCACGGCTTCGGTGGGGATGCCGCGATCCATCACCCAGACACGCCGTGCACGGCCGTATTGTCGCTCGATCTTGGCGAGGAACATCCGCAAAGTCGTGCAGTCCGCGGTGTTCCCGGGCAGCACCTCGTACGCCAGCGGCAGACCGTCCGGGGTGACCACCAGTGCGATCACCACTTGCGGGCAGTCCGGCCGCTTGTCCCGGCTGTAGCCGTGGCGGCGCTTGTCGCCGTCCGCCACGTCCGAGGCATTGATCTCGAAATACGTGCTGGTCAGATCGTAGAGCAGCACATCGAAGTTCGCGTTGAACAGGTCGCGCCATCGCGCCGTGAGATGCGCGAACAACGCCTCTCTGTGCCGCAGCAGAAAGTCATGGCAGGCATAGAGCTTGTGCGCCTCCGCCAATCCGAAATCGGCTCCCAGCAGATCGGCCATGGCGCTCTTGCCGAACCATTCGCGATGCAGCTTCCATTCGCTGCCCGGCGCAATCAGGCGGTACGAGACCAGCACCTGCAGGATCTGGTCCCAGCGCGTCCCCTTACGGCTGGGCGGCAGGCGGCCTGCCCAGAACTGGTCCAGCTGCAGTTCTCGCCACAACTGCCCGGCCAACCAGCAGGCGCCCCATTGGCGCGGCCTGCATAGCCGCATGTCCGACAGGCGAAGCTGGACAGCTGATGCGTCCGCCGCGTCGGCGGCGCAGCGATCCTCGGGGAACAACGCCATTGTCCGCGACTGACCCGTGTCATCGTCGAGCACCTCGATCGCCTTGCGCCACACCGCGGCCTGCGACGAGTTGATCTCGCCCAAATACAGCACGTGACGCTGGACGACGCGGCCACCCGCGACACGCTTGTTCTCGACCACGCTCCAGTAATCGTGCGTCTTTCCGTCCTTCTTGCGCTGGGTCTTCCGCAGAAACATGACCCGGCGAATCTAGCGATCGGAATCCGATGCTGGGAATGGGGTAGGTCTTCACTACAGCCGATTTCGGCTGCGCCGGTGCTATACTTTCCCACCGATATCAAGTATTTAGCGACATCCAATCTGCCCAAATTAGCCATTTTGGCAGGCGAATCCGCGAAGACGGGCTAGGCGGCGACGATGTCATCACCGCATCGGGGTTCGGAACCGCGATGCAGCTCACGGAGAATGGCGGCGACGGGGACGATGTCCTGATCGGCAGCCCTGGCAACGACACTCTGAGTGGCGGCGTGGGCGACGACGTCCTGATC
>DATBCB010000132.1:0-4133 GCA_036270675.1 Acidobacteriaceae bacterium | reverse complement strand
CAGCACCAGGTAAGGATTCGCATCCGGGCTCACCGAGCGCACCTCTACCCGCATGCTCTTCTCGTTGCCGATCGGCACGCGCACCATCGAGCCGCGGTCCGTGGCCGAAGCCTTGATCTGGTTCGGCGCCTCGAAGTGCGGATCCAGCCGCCGGTACGCATTCACGCTCGCATTCAGCAGCAGGCACAGGTCGTTGCCGTGGGTCAGAATCTTGTCGACAAAACCCCATCCGAACGCGCTCAGCTTCTCCTGGCCCTTCGGATCCCACATCAGGTTCTTCTTGCCCTTGCTCACCGAAATGTTCGTGTGCATGCCGCTGCCGTTCACACCCACCACTGGCTTGGGCAGGAAGCTCGCCGTCAGCCCCATCTTGGTCGCCACCTGCCGGCAGATCAGCTTATACAGCTGGATCTGGTCCGCCGCCCCGACCGCATCGCCGTAGCTGTAGTTGATCTCAAACTGCGACGGCGCCACCTCCGGATGGTCCTTCTCATTCTCAAAGCCCAGCGCGCGCTGCACCTCGGCCGCGGTGTCGATGAAGGTGCGCAGCGGATCACCGGGCAGCGAATGATAGTAGCCGCCGGTATTCACGTAATCGAAGCGCTGCTTCTGGAAGAAGTGCTGCTCTGCATCCACGCCCTGGAACAGGAAGCCCTCAATCTCATTCGCGGCATTCAGCGTATAGCCTTCTTTCGCGAACTTATCGTCAGCAAAATTCTTCAGCACGCCGCGCACGTCGGCCGCATAGGGTGTGCCGCCCTTGTCGATCACGTCGGCAAACACCAGCACCTTGCCGCCGCCGAAATAGTCCTCCGGCACCCAGTAGAACGAGCCCCAGTCCAGAAACAGCCGCAGGTCGCTCTCGCGCTGCGCCGTAAAGCCGCGAATCGACGAGCCGTCAAAGGTCAGGTTGTCCCAGCTCTTCAGCAGGAACTTCTTGTCGTAATCCAGCATGTGCAGCCTGCCTTCCAGGTCGCTGAACATCACTGTCACTGCCTTGATGCGCTTCTCATCCGTCAGGTACTTCAGCCGCTCCTCGCGTACCGTATCGGTCGCCACGCGCTTCCGCCGCTGATCCTTCGCCTTCAGGTTCAGCTCTTCCAGCTCTTCATAGGGAAGAGCAAGAAAATTCCGCTGTTCGTTTGACATTCGTCTCCTCTGACAATGTGGTCTGGGCAGCGGCAACGTGGGCGCTGAAAGCATCTTCGCTGATTACTCAGGTCGCGGAGTACGCTCGGCGCAGGAAAACTCGTGCACCGATAGCGAGAATGCTTCCCGCTTCAGCATAACTGCTCTATCCCGCACACCCAAATGCTTTTGCCTCCCCGCCGCGCCGGCCACCGCGCGCGGTTGCAACGACTTTGGGGCATGACGGCATTTCTCGGGTGTGGAATAATCACCCTTCCCGCCGTGCACCCACTATCGTGCATCGAAACCAACCGAATGCATCGAAATCAACCGAATATGTTGAAACCTCCCGCGAATCACCAAACGCGCTGTCGCGGCCTTCTTGCCCTCGCGCTCATTCTGCTTCTCCTCATTCCGCCGCAGCCCGCACATGCCTATTCCGTCCTCTCGCATGAGCAGGTCGTCGACCTCGCCTGGAAATCCCACATCATCCCACTGCTCCAGCGCCGTTATCCCGGCATCACGCCGGAGCAGATCAAGGAAGCCCACGCCTACGCCTACGGCGGCGCCATCATCCAGGACATCGGCTATTACCCCTTCGGCAGCAAACTGCTCTCGGACATGACCCACTACGTCCGCTCCGGCGACTTCGTCTCCAACCTCATCCGCGAGGCGCAGAATCCGAACGAGTACGCCTTCGCCCTCGGCGCCCTCGCCCACTACACCTCGGACGCCCTCGGCCACCCCGCCGTCAATCGCGCCACCGCCAGTGAATACCCCAAGCTGCGCCGCCGCTACGGCCCCGTCGTTACCTATGACGAAAACCCGCGCGCTCACCTGCAGACCGAGTTCGGTTTCGACGTTCTCGAGGTGGTGCAGCATCGTTATGCTCCGGAGGCCTTCCACGACTTCATCGGCTTCCAGGTGGCCAAGCCCGTCTTCGAACGCGCCTTCTTCGACACGTATGGTCTGCCGCTCAACCAGGTGCTTACCAAGGAAGACCTCGCCATCGGCACCTACCGCAGAACCGTTAGCATCCTGCTACCGAAGATGACGCAGGTCGCCGTCGCTGACTATGGCAAGAAGATGCAGCAGGCTGAACCCACATTCGTTCCCAAAAAGCTGATCTATCGCGTCAACAAGGCCGACTACCAGAAGCGCTTCGGCAACAGTTACCACCGTCCCGGCTTCGGCACGCGCGTGCTCGCCTTCCTACTGAAGCTCGTTCCCAAGATCGGTCCGCTCAAGGATCTGGATCTGCGCGTTCCCAGCGCCGACGCGCAAAAGGCATTTCTCACCGGCATGGATACGGTCGTTGACCACTATGACCAGTCGCTCGATCATCTCGCCGCGGAGCCGCCCGATCACCCTTCGTCGCTGCACCTTCCTTCGCTCGATCTCGACACCGGCAAGCCCACCGCACCGGCCGAATACGCGCTTGCCGATCAGACCTACGCCCGCTACCTCGCCCTGCTGGTCAAGCCGCGACCGCCAGCCCCGCCGCCGACACCCTCCGCGCCTTGGCCTCCGCCGGAGCCTGTCGATGTACACCAGGCCGGTAGCCCCTCTGCGAGCAGCCAATCAGGTTCCGAATCCGCCAAACCGTCCGCTCCCGCACCGGCGCCCGCTCCACCGCCGGACACAGCGCAGCAGCCTGCGCCCAAGCCAACCCTGCAGCCCATCGATCCCGCCATCCGCGCCGACATCGAGCGCTACTTCGCCCGCACCGCCCCCGGCGAGCTGCTGCTCAAGAAGCAGCAATGGAAGAAGCTCCCCAAAGACCTCGAAACGCTGAAGCAACTCCCAGCCGCCCCGCTCGCAAGCGCGGGCGAGTAACGCAGCGCCAGACTCACCACTCGTCATCTCGACCGGAGCGCCGTAGGCGCGGAGTGGAGAGACCTGCTGTTTGCGGTCAGTGCCGCCAACATGGGTGCCCCGCATCTCGCTTCTGAGATGTGGGAGAGCCAGGTCAGCCACGAAACCAAACGTGAGCGACCAAAGGGAAGCGGACTCAACGGAACGCGCCGCAGGCGCCTCTGCCTCGATGGCAGATCGCCGCCATACAATGAAAACGTGGCCACCCTCGCCAATCGCGCAACGGACACGATAGCCGCAAAGATCCACGCCGGCGACCGCATCACGCCCGACGACGCCCGCCACCTCTGGCAGCACGCCACCGACGCCGAACTCCGCAATCTGGCGACTCGAGTCCGCGCCCGCTTTCACCCCGAGGACCGCGCCACCTACATGGTGATGCGCATCATCAACTACACCAACGTCTGCGTCGCCCAGTGCGACTACTGCGCCTTCTACAAGCTCCCCGGCCAGGAGGGCGGCTACGTCCTCTCCCGCGAAGCGGTTTTTTCCAAATTAGATGAGCTGCTCGCGCTCGGCGGCGATCTCGCCGCGTTCAACGGCGGCTTCAACCCGCATCTGCCGCTCGACTACTACTGCGGCCTATTCTCCGCCATTCGTCACCGCTACAGCGACACACTGGAGTTCTACGCGCTCACCATCGCCGAGTTTCTCTACCTCGCCGACCACGCCAGGCTCTCGTATGCGAAAGCCGCCGCCCGCTTCAAAGCCGCAGGCGTGCGCTGGATCACCGGCGGAGGCTCGGAAATCCTGACCGAAGCATTCCGCCACCGCCACTCCAAATTCAAATACACGGTAGCCCAATACTTCGCTGCCCAGCGCGCCATTCTCGAAGCGGGCCTCAACACCACCGCCACCATGGTCATCGGCTTCGACGAATCGCTCGACGAGCGCATCGAGCACCTTGAACGCACCCGCGCCTTCCAGGACGAAGTAAGTTCGCTCGGCGGGGGCCTCAAAAGCTTCCTCTGCTGGACCTTCAAGCCGTATTTCACCCAGCTTGGAAACCAGTTGGGCGGCATCGAGATCAGCACCGGGGAGTACCTGCGCCACCTCGCGCTCTCCCGCATTTATCTCGACAACATCCCGCGCATCCGCACCTCGGTGCTCACGCAGAACCAGGGCGCCCT
>DATBCB010000131.1:0-2116 GCA_036270675.1 Acidobacteriaceae bacterium | reverse complement strand
TCCACCAACCCGGCGCGATCCGGCCAGTCGAAGCCGACCTTCGCCGCTTTGCTGCCCAGCTTCGCCGCCTCCAGCAATGCCGGAAAGCGGCGCGGCACCTCGTCCAGCAGCGATGCGGAGATGCCGTCCTGCGACTTTTCGGCCTGATTCTTTTCGGCCTTTTTGATGGCCTCCCAATTCGCCAGCACGCCGGCGGCCTCGGATGCTCTGGCCGCGTCTACTTCGGCGCGATTGCCCGCGGCCGCGCTTGCCTCTTCGCCAAAGACATGCGGATGCCGCCGGATCAGCTTGCGGTTCAGGTGCCCGATCACATCGACGATTGAGAAGTAGCCCGCCTCATCGCCCATCTGTGCGTAGAACAGCACCTGCAGCAGCAGATCGCCCAGTTCCTCGGCCAGATCTCCCCAGTGCTCGCGCTCGATCGCATCCAGCACTTCGTAGGTTTCTTCCAGCGTGTACTTGCGGATGGTGGCAAAGCTCTGCTCGCGATCCCAGGGGCAGCCGCCCGGCGCGCGCAGCCGCGCCATGATCGCCACACTCTCCTGAAACAGTGCGCCGGCGTCCGGGGTCTCCTGGCTCATGCCAACCACTTTAAACGACCTTCGCCTGGGGCCGCTCGCCTGCCCTACCCAGGTGCACGGTATGGTGCCCCCTATCCAGTTGCATCGGCCCCACCATACTCCCCAGCAGCACCTATACTCCTCAGCAGCACCTATACTCCCAGCAGCACCGTGGAGCGCTTTCCGGCCGATGCTGACCATCGAGATCGTCTTTGCACTGCTCTTCGGGCTGGCCTTCGGCAGCTTTCTCAACGTCTGCATCAGCCGTCTGCCGCGCCATCGTTCCATCGTGCGGCCGCCCTCGCATTGCCCGCACTGCAAAGCGCCCATCGCCGCCCACGACAACATACCGCTGGTCAGCTTCTTTCTGCTGCGCGGCCGCTGCCGCAACTGCCGGAAGCGCATCGCGTGGCGATATCCGTTTGTGGAAGCGGCCGTCGCTGCGCTCACCGTCGGCAATGTTCTGTTTACCGGCGGCATCAATGTCGAGAGTGTCGCCTTCTCCCTCTTCTGCGCTTTGTTGCTGGCGCTGGCCGTATGCGACGCCGAGACCATGCAGTTGCCCGACACCCTCACCCTGCCGTTGCTCGGCCTCGGCATCCTCTATCGCGCCAGCGATGGCATTGGAGAGATGCATCGCGGCGCCGCCTATGCCTGGCACACGGCGCTCATCCTCGGGCTGCGAGGGGGGCTGCGAGGCGCCATCTCCGCATGCGCCACTGCATTGGCTCTGCTGCTGCTGCGCTGGCTCTACTCGCTGCTACGCCACCGGCAGGGACTCGGCCTGGGCGACGTCAAGCTCGCCGCGGCGATCGCGGCATGGCTCGGCGCGCGCCAGATGTGTGTGGTCTTCTTTCTCGCCGTGGTCACCGGCGCACTCACCGCATTGCTCGTGCTGGCATTTCGCGGCCGAAAGGCGACCACGCAAGAGGGACCGCTGGCGGTTCCCTTCGGCACATTTCTGGCACTCGCGGGAATCTACTGCTCGTTCCTTGGCCTGGACACGCTGCGGTGGTATCTGAACTTCTTCCACTGAATGGGGTGAAGCGCTCACGTGCCAGCGGAGTGAAGAGCCTGCCCTGAGCTTGTTGAAGCGACCTGCTGTATCTATTCGAAACGGGATCGGCGGGAAGCGCCGCTCAACCAAAGCGCTAAATCCGCGCCATCTCCGGATCGTGGGCCACTTCGACCGACATGGTCTCCCGCAAGTCGCACACCTGCTGCAGATGATGCCGCAGATGCAAAACGTGATAGCGGCGCCACTGGTCCATGCGCAGCGGTCCCAGCAGGAAATGCCGCCCCACCCGCTCCATGCCGAAGCGATGCCGGCACTCGTCCAGCGCGGCGTCCAGCGATTCGATCGCCGTTTCCAGCCGCTCCGTCAGCTCGCGCACGCCGGTTGTAGGCAGGTCTGTCTTCGGCGTTGTTTGATGCGGTGCCCCCACGCCCTTGGGCATGTGACCCGCACTCAAAATCATCAATTGAAGCGCCCATTCCGCGCGGGATCGATGCGAGTTCCGTTCCGGCCGGCCCTTGCCCAGCCGCTCTTCGAGCGT
>DATBCB010000130.1:0-4029 GCA_036270675.1 Acidobacteriaceae bacterium | reverse complement strand
AGCCAGCACCATGGCACCACCGCGGAACCACAGCGGCCGCTGAAAGGAGCCAAAGCCCACCGACTGCGCGCTGCCCGCCATAACCAGTGCAGCATTGCGATGGCCCAGCCCTAACCCCGCAATCAAGGCGATGGCAACGGCTGGAAGACAGAGCAGGCTCGCGCGCCACTCCGCCGCCTCCCAGTTCACCCGTCGAAGTTCGTGGGTCAGGCCGGTGGTTGCCATCGATGAAGATACTAAGGGGTGGGATGCCTCCGCGCGATGACGAAAGTCCGCAAAGCGCAGTGGCTCCGGTGATCCCGCTGCGAAGCGGCGTTGCGCCTCCGAAGTTACGGAGCGCCCACCGTGGCCTCTTCGAGCGCCAGCTTCAGGGTGGGCACACTGGCATCCAGCCGGATCGCCGAACAATCTTTCACGATCCAGTCAGGTTTCGCGGCGACCAGATTTGTAATCGACGTCGTCGTCGTGAACGCAATGACCCGCGCACCGGCGTTCCTGCCGGACGCAATACCGGCGAGCGCATCCTCTACAACGATGCACCGCTCCGGCACAAAGCCCAGCCCAGCCGCTCCCTTCAGATACGGTTCGGCATTGGGCTTGCCATAGGTGATGTCGTCGGCGGTGATGACCACACTCGGCCGCGGCAGCCCGGCAGCGCGAATCCGCACCTCCGCCAGAGGTCGCGTGCAGGAAGTGACGATGGCCCAGCGGTCCTCCGGCAACACCCTAAGCAATTCCTTCACGCCGGCCAGCGGAACGATGCCATCAACGTCGTTGAGCTCGGCCTGTTCGATGATGGAATTCTCAGCCTCGTGGTCGATATCGGGCAGCAGATCGCGCAGGCTGGTAATGCTGGGACGTCCATGCACATGGTGCAGGACTTCCTCCACATTGAGGCCTCGGTTGGCGGCCCAGCGCGACCAGACCCGCTCCACTACGGGTATGGAGTTGATGAGCACCCCGTCCATGTCGAACAGCAGGGCCTCCGCGGAAACATTTGTCATCGCTCTATGCTAGCCGAGTCACTTCACAGGAAAGAGAAAACGCAGGAACGGATCGACGCGCTTGGCCCATGCGTCCTCGTTGTGACGGCCGCCGGGCACACGGAGGTATTGCATCTCGATGCCGTCGCGCCAGCCACGCCGCTGCAGCAGGCGATGCAGTTCATCGCATTTGCTGATCATCGCCGGCCCCTCGGCCAGCCCCATGTCCAGCCAGATGCGCGGCCGCGGTTCCGGGCGCGTGCGACGGACGTACTGCAGCATCTCGCCGCTCGCCCACCACACCGAAGGCGACAGCACCGCCAGCCGTCCGAAGACATGCGGCCAGGTAAGTCCGAGATAGAGAGACACCAGACCACCCAGCGACGCACCCCCGACGCCGGTGTGCGCGGGCCCCTCGAGCGTGCGATAGTTCTGGTCCACCCAGGGCTTCAGCTCTTCCACCAGCAGGCGTCCATAGAGCTTCGCCTTGCCGCCGCCAAGGTTGCGATCGCGCATGGGCGTGTACTCCTCCATGCGCTCGATGCCGGTGTTGTAGATGCCCACCACGATGAGCGGCTCGATCATCCCCTCGCGGATCAACCGGTCGCTGGTCGTCTGCACATCCCAGAAGCTCCCCTTGACAAAGCTGGTCGCGCCGTCGAAAAGATTCTGTCCATCCTGGAGATAGAGGACCGGATACCGTCGTTGCGACTGGAAATGATCCGGGGGCAGCGAGACGATGACATCCCGCCGCGCGGGAAGAAATGTGGAGACGAACTGCCGATGCAGCCGCAGGCGCTCATTGCGGCCGACCACGATAGGCTCATCGAAGCTGATCGGCTCCACTACCTCTGTGATATCTGGAGCTGCGGCATTCCGGCTGGATATCTTCAAACCCGATGGCTCAAGAGTAAGCTGCTCTGCTTCGTACACGTGCCTCCGTAAAACTGGCGAATCCCTGACAGGCGCGGGCACGCGGCCGCGGCTCTGCTACAGTAAGTGCTCTCAGTGCTCTGAAAGAGCCTATCAAGGCTGGCCGTCTGGAGCCAGTGTTGACAGAACGGCCAGGAGCGGGAGAACGGTCGAGCAAACATGAATCGCGAATATCGCAAGTGGTATTCAGAGCGTCTGGGCCGGGATATGGAGCTTCTGGTCTTCGGACATGCGGGCGTTGCGGCCATCGTCTTCCCCAGCTCGCAGGCACGCTTCTACGAGTTTGAAGATCGCGGCATGGTCGGCTCGATCGGCCACAAGATCGACAACGGCGAGATCCAGCTTTATTGCGTCGACTCGCTTGACTCCGAGAGCTGGTACAACCGCAACGTACCGCCGCGCTGGCGCATCGCGCGCCAGATGCAATACCAGGAATACATCCTGAACGAGGTGTTGCCGCTGGTCCGGCTAAAGAATGACAACCGGCACCTCATCAGTCTTGGCTGCAGCTTTGGCGGGTACCACGCAGTGAACATCGCGCTGCGTCACCCGGACGTCTTTACCGGCTTCCTCTCCATGTCCGGCGCCTTCGATATCTCACATTTTCTGCACGGCTATTACGATCAGGATGTTTACTTCAACACACCGCCTCACTACCTGGCGAACATGAGCGACCCCTGGTATCTGGACCGCTATCGGCAAAATACCTATGTGCTGGCCACCGGCTGGGACGACCAGTGCCTGCCCCAGAACCAGCGTCTCTCCCATCTGCTGGGCAGCCGCGGCGTCCACCACCAGCTCGCTGTATGGGACAGTTGGAACAGCCACGACTGGCCCACCTGGCAGCACATGATGAATGTTTATCTTTGATGGCATGAGCATGACGGACACTACCAGCGAACTCCCGCCACGGAAGGAGCAATTGTGAACCCACGACGGAAGGAGCAAGTATGAAAAAGATCGGCGTGTTGTACGGCATGGAGAACACCTTCCCCGGAGCTCTGGTCGAGCGCATCAACGCAATGAAGCTTGCCGACATCACTGCGGAATCCGTCCACGTCGGCGGCGTGCGCGAAGCAGCGTCCAGCGGCTATGCGGTCATCGTCGACCGCATCTCGCATGACATCCCCTTCTATCGTGGCTTCCTGAAGAACGCGGCGCTCACCGGGACCGTCGTCATCAACAATCCGTTCTGGTGGTCGGCGGACGACAAATTTTTTAACTACGCGCTTGCCCGCAAGCTGGGCGTCGCCGTGCCGCGCACTGTGCTCTTGCCGCACAAGCAATATCCGGCCGGCACAACAGATCGTTCCATGCGCAATCTCCAGTATCCGCTCGACTGGAAGGGCATCTTCGAGTATGTCGGCTTCCCGGCCTTCCTGAAGCCGTTCGATGGCGGCGGCTGGCGCGACGTCTACCACGTGCACAACTGGGAGCAGTTCTTCCAGGCCTACGACCAGACCGGCGACCTGTGCATGACGCTGCAGAGCGCAGTCAAATTCCAGGAATACTTCCGCTGCTACGTGATCAACCAGAAGAAAGTCCATATCATGCCGTACGATCCGCGGCGTGCCTTCCACGAGCGCTATGTGAAGGACCCGCCCGCCTATGCGCCCGAGCTACTGGCCCGCGTCGAGCGTGACGCGCTTACGCTGTGCCGCGCCCTCGGCTATGACCTGAACACGGTGGAATTTGCGGTGGAGGACGGCGTGCCTTACGCCATCGACTTCATGAATCCCGCGCCCGACGCGGACGTGCACTCCGTGGGCGAGACAAACTTCCGCTGGATCGTGGACGCCGTTGCCGAGATGGCCGTGGAGAAGGCGCATCAGCACGCCGGAACGCCCGCAGGCGGATTTGTCTGGTCCTCGTTCCTCTCGGGCCAGCCCGTGACCAAGCCTACTGGATCGACTGCCGCAAAGAAGCCCGCCGCAAAGAAAGCGCCGGCGAAGAAGGCGCCTGCCAAAAAAGTGGCGGCCAAATCCACGAAATCCCCGGGGACCTCAGCCTAACGAGCTAACGAACATCAGCCTCTGGAGCCTCGCACCATGCGCCCATCCTTCACGCTCGGCATTGAAGAGGAGTACCAGACCGTTGATCCGGAAACGCGCGA
>DATBCB010000129.1:0-3304 GCA_036270675.1 Acidobacteriaceae bacterium | reverse complement strand
GAAGAAAAAAGCTACGAAGAAGCGCAGCAGCATCGCTATCCCGAAAGGTGCAAAGGTCGAGCCGCTGCCCAAATTCATTCCACCGCAGCTCGCCTCCACATCGGAGCGGCCCCCTATGGGCAAAGACTGGCTGCACGAGCTGAAGCTCGACGGCTATCGCATGCAGGCGCGCTTTGAAGGCGGCAAGGTGCAGCTCCTGACCCGCAGCGGTCTGGACTGGACCCATCGCATGCGGACGCTGGCAACCTCGCTTGAGGCGCTCCCCGCAAAAGCCGCGCTGCTGGATGGCGAAGTCATCGTGCTCGACGAGCGCGGCATCAGCAGCTTCGCAGCGCTGCAGACTGCCTTTCAGGAGGGCGCCAAGCACGCGCTGCATTATTACGTCTTCGATCTGCTGCATCTCGATGGACACTCGCTGCGCAATCTGCCGCTCACGGAGCGCAAAACCTTACTCGCAGATCTCATCCAAGCGTTAGACGATGAGGCAGTCCGCGTGAGCGAGCACGTCCGCGACGAGAAAGCTGCCATCTTCGATGAGGCGTGCCGCCATGGTGCAGAGGGTATCGTCTCAAAGCGCGCCGACAGCGTGTATCTCTCCGGCCGCAGCGCCAGTTGGGTGAAGGTGAAATGCGGCCTGCGTCAGGAGTTCGTCATCGGCGGCTTCACCCTGCCGTCGAAGGGCGGCAACGGAATCGGCGCGCTCCTGCTCGGCTATTACCAGGACGGAAAGCTCATCTATGCCGGCCGCACCGGCACCGGATTTACGCAAAAGTATCAAGCACAGTTACGTGAACGACTGGAATCAATTCGCTCCGACAAGAACCCATTTGTGGCCGTGAACACCGCAGACCGCCGCGGCGCGCACTGGGTGAAACCGCAGCTTGTCGCCGAGGTGGCCTTCAGCACCTGGACTGCCGACAACCTCGTCCGCCAGGCTTCTTTCAAAGGGCTGCGCGAAGACAAACCCGCGGCCGAAGTAGTGCGCGAGAAGCCCACCGGCATACCGAACGCGCGCAGCGCCCAGAAGGCGGCGAAGGGCCGCAGCGATTCCGCATCTGCCACGAAAGCGCACACCGCCCCCGCCCTACCGCGCATGACGCATCCGGATAAGGTGATCGATCGTGAGAGCGGCCTTACCAAACAGCAGCTCGTCGCCTACTATGCCGAAGCCGGCAGCCACATCCTGCCGCACATCGCAGATCGCCCGCTCAGCATCGTGCGCTGCCCTTCGGGAACAGCCGCAAAATGCTTCTTTCAGAAGCATGTGAAGCCCGGCCTCCCCAAGGGGATCAGCTCGGTCGAGATCGTCGATCGCAAAAGCGGGAAGCCTGAGCCATACATCATGCTTTCCGATGCCGGCGTCCTTCCGGAGCTCGGCCAACTCAACGTCCTTGAGCTGCACCCCTGGGGTGCTCCTGCCAGCGACTTCGAGCATCCCGACCGAATCATCTTCGATCTTGATCCAGACGCAAGCATCGACTGGAAGACCCTCGCCGCAACAGCAGCGGAGGTTCGGACACGATTCAAGAAACTGGGCCTGGAATCTTTCCTGAAAAGTACTGGTGGCAAGGGCCTGCACGTCGTTGCACCGATTCAGTGCGAACATGATTGGCCCACCGTCAAAGAATTCGCGCACCAGTTCGTGCTCGCCATGGAGGCGGAGAACCCTTCTCTCTACATCACCAAGATGACCAAGGCCGCGCGTACCGGCCGCATCTATCTCGACTATCTGCGCAATGAGCGTGGAGCGACAGCCGTGGCGCCCTATTCGCCGCGCAGCCGGAGTGGGGTTCCGGTCTCCGTGCCCATGGCCTGGAGTGAGCTCAAGACAGAGGCTCCGCCACGCTGCCTGGTTGCAAACTTTGACGAGTGGCGGAAACGTCTCGCCCATGATCCCTGGGCCGAGATGCCGAAGACAAAACAGCAGCTCACCGAAAAGGCGATCGCTGCCGTCAGCGCAAAGAAGTCCAGATAAAGCAGGCTACACGCCTCAGCAGCGAACAATCTTGGGCGAGTCGATCCCCCGCGTTGCGTTGCGCGTGTCCACCACCAGTTGCGCGTCCCGCACAATCGCCGCCACATCATAGCTGGAGTGGTCGGTCACGATGAGCACGCAATCGTATTCGCCGATCTTCTCCAGCGACGTGCTGCGCATGTGCAGGTCGTAGTGCCGGCCGCGGCCAACGGTCGGGAAGAATGGATCGTTGTAGTCCACCAATGCACCGCGCCGTTGCAGCAGCTCAATAATGGTCAGCGACGGCGATTCGCGCAGATCGTCAATGTCGCGCTTGTAGGCCATGCCCAGCACCAGCACGCGCGAGCCCTTCAGCGGCTTGCGATGCTCGTTCAACGCGGCGGCGGTCTCATCCACCACGTAATATGGCATCCGGCCGTTGATCTCGCCGGCCAGCTCAATGAATCGGGTTCGAAAGTCGTACTGCTTCGCCTTCCATGAGAGATAGAAGGGATCGATGGGAATGCAGTGGCCGCCCAGTCCCGGCCCGGGATAGAACGGCTGAAAGCCGAACGGCTTGGTCTTCGCGGCGTCAATCACCTCGAAGATATCGATGTCCATGCGCGCGCACAACTGCTTCAGCTCGTTCACCAGCGCGATATTCACCGAGCGGTAGATGTTCTCCAGCAGCTTGGTCATCTCCGCCACCGCCGGCTTGCTCACCAGCACGGTGCGATTGAAGATGGTGCCGTAAAGCGCGGAGCCAATCTGCGTCGCTATCGGATCCACGCCGCCGACTACCTTCGGAATGTCCCGCCGCGCGACCGTATCGTTGCCGGGGTCCTCGCGCTCGGGCGAGAAGGCCACGTGAACATCGCCCTGCCCGTCCGCGCTGCCTAAAACGCGCAAGCCCGTTCCGTTGCCCTCCTCGAGCAGCGGAACGACCACTTCTTCTGTCGTACCCGGATAGGTCGTACTCTCCAGCACGATCAGTTGTCCCGCACGCAAGCGCGGAGCCAGTGCCTTGACGGTATCGGTGATATAGCTCAGATCCGGCTCATGATATTCATTCAGCGGGGTGGGAACGCAGATCAGCACCACGTCCATCTCGCGCAGGCGATCGTAATCGCTGGTCGCTTCGAAACCCGTCGTCTGTGCCCGCGCAATCTCTGTGGGAGGAATGCGGACGATATAGGATCCGCCGCCGTTCAATGTCTTTACCTTGGCTTCGTCGATATCGAAGCCGGTCACGCGAAAGCGCTCTTCGCTGAAGAGCAGTGCCAGCGGCAGCCCCACATATCCCAGTCCGATGATGCCCACGCGCGCCGTACGGTTCTCGATGCGCTGCTT
>DATBCB010000128.1:0-3733 GCA_036270675.1 Acidobacteriaceae bacterium | reverse complement strand
AAACGGATAGACATTCACGTTTTCGAACGGCTTCAACGTGGTCCCTCTCCGAATGTCTGGCCCTTCCGCATAAAAGATTGCGCGCATCTCCGGTACAACGTGGGAATCGTAACCATGTACGCCTTTATTCGGGGGATGGTCACTCGCCGGATCGGCGGGCCCGTGCACCCGAATCGAATACGGCCCAGTCGGCACCACCACCGGGTCCCCAATGCGCGGCTCGCCCGTGTAATCCAGCTCCGCCGGCATCTTGCTCCTCCGGTACACCTTGAACTTGTCACTCTGAACGCGCAACTTCGCATAGAGCTTCGCGGCCGCCTCCTCGGAATCCGGATACATCAGCGCGCCCACCGTCTGCACTCCGCTGAAATCCGCATACTGGTCCAGATCGATCCAGCCGCCCTGCTCCGCTGCCATCCCGTGGTCGGAGACCACGACCAGATCGATCGGCAGATGCAGCTTCGCCAGATGCGCACGCAGCGCTCCAATCACGCTATCGACATGGCGCACCGCCGCGCGCGTCTCCGGCGCATCCGAGCCATACTGGTGACCGGCGTGGTCGACTTCGCCGAAGTACAGCGTGACGAAATGCGGACGCTTCGCTGCTGGCAGCTTCAGCCAATCGACCACCTGATCCACGCGCTGTTCGTCCGGCACCGTGTCGTCATATTTCAGGTAGTAGCTGGGCCGCGCTCCGGCAATCTCGGCCTCCGATCCGGGCCAGAAGAAGCACGCCGCGCGCATCCCCTGCTTCTCCGCCAGCGACCACAGCGGCACTCCGCGATACCAGCTTCCGTCCGTCGCCGTCTTCGCATCGTTGAATGCATACCGCTCCTTACGCGCCGGATCGTAGAAGCTCATCGCCACGATGCCGTGGTGCTCGGGATAGAGTCCCGTCACCAGCGTGTAGTGGTTGGGAAAGGTGACCGACGGATACGCGGGCAGCATGCCGTCAGGCGCCGTCGCGCCTTCCTTTGCCATCGCATCCAGATGCGGCGCGCCATAGAGCTTCGCGTAGTCGTAGCGAAAGCCGTCGAGCGAGACCAGCACCACGTAGTGCTTCGCAAGCTGCTCCGCGCGATTGTCCGCGTTTGGAACCTCGATGACCGAGGGCTTCGCATGCGAGGCGGCATGCGCAAATGGCAGCGAAGCGATAACCAGAAGCAGTGCGGGCAGCAGGCGACGCATGCCTTGAAACTACATCAGGAGCGGAGGTGCCGGCAGATCGCTTACAAGCGAAAACTCCGATGCCCCTTGAGCCGCCTGGCATAGATAGATGTCGGCATCGATCCCGGCGCGCTCCAGATATGCCCGGTGAATGCTCTCGCGGAAAGGCTCGGCCTGTGCGGCTTCGACCAGGTTCACGGTGCAGCCGCCAAAGCCTCCGCCGGTCAGCCGCGCTCCAATAACACCGGGCTGCATCGCCGCTAGTTCCACCAGCAGGTCGGCCTCCGGACAGCTTGCCGCAAAATCGTCGCGATAGCTGGCGTGGGCCTCATACATCAATTCGCCCATGCGCCTCATGTCGCCTGCCGCCAGCGCGCGCGCAGCCTCTTCCACTCGCGCATTTTCCGTGATGATGTGCCGGCAGCGGAGGTACGCATTCTCCGACATTGAGCCACGCGCCTTCTCCAGGTCCGCCACCGTGGCGTCGCGCAGCTCATGAATCTTCGGGTTCGCAGCGCGCAGCGCATGGCTTCCCTCGTCCACCTCGGCGCGGCGCTGGTTGTACTCGCCGCCCGCATGCGAGTGCTTCACCATCGAGTTGCAGATGACCAGCCGCACATCCGCCGGCAGCGGTACTGCCCGCGAACTCAAATCGCGGGTATCGATCACCAGCGCATGGTCCTTCACCCCGCAGCAGGCAATGTACTGGTCCATAATGCCGCTCTGCGCACCGACAAATCCGTTCTCGGCTTTTTTGCAGGCAAGGGCCACATCGGTCAGAGCCATCGACTTCCCCGCCAGCGCCAGCGCAGCGAAGGCGACGGCAACCTCGATCGAAGCAGAGGAGCTCAGCCCCGCACCCAGCGGCACATCGCCCTTGAGCGTCATGGTGAACTGCGGCGCCACCACGCCGGATTGCCCGAGGCTCCACAGCACACCGGCCGGATAATCCGTCCAGTCGTGTTGCGGCTTCTCGGAGAGCGCGCTCGCGTCAAACTCGAACTCCTTCGGAAAATCGACTGAGCGGATGATGCTCCTGCCGTTCTTCGCCGGACCCACCACTGCGACGGTATTGAAGTCGATGGCCGCCGGCATCACCAGCCCTCCGGTGTAATCGGTATGCTCGCCAATCAGGTTCACGCGCCCCGGCGCCTGGAAAGCGCGCTCCGCGGTTCCAAAGCGTTCAGCATGCTGGCGCAGCAGCGGCTCAATCGCGATCATTGGCCCCTCCCGCATGCGCTTCGATTTCCTGCCGCTTGCCTAGCCGGAACTGCAACCTCCACTCGCGCCGCTCTCCCGGCGCCAGCCGCCACGCAGTGCCATCCCGCTCGGCGTCCGCAAGGCTGTCGTTGGGCGAGCTCGCCGGCTCAAAGGCGACCGTGTACTGTTTCGCTGCGCCGGACTCCGGCCAAGCCGCGCGGCATATCCAAAGCCCCAGGTACGGGAGCACATCGCTCGTGAATGTCAGCTCCAGGCCCTCGTCGAGCGACGGCCGCACCAGCGCGCACCAGCCGTCCGTCACCGGCCCGGCAAACAGCTTGTCCGCCTGCGATCCATCCGGCGCCCCGACCACACTCAGGTCTTCGCCGGTCGTCTGCTTAGGCCACGCGATGCGGTCGCCGCGCCGTCCCAGCAGGTCGGCCGCCGATCCCTCCACCTGCACTTCGCGCACCTCCGCCGGCAACAGAATGCAATCCCCCTGCTCTACGCGAAGCAGCGGATGCGCGCTATAGATCAGGCTTCGCGGCCTGTCGCTCAAGTTCTCGACCGCATAGTCAAGCACCAGGCTCCCGCCTTCGAGACGCGCGCGGCGTTCGAAGGCGACCGCGCCGCCAAGGGCCGTCGTCCGCAGCCATAATGCTTTTTCGGCCACCTCCTCCTGCCAGATGTGCCTCCACACCTCGCCATGATCGGGCGCAGTCTCCGTCGCGGCTACCGTGGGCAGGCATTCGTCGAAGCCGCCTCCGTCCCAGTCCTCAAATCCGCCCGTCGTCTTCGCTTCGGCATGCGGGCGCAGCGGAGGCAGCAGCCATTCCGTCGCAGTCCGCTTGCTGTAGAGCGAGATGAACTTTCCGCCCAGCTCCGGCACCACGTCCACGCGAATGTCAGCGCTTTCAAGAACGCGCGCAGCTCCGTGCCGTATAGCCCCATTACCCGGGGTCTGGATTTCCTCTTCCGCCGCCCTGGCCCGGTTCATCACGTGCGGCTCCCCAGGTAGTGCGTCGACGGCACCTCCCGTAAGCGCGCCGCAGCATCTTCCGGCAGGATGTCGCGCTGCGGCATGCCCAGCATCTCGAAGCCGACCATGAACTTCTTCACCGTCGCCGATCGCAGCAGAGGCGGATAGAAATGTGCATGGAAATGCTGCTCCTCGCCCGGCCCCTGATGGAACCCCATGGTGTAGGGAAAGCTGGTCTGGAACAGGTTGTCGTAGCGGATGGTCAACTGGCTCAGAATATCGGCCAGCGCGCGCCGCTGGGCCGCAGTGAACTCCGGCAGTTCGCGCAAGCCCTCCCGCGCCAGCAGCAACGTCTCAAAGGGCCACACCGCCCAGTACGGGACCACC
>DATBCB010000127.1:0-5816 GCA_036270675.1 Acidobacteriaceae bacterium | reverse complement strand
GGTCTCCGATACCGCCACCACGGTCAGCTACCCGGGAGACACCAATTACACCTCGGGCACCGCGACATTAGGCGGTGGCGGGACCCCGACCTTCACACTCGGTGCTGCACCCACGACCATCACCGTACCCAGCGGTGGATCGGCCAGCACAACCGTCAGCATCACTCCGCAGGCTGGCTTCTCGGGCACCGTCGCCGTAACCTGCGCCGTCACCGGCACCGGCTCTCCGGTACCTACCTGTGCGCTGGCCCAGCCTAGCGTCGCGGTCAGCGGAACAGCAGCGATCACCGATGCACTCACCGTGACCACCGTATCTTCGAAATCGGTTGTCCACATGGCAGCCAATCCGTCGGATCGCACGTGGTACGCAGCCGGTGGCATCGCCCTCGCGGGCATTCTGCTGTTCGGACTGCCCGGCCGGCGTCGCAACTGGCAACGCATGCTCAGCCTGCTGCTGCTGATCGTGGCCGTGGGCGTGGTAGGCTGCGGCGGTGGCAGCAGTGGAGGCGGCGGCGGTGGCGGTTCGACGCCTGCCGGAAGCTATACCGTAACCGTGACCGCTACCAGCGGCTCCGTCGTACAGAAATCCACCATCACAGCCACCGTCCAGTAATACAGGTGTTCTGACAACAACAGGCCGCTCCACCCGGAGCGGCCTGTTGCTGTTTCAGCAGGAAAGAATCGCCAGCCAAGAATCGTCCCGGAAAGAATCGTAAAGACCCGGCGCTACTGCGGAGGCTGGTTCGCGTCCGGGTTTGAGTCTGGGCTTGAGTCCGCGTTGGGATCGTTGAAGGTCTGCGCCGCCGGACCATTGGCGGAGCGCGATGTGGTGACACTGATCGGCGATTGCAGCTTGAAGTTGACCAGCGTTTCGGCCGGAATCTTCACCTGTTCCCCGCGTGTGACCGCGTTGACACCCGCACCCAACCCGCCGCCGGACGCCGCCCCGATCGCCGCACCCTTGCCGCCGCCCGCAAGGGCGCCGATGATCGCGCCGATCGCCGCGCCGCCGCCCGTTTTCATGGCCGTGTTCTTGCCGCGCCCCTTGCCCTGCTGGCTGAACGCCGTGGTGCTCACCGGGACCGGCTGCCCCTTCAGTTCAATCTGCGTCAACTCGATCGACAGCAGCGAGCTCCCGGAGAAGTGCGCTGCATCCTTCGCGTCCACCACCCTCCCGGTGACCGACGTGCCGCGCGGGATCGCCACCATGTTGTCGGCGATCACGTCCGCCGCCAGCGTGCCGTGAATGATCTGCCCAGTCTTAGTGGTAGAGCTGTCGAGTGCATCTGCCAGCCGGACCGGCAACGCGGTTCCGCTTGCTACAGAGACCGTGCGGGCGACCGGGGCCGGTGGTTTCGGCGGCGCCGCCGGGGGTGCCGGGGGTGCCTGCTGTGATGGCGGAGGCGGAGACGCCGGTTGATCCATCGCCTGGTCGGTCGGCGGCGCACTCCGCTCCGGCCGGTGATGACGCTCCGGCCTTGGCGCGGGCGCCTGTTTTGCCGCCTGCTGCGGTGCCACCGTCAAATCATTGATGACGGTGCGCACTCCCGTAGCCGCTCCGCTGTCCGCCGCGGCAAGCGCCCGCGCGGCGTCGTTATTCACGGTGCCGTTCAGGGTCGCGGTTCCGCCATTCACGCTCACCTTGATGTTCTGGCCGTTCAATGCCGATTCGCCGTCGATGCGGCTCTGGATATCGTTGGCAATCTCTTGATCGCTGCGCGGCGCCGGTGCCGGCGCTGAGGCGGGCGTCGCTGCCGGCTGAGGGGTTTCATTGGCCTTGGGTGAGAGCTGCTTGCATCCTGCCGCCACCAGCAGAGTGCCGGTGAGCAGCCCAGCCTGCAGCGTCCGTCGAGTGAACAGATGAGTCATCACAATATCCTTTCCAGGGGAGCCGGCTAGTTCTGTACGGGTCCTTGAACATCTCTATTCTGAACGCGTGCCGGGGGAATGTCGCGTTTCTTTTTGACAAGTTCTCGCCATCGGCTACAGCCGCGACGAAACCTAGGTGAGATCGAAAGACCGGCAACGCTTTATTCGTGAGACGATGAGGGGTCCGATTTGGCAGCAGTTGCCCCCAGCCAGGCATCTATGGTGTTAAGACACAGCGAGAGCAGCGCAGGGCTGGGGCGCTTGCCTGTATTAAAGGCGCTGCCTGCGAGTAACGAACGTGGAGTAAGGAGAGGCGTATATGTCTGCTGATAGAAGTGGTTTTGGATGGTTTCTCGTTGGCCTGGGAATCGGCGCCGCAGTCGGTGTGCTGTACGCGCCCAAAGCGGGTTCTGAAACACGCGACGATCTGGCTTCCTCTGCGAAGGAAGGCTCAGAGTATGTCCGCCAGCGGTCCCGCAAGGCAGCGGAGAAGGTGACGGAATTCGCCGATCACGGCCGGGATCAGTTGAATGAATATGTCGATCGGGGCAAGGACGCGGTCGATCGCGGACGCGCACAGTGGAACCAGTATGTCGATCGCGGACGCGAGGCGGTCAGCGAGCAGGTCGACAAGGTGAATACCGCCGTCGAGGAAGGCAAGCGCGCCTACCACAATACCTCCGGCGAGGACGCCGACCGGATTTCGAACGCGGTGGAAGCCGGCCAGCAGGCCTATCGCACGACGTAAGCCGGCACGGGCAATGCCGCCGGTTCCAGGGAGTGCCGCGAAATCGTACCACACGGTTCGCGGCCTCTCCTGATTCACACTGATCTGTCACACGACCTTGAGGAAGCGGCACACATGCAAGACGCACTCAGTGGTGTATTGCTGGCACTCACCATTGTCATCGGCGTGGGTGTCCTGGTCATGATCGTGGTTCTTGCGGCGCTCGTCAAAATCGCGCTGGACG
Source organism: Acidobacteriaceae bacterium (assembly GCA_036270675.1). Classification (GTDB taxonomy): domain Bacteria; phylum Acidobacteriota; class Terriglobia; order Terriglobales; family Acidobacteriaceae; genus KBS-83. The sequence continues at coordinate 2,976 of DATBCB010000127.1, read as the reverse complement.
CGCGCAAACGCTTCCATAAGGTACTGGATCAGTATGAGACCACAATCGCTCCTCATCTCGGCCCGATGGTGGCCTCCGCGCATGCGCTGGTCGACGAACTTTCGCCCAAGCTGAAGCACATTACCTCGAACCTGGTTGAGGTCAGCGACATCATGCGCAGCGAGGCGCAGCACATCACCGTATCGGTGAGCGATATGGTGGAGCGCACGCATCAGCAGGCTGCGCGCGTCGATCACATCGTCTCGAGCACACTCAACGGTATCGGCCATGCGACAGCGGCCGTGCAGGAAAGCATCGCGGCTCCTCTCCGTCACCTCAACGGCGTGTTCGAGGGGCTGCGCGCAGGCTTGGGCTCGCTGCGCCGCAAGCGGCCCCATTCCAACGGCGCGCGCGCGACAGTGATCGTGCGCAAAGTGGAGCAGGACCCGTACTAGTCAGGCGCGCAATGGAGAGCCTGCTGTTTCTCGGATACGCCGCAAATGTCCGCGCCCATTCCGGGAAAAACCTGCAAGAATCTGCCACTTCAGCCCACCCGGATTGCTACACTGGAAATAGATCAACAAAAGCCCGCGGACAATCTCCGTGGGCTTTTGCTTTTGGCTGACTTGCTGTCCCCTAAGTCCTTATGTCTGGACGAATTTACGCGTAACTCTAGTGGGGTGACGAATTTAGCTGTCGGAAGAAGGTATAAATCGAACAAAACAAATCGTTTACGATCGCCTCTCCCGGTGTCGGGGAGGGGGAGGGTGGGGAACGTTAGCTATACAATCCAGCCGCCACCCACCACCACGTCGTCCTGATAGAAGACAGCAGCTTGTCCCGGCGTGATGGCGCGTACCGGCTCGTCAAAGGTGGCAGTCACCTCGTCGGGCCCGCTCTTCTCGACGGTCGCGAGCGCAGGCTCGTGGCGATGCCGCACCTTCACTCGGACACGCATCGGCTTAACCAGGTCGGAAACGGAGATCCAGTTGAGCTGGCGGGCGACCAGTGTGCGGCTGAGCAGGTCGTTCTCGCTGCCGATGGTGACGCGGCGGCTCTCCGGATGGATGGAGAGCACGTACAACGGCGACGGTGACGCAATGCCCAGTCCCTTGCGCTGGCCCACGGTGAACTGATGGATGCCTTCGTGGTGTCCGGCAATGGTGCCCGCGGTTGTTACCAGTTCGCCGCTCGAGTCCGGCATCGTCTCGCCCTGCTCGTTCAGATAGGCATCGATGAATCGCTTGTAGTCGCCGCCCGGAATGAAACAAATCTCCTGCGAGTCCGGCTTGGTGGCGATGCCCAGGTCGTAGGCGCGCGCCTGCTCCCGCACCTCAGGCTTGGTATAGCCGCCGAGCGGGAACAGCGTATGAGCAAGCTGCTCCTGCGTCAGGCCGAAGAGGAAGTAAGTCTGGTCCTTGCTCGCATCGGCTGGCCGCTTGAGCAGCCAGCGGCCGCTGGTCTCATCGTATTCGTTGCGCGCGTAGTGACCGGTGGCAATCAACTCTGCACCGATCTGCCACGCGGTCAAGAGCAACTGATCGAACTTGAGATGGTTGTTGCACAGGCTGCAGGGAATCGGTGTGCGCCCAGCCAGATACTCGGCCACGAACGGCTTCACCACCTCGCGCTCGAAGCGCTCCTGGTGGTTGACCAGGTAGTAAGGAATGCCCAGCCGCTCGGCCACGCGCCGCGCATCGTAGACATCGTCCACCGAGCAGCAGCGGCCCTGCACCTCCTCCGGCATACCCTCGCGGCCGGCAAGACGCCGCTGGTTCCACAGCTGCATGGTGAGCCCGATGAGCGTGTGTCCCTCGGCCTGCAGCATGGCCGCTACGGTCGAAGAGTCGACGCCGCCGGACATCGCTACCGCAATCGTTCGCGGGGCTACCGCGATCGTTCGCGGCGCCACCCCGTTGCGGACGCGATCCGTATTCGAATTGGTTACTGTCTCGGTCACAAAATCCTATGTGCTAAATCGAGCTTCCGGCGGGCTCGGGCGCCGCGTTCGCGGCCGGCTTGTAGAACGGCGACAACTCCCGCAGCCGCGCCGCCGCGGCTGGCACCAGTTCCAGCGCGAAGTCGATGTCCTTCTCCGTGGCGCCTGTGTCCAGGCTGAAGCGCAGGCTGGCGCGCGCCCGCCCCGGCAGCACGCCCATCGCTGCCATCACATGCGATGGATCCATGGCGCCGGACGTGCAGGCCGATCCGCCAGACACCGCCAGCCCCTTCAGGTCCAGCGCGATCACCAGCGCCTCGCCTTCCAGATGATCGAACCAGATGTTCGTGGTGTTCGGTACTCTCGGGGCTTGTCCGCCATAGATACCGGCCTCATCCACGCGCGCCAGCACGTTCTGCTCCAGGCGGTCGCGCAGCGCAGCAAGCCGCGCTGGACCATCGCCGGCGGCAAAGGTCTGCGCCATCTCTGCTGCATGGCCCAGTCCGACGATGCCCGCCAGGTTCTCCGTTCCCGCGCGGCGCTGGCGCTCCTGCGGGCCGCCAAAGAGCAGTGGTTCCGGATGCGTGCCCCGCCGGATGTAAAGCGCGCCGATGCCCTGCGGTCCATGGAACTTGTGGCCGGAGATGGTCAGCAGATCACAGCCGATCGCCGCCACATCGATGGGCAGCTTGCCCGCGGCCTGCACCGCGTCGGTATGGAAGTACACATCCGCTTGCTGGGCGATGGCGCCGATCTCGGCCACCGGCTGCAAGGTCCCGATCTCGTTATTGGCCATCATCACGCTGATGAGCTGCGTATTCGGACGCAGGGCACGGCGTACGTTGTCCGGATCAACCACGCCGGACGCATCGACGGGCAGAAGTGTGAGTTCGACACCACGATCGTGCAGCCGCTCTGCCGTATGCAGCACGGCATGGTGCTCGATCGCGCTGGTGATCAGGTGGTCGCCGGGCTTGAGCACCCCGGTCAGGGCCAGGTTATCGCTCTCCGTGCCGCCGCTGGTGAAGACGACCTCGGCCGCGCGGCACCCCAGCAGG
>DATBCB010000126.1:0-2103 GCA_036270675.1 Acidobacteriaceae bacterium | reverse complement strand
CTCCCCAACGCAGCCAGCCACTCGTTCCGCCTGACCGAGGAGCAGGAGCAACTGCGCCGCGAAATACGCGCCTTTGCCGCGAAGGAAATCGCGCCGCACGTCATGGAGTGGGACGAGGCGAGCGAGTTTCCCTCGACCGTTGTCAATCAGCTTGGCCAGATGGGGCTGCTGGGCATGCTCATGCCCGCCGAACTGGGCGGCGCCGAACTGGGCTATGTCGATTACATGACGGCGATCGAGGAGATCTCTGCCGTCGATGGCTCGATCGGGATCATCATGGCAGCGCATAACTCGCTGGGGCTGAACCACATTTATCTGGCGGGGAATCAGGAGCAACATTGCCGCTACATTCCGAAATTGGCTACGGGAGAGCGGCTGGCTGCATGGGGGCTGACCGAGCCCGGCTCCGGCTCGGATGCGGCGGGTGCGCGCACCACCGCTGTCCGGAAGGGCGATCGCTGGGTGCTGAACGGCACCAAGACCTTCATTACCAATGGCGGTCATGCTGATGTCGTCGTGGTGATAGCTGTGACGGACAAGACGCAGGGCACACACGGGCTGTCGGCGTTCATCGTGGAGCAGGGCATGCGCGGCTTCCGTCCCGGCAAGAAAGAAAACAAGCTGGGCCTGCGCGCCAGCGACACCTCCGAGCTGATCTTCGAAGACTGCGAGGTGCCCGCGGAGAACCTGCTGGGGAAAGAAGGCGAGGGGTTTGTCGATTCGCTGCGCATCCTCGACGGAGGCCGCATCTCCATTGCTGCTCTCTCGCTCGGGATCGCGCGTGGCGCCTACGATGCGGCGCGCAGATATGTGAAGCAACGCAAACAGTTCGGCAAGGCCATCGCGGAGTTTCAGGGCATCCAGTGGAAGCTGGCGGACATGGCTACGCAGCTCGATGCCGCGCGGCTGATGACACTGCGGGCAGCCGCGATCAAGGATAGCGGACAGACGACCACCAGCGAGTCTGCCATGGCGAAGCTCTTTGCGAGCGAGGCGGCAGTGCGCATCTGCGATGAGGCGGTGCAGCTCCATGGCGGCTATGGGTTCATCAAAGACTATCCGGTGGAGAAGTTTTATCGCGACGTCAAGCTCTGCACAATTGGCGAAGGCACCAGTGAGATCCAGCGCATGGTGATCGCGCGTGAGTTGCTGAAGCGCCCCTGACGTCGCAGTTGTTACACTCGCTGCTTGCAGACCACACTCCAAGTCGATTCCGCCTCTGCTAACGGCAAGACCGTCAAGCTGGCAGAGCGGCTGCGCGCCGGCGATCTGCGTGCGCTGGCGCGTGCCATTTCGCTGGTGGAGGATGATGCTCCCGCGGCACAGGGGCTGCTCTCCGCATGCTTCCCGCATACCGGCGATGCGCTGCGCATCGGCATCACGGGCGCGCCGGGGGCGGGCAAAAGCACGCTGGTTGATCAGCTTGCGCGCGCCTTTCGCGACCAGCAGCAAACTGTGGGCATCCTTGCGGTCGATCCGACGAGCCCCTTCAGCGGCGGAGCGATCCTCGGCGATCGCATCCGCATGGAGCGCCATCACGCGGACGCCGGCGTCTACACGCGCAGCATGGCAACGCGCGGCGCGATGGGTGGCCTGGCGCGCGCCGCGGCAGACGCTGCGTTGCTGATCGAAGCCAGCGGCCGCGACCGCATTCTTATCGAAACCGTGGGCGTGGGTCAGGACGAGATCGACATCGTGCGGCTCGCGGATATCACGGTCGTCGTCTTGGTGCCCGGCATGGGCGACGATGTGCAGAGCATCAAGGCCGGCATTCTCGAGATCGCAGACATCTTTGTGGTGAACAAGTGCGATCGCGAAGGCGCCGATCGCGTGGAGAAGGAGCTGAAGGCGATGCAGTCGTTTGCCAGCTCGCATGGCAGTTGGGTGGCGCCGGTGGTGCGTACCGTCGCATCGACCGGACAGGGGATCGAAGGGCTGGTCGGCGCGATCAGCGACTTTACTGCATGGCTCTCGCGCGACGGCCATCTGCGCGAGCGGCGTGAGCAGCAATGGCGCGAGCGCCTGATCGAGATGGTTCGTGCCGCATTCATGCGCGGCCTGCATGCGCACGGCCTCGAACCAGGTGAGCTCGCCGAACATGCG
>DATBCB010000125.1:0-7876 GCA_036270675.1 Acidobacteriaceae bacterium | reverse complement strand
TCCACGTCTTACGCGCAGGCCTTCCGGCATCCAGTTCGGGGAGAACTCATTCGTTGACCGCGGTGGATCTATTCCTCCCTCGCTGATCACTGCCACGCCAACTGAGCGCGAAGATGTGCGTTACAGGAAGGCAATGCGCGAGGCTGGACGGAAGCCACATCCAGCCATGATGCCGGCGTCTGTTGCGCGCTTCGGTATCCAGCTCGCCACCGCGACAGATCATGTCGTCTACGATCCTTTCTCGGGCAGCGGCACAGTGGCCGTTGAGGCTATGCGCCTTGGTCGACGCGCCATAGCCTCCGAGCGATCGCGCGAGTACCTCGAAGGCTCACTCATACGTGCACGCCTGGCTGGCTTCGACCTGGAGCAGGCATCGTAACCAGAACGGAGAGCTATTCATGGAAGGTCTTGTTGGCGGCGCTGAGATCATCAGCGCCTACACCCGGGAACGTCTGCGTCGGCAAGTGCCGCGCGGACAAATCACTCTCGCCGTGGTGGCAGTCTAGCCTTCACATACGACGAAGCACGCTCCATGCGCGAGGGCTGGCTGCTTGTAACGTCGTACCGCACCAACGACGATGAGATTGCCGAGATTCAGAAGTACGACCAGTCTGACACCTTTGAGAGGGACTCGGACGCGGGCTCGTTCGTTATTAGCAAGGCAAACGCTGGCAGTGCGTACCACCGTGCCGCACTCGCAGCTTGCGCCATATCCAACTAAGTTCTCAACCCGGAACTAGGAGAGCCGTTCATGGAAGGTCTATTTGACGGTGCTGAGATCATCAGCGCCTACACCCGCGAGAACGCGATCGACGATGGGGTTCTCGTCGACATGAGCCAGGAGCCCTTCGGAAAGCTGGCGAAGGAAGCTGGACTCAAGTGGCCCATCGCAATGACCGCGACGGCGTTCGGCGAGTTTGTAGCCGTCAGCGATGCCCCGGGGCACGTCGGACAGGACCTTGCCGGCCGCTGGTGGGACGTTGTGTTCATGTTTCGCCGTACGCGCAGGGCTGTCTCGGAACTGGAAGCCAGATGGAGCTTGAAGGTTAAAGACCCTGATGGAAGGACCAGACTTAAGGAACTGAAGTGCGTCAGTGGTCCGGACGATAACGGCGATCCTTGTTTGACCTTTATGCTTCCTGGCGAGGACTGACGCGGGTATTTTATCCAGAGGGAGCACCCCGTGAAGCGAGTTGTTATTGTTCCGGCTTCAGACATCGAGCACTTTCCTGACCTTGAGGTCATCGCTCGCGATGGAGCCTTGGTTGCGCTCGTTGGCAACACCGCAGCTGGGCGCACACGGGATGCCTACGAGTCAGAAGAGTCCTTTCTGAACGCCGTTGCTCAAGGATTCGCCGACAGACACACATTCAACAGCCTCTCAGATGCCGCCGCCTTCGCCGTAGCGAAACTCGATAACCTGGCGCAGATAGCTCGCGGAATCGAGGCAGCCATGCAGCAGCGGTCTACACCGAGGCCACAGCCTGAAAGGCATACCAATGGTCTATCTGGAACTGTTCAATGGAAGAAAGACGCCTGACGAGCAGATGAGCGATTGGGGAACGGAAGGGCCGATACTTGGCCCTTTTCCTTTTGTCCATTCGACGTATGGGACGGATATCAAGGTGGACGCAGAGGCGCCGTGGTTCCTCGTTGACGGTCTGCTCTAATATGACGGCGTTTAGTCCGTGATCTCAGCCGATCATGTACTGGGCACTGTCGCGTCGGTAGGTTTGACACCCCTCCACTTCTAGGGCTAATGTCTTGGACATCAAGCTGGACACCAAGATAAATAGGGGTGGTGATGGCGAGAAACGATCTGCAGGGGAGTCTGGACCTGCTGGTGCTGAAGACGCTTTCGCAAGTTGGGAAGCTGCATGGGTACGGGATTGTGCTGCATATCCAGAGAGCTTCCGATGAGCTGCTGCGGGTGGAGGAGGGCTCGCTGTATCCGGCGCTGCACCGGATGGAGCAGAGTGGATGGATCGCCGCGGAGTGGGGGCTGACGGAGACCGGCAGGAAGGCGAAGTATTACCGGTTGATGGCCGCCGGACGCAAAGAGCTGGATCAGGCAGAGAAGAGCTTTGATCAGCTGGTGAAGGGCGTCCGTGCCGTGCTCAAGTACGCGTGAGGTACGCCTATGTTGATCTTCCGCCGCTTCGCGAATCTTTTCGCTCGCTCCAGGGTGGAGCGGGAGATTGATGCGGAACTGCGGTCGCATATCGACATGCGGATGGAGGACAACATTGCGGCGGGGATGTCTGCGGAGGAGGCGCGGCGGGATGCGCGCATCCGCTTCGGCAATGCCGCGGTGATGAAGGAACGGGTGACGGCAATGGATGCTTCACTGGCGGTGGCAAATACGTGGTCGGATGTTCGGTATGGCTTTCGGCAGCTGCGGAGGTATCCGGTCTTCGCAATTACCGCGATCGTGACGCTGGCGCTGGGAATTGGCGCGACGACCGCGATCTTCAGCGTGATGAATGCGGTTTTGCTGCGCTGGATGCCACTGCCGCATCCGCAGGAGCTGTATTACCTGCATTTGCCGATCGGACACCCTTCTGGCTATGGCGCGTCGCAGACAGGAGATGACGCGACGTCTTTCTCGCGGCCGACCTTCGAGTATTTGCGGCAGGACCTCCGCGCATTTTCCGAGGTGATGGCGTTTATACCGCTGAGCAACGACAAGGTTGCAGTGCGGAAAGGCGATATGCCGGAAGAGGCCAACGGGGAGATGGTGAGCGGGAACTTCTTCTCCGGGCTGGGTGTGCGGATGCGGTTGGGCAGCGGATTCAAGATGGAGGACGAACAACACCATGCGCCGCTTGTCGTGCTGAGCTTCGCCTATTGGACACACCTCTATTCGCGGGATCCGGGCGTGCTGGGGCAGGCGCTGTACATCAAGGGGATTCCGTTCGCCATTCTGGGGATCGCGCCGGAGGGATTTTCGGGTGTGGAGGCGGGTCAGTCGACGGACTTCTGGATTCCGCTGCAGAGCCGCCCTGAGCTGAATCCGTGGGGCAATTCGCCGGATGTGAATACACTGTATGGATCGCCAAACTGGTGGTGCCTGCGGCTGATTGCGCGGCTGGCGCCGGGCGTGGATGCGCAGCGGGCGGTGGCGGAGGCTACGCCGGGATTCCAGGCGGCGGCGTACGCGAGTCTTGGCAAGCCGGATCCAAAGCAACCGAAGGTGACACTGTCACTGGTGGCGGCGAAGGGCATTCAGGGATTGGGTGACAACTATCGCGAGCCCGTCCTGGTGCTGATGGCGCTGGTGACGCTGGTACTGCTGATCGCGTGCAGCAATGTGGCGATGCTGATCCTTGCGCGGAATGCATCGCGGCGGCGCGAGTTCGGCGTGCGCATGGCGCTGGGGGCGCGGCGGTCGACGCTTCTGCGGCAATTGCTTGTGGAGAGCGCACTGCTGGTTGTCGGCGGAGCGCTGCTAGGGTGGCTCTTCGCCGAGGGCGCGACGCGTGCTCTGGCCGCGTGGTCGCAACTGGAGGTGAGTCTGGCGCCGGACGGCACTGTGTTGCTGTTTGCCGGAACAGTTTCCGCCCTGGCGGCGCTGGTCTTCAGTCTCGCTCCGCTGCGGGCTGCGACCAATGCTCCGGTTATTGCGGCGCTGCGCGCAACGGCTGCGACGAGTTATCAGAAGGGACGAAGCGGCAACGCGGTTCTTGCGCTGCAAGTGGCGCTCTGCTTCACGCTGCTGATGGCGGCCGGCCTACTGCTGCGCACGCTGATGAACTACGAGAATACGAATCTGGGCATGCGGACCGACGGGCTGCTGGTCTTTGGAATTGCACCGCAGCAGGCGAAGACCAACGAGGCGAAGTTCGCGTTTTACCGGACGCTGCTGGAGCGCATGCGCGGGATGCCGGAGGTGGAGTCCGCGACGTTTGTGGAGACGCGCCTGGGCACAGGCTGGAGTAGCAATGATGAGCCGACGGTGGACGGCGTGAAAGTTTCGTTCGAGCAGGTGCCGCTGCGAACGAATGATGTTGGGCCGGATTTCCTGCGCACCTTCGGCATTCCGCTGCTGGAGGGCCGCGATATTCGCGACACGGATACAGCGACATCGCAGCACGTGGTGGTGGTGAATGAGACGTTTGTGAAGAAGCTGCTGCCGCACAGCGATCCCATCGGCCATCTGCTGGGGAATCCGAAGAAACATCCTTACGCGATTGTTGGTGTGGCCAGGGACAGTAAATACCGGAGTGTGGATGAGGCGCCTCGCGCCATGGCGTACTACCCATACACTCAGGACACTGGCGCGCCGCCTACGCTGCAGGTTGAGTTGCGGACGAAGGGCGATCCGCTGAGTGTGCTGCCGGCGGTGGAGCGGGTGATCCGCGAGATGGATCCGAATATACCGCTGGAAAAGCCGATGAGCCAGACGGCGGTCTTCGAGGACTCGTATGCGCAGCAGCGACTGTTCTCGCGGCTGGCGATGTTCTTCGGTCTGCTGGCGGCACTGCTGGTGGGCATTGGCCTTTATGGAACGCTGTCATACCGCATCAGCCGGCGGAGCACGGAGATCGGTGTGCGGATGGCGCTGGGCGCGCGACAATGGCAGGTGCTTGGCATGGTGATGCGCGAGTCGCTGCTGATTGCAGGGTTGGGCGTTGCGCTGGGAATTCCGCTCGCGATGCTGACGGGACACTTCATGGGATCAATGCTCTTCGAGCTTGAACCATATGACAGATGGACGGCCCTGGCATCGCTGGTGGGAGTGGTCAGCATCGGGCTTGCGGCGGGCTATCTGCCGGCGCGGCGCGCGGCGTCGATTGATCCCATGCAGGCGCTGCGGAGCGAGTAACGCCAAGAAGGAGATGCCATGTCGATGGTTCGCCGCCTCTCGAATCTTTTTCTACGCTCCAAGGTCGAACGTGAGATTGATGCGGAACTGCGATCGCATATCGAGATGCGGGGCGAAGACAATATTGCAGCGGGCATGTCCGCGGAGGAGGCGCGTCGTGATGCGCGGATTCGCTTCGGCAATGTTTCGGTGATGAAAGAGCGGGTGACGGCTGCGGATGCCGCGTTGACGCTGGATAGTCTTGGCCGCGATGCGCGGTACGCGGTGCGCCAGTTGCGGATCGCCAGGGTTTACGATCGTCGCGCTGGCTACGCTGGCGCTGGGGATTGGAGCGACGACGGCGATCTTCAGCGTAGTGGATGCTGTCATGTTGAAGCCGTTGCCTTTTCCTACCGCTGACCGCCTGGTGCAGGTGAGGTCGGCGATTGCGGCCACCGGCAATGGCAGCGCGGCGTCGTATCCGGATTTTCTGGACTGGCGTGCGCGAAACCATGTCTTCGATGGAATGGCGGCTCTCCGAACCGGAGACTTTACTTTGATCGGCTCGCATGAACCGCTGCATTTGCAAGGTGCGGTCGTCTCCGCGCAACTGTTTTCTTTGCTTGGCGTCACTCCGGCGCTGGGGCGCAATTTTCTTCCAGGAGAGGACCACCTGGCTGCGGCCGGTGGGACCGATCCAGTCATTTTGAGTTACGGACTGTGGCAACGAGAGTATGGTTCGGACGCTTCCCTGCTGGGCCGCACGATTCACCTCGGCGACAAACAATTCACTGTCATCGGAATTATGCCGCGGGGATTCCAGTTTCCAATTCAGGCGGAGCCCATCGAGTTGTGGACCACCATCGCCGTGGATGCGCGAAGTGGCGCTGATATGACAGTCCAGCGGGGCGCGCACTATCTAGATGTGGTTGCGTTGCTGAAGCCAGGCATCACGATGCAAAAGGCCCAGACCGAGATGGTGACGATTGTGAGCGGGTTGAACAAGGAGCATCCCGAGAACAAGCCGCGCACGGCGCAGTTGCTGCCGGAGCTGGAATATCTGGTTGGTCAGCTTCGCACGCCATTGCTGGTGCTGCTAGGGGCAGTGGGATGCGTGCTGCTGATTGTGTGCGCGAACGTCGCAAACTTGCTGCTGGCGCGGGCGACCGGACGGCGGAAGGAGATGGCCATACGCGTAGCTCTGGGCGCAAGCCGCCGGCGTGTGATGTGCCAGGTGTTGTCGGAGAGTTTAGTGCTGGGGTTGTCGGGAGGCGTCTTAGGACTTGCACTGGCGTTCGCGTCGTTCCGATTTCTGGTGCGCAGTCTGCCCGCCGAGGTGCCGCGAGCGAGCACGATCGGGCTGAATACTCACCTGCTGGTTTTCGCTTTCGGAATTTCGCTGCTGGTGGGAATCCTATTCGGCCTTGTTCCTGCGATGCAGGCCTCGCGAGTCGCACCGACTGCATCGCTGAAGGAGGGTGGACCCGGTTTTGGCGGTGAAGAGAGAGGACACAATCGGCTGCGCGGCGCACTAGCCGCGAGCGAAGTTGCGTTGGCGGTGGTGTTGCTGCTGGTCGCGGGCCTGCTGTTACAGAGTTTTCTGCACCTCACGCGAGCCGAAACAGGATTCGACCCGCATCATGTTTTGACGTTTCAGATTGATTCGCCTGCCGGGATGACGATCATGCAGTCGCCGAAATTCATTCGGGAGGTTGTCACGCGGATCCGTGCTCTTCCCGGCGTCAGCGCGGCGAGTGCGGTGGCGTCGCTGCCGCTTACCGGAGACAACATCGATGCGAGCGTTGAAATCGAGGGTCAACCCAGTCCATCGGGATCTCGACCCGCGGCTGATTTCAATGCGGTTGAGCCACATTACTTTCACACGGTGGGAGCGGCACTTCTCAAAGGGCGCGATTTTGCTGCAGACGACGATTTGCGATCCACGCCGGTGGCGATCGTGAACCAGACGCTGGCGCGGCGCTTCTTTCCCAACCAGGATCCGATTGGGAAGAATATTCGCCCGGGCATCGGTAACGGTTACAAGGAGCCACCCATGCGCGAGATCGTTGGGGTGATCGGAGATGTGAAGCAGAGCGGTCCAGGCGCCGAAGCGGCTGCCGAGGCGTATGCGCCCCTGGCCCAATGCCCGTTCGACCCCATGATCATTGTCGTGCGCACTGCCAACGATCCGCGAAGCATTGTCAGCGCTGTACGGCAGCAGGTACTTTCTCTCGACAAAAATGTGCCGATCTATCATGTAAAGACACTCGACCAGTATTTTGCGGATTCCGTTGCAGAGCCGCGGCTGAGCTCGTTGCTGCTAGGCAGTTTTGCGGGGCTGGCCGTGCTGCTCGCCTGCCTTGGCGTGTACGGGGTTGTGAGTTATATGGTCGCTCAGCGCACGCACGAGATTGGAGTGCGGATGGCGCTGGGGGCGGCACGTGGCGATGTGATGCGTTTGGTGCTGGGCAGAGGGCTGGCGGTGGCGGTGGCTGGGGTAACAATTGGACTGGCTGGGTCGTTCGCGCTGGTCCATCTGCTTTCGACGATGCTGTTCGAAGTGCGAGCGACGGATCCAGCCACTTTCGCCCTTGCGCCGGTGGCTCTGCTGGGCGTGGCGGCGCTTGCCAGCTACATCCCTGCGCGTCGGGCGGCAAAGCTGAACCCGATGATCGCGCTACGCAACGAATGAGTCTGGCCGAAGGTGTCAGCTACGATGCCAGAAAAGCCCGCCACTGCGGAGTCGCAATGGCGAGCATGCGCCGCATACTTGACGGCCGGATGGTGCTTGTTACTCGGCTACCGGTCTTAGAATTGTCACCCTGCTGCATCGGACGCAGAAGTAGCTCGACGACCAGGTATCCAGTTAGACACACAACCGGCACACCTGGTGCGCTGGCGATCAGGTTTTGTCGGGGTTCGAGAGGGGTGTTATTGATCCGGCGACGCATTGGCTGCAACCGAGATCCACTTGCGGCAATGGATCGGCGAATGAACTCAACCTCGATGAAGAGGAATGCCATCAATTTGCTCGGCAAGCGTTCTCACATCAGCACCGCAGCGATGACAAAT
>DATBCB010000124.1:0-6859 GCA_036270675.1 Acidobacteriaceae bacterium | reverse complement strand
GAATCAGCAACCAGCGCGCTGCGATTCAGCCGCGCGCCTGCCTCGATCAGCACGCTGGTGATGTCCTGCTCGCCCAACTTTTGCAGCAGCGCCCGCAGCGAGATGCCGCCGTCCGCCTGTGCGTCGATCGTCAGGATGCGTGCCCCGCGCGCGGTGAGCGCCTGCCGGCGTGTCACCTCGTCACTGCGCGTTCCTTCACCTCGCGTGATGATGAGCAAGTCATCCTCAATTCCTTCGAGAATGTGCGAGGTCGGCGGCAGGCGCAGTTCGGAGTCGAGCACGATGCGCAGCAGCGGACGACGTCGTGGCTTCTGGCTGCGATCGGTCAGCAGGGGATCGTCTGCGAGCACCGTGCCGATGCCGGTGAGCAGCGCATCGTGCGCGTTGCGCAACTCCTGCACGCGCGCTCGCGATGCCGGGCCTGTGATAGCGAAGGATGCACGCTCGTGGTGGGTGACTGGTGACGGCGCGATGGCGCCATCGAGCGTCGCGGCAATCTTCAGCGAGACGAGAGGCGTCCGGTGCCGGATATAGTGCGCGAAGGCGTCGTTCAACTCTCGCGCCTCTGCAGCGAGCAGACCGGCGGAAACGTCCACGCCTGCTTCACGCAGGATCGCAAATCCTCGGCCTTGGACCAGCGGATTCGGATCGGCTGTGGCCGCAACCACCCGGGCGACACCGGCCTCGATCAGCGCGCGCGCACACGGACCGGTGCGGCCATGGTGACTGCACGGCTCCAGGGTGACATAGGCCGTAGCGCCGCGCGCCGCCTCGCCCGCTTGTTTCAGCGCGACGACTTCGGCATGCTCGCGCTCCGCATACTGATGAAAGCCGTGGCCGACGATGCGACTTTCGCGAACAATCGCGCAGCCCACGGTAGGATTCGGCGACGCCAGGCCCACGCCGTTACGCGCGAGCGCGAGTGCGGCCAGCATCCAATGCATGTCGTCTGCTGCCGGAATTCCGCGCGTATTCTGCGGCGTGTCGGGCATCGTATCAGGCGCCGAGCAGCGAATCGGTGAAGGCGGCGCTGTCGAAGGGCAGCAGGTCGTCGAGCTTTTCACCTACGCCGACAAAGCGCACAGGCAGCCGCAATTCGCGCGCGATCGCCACTGCAACGCCGCCTTTCGCCGTGCCATCGAGCTTGGTGAGCACGATGCCGGTGACCCCGGCGGACTCGATGAATAGCTTCGCCTGTTGCATCCCGTTCTGGCCGGTGGTGGCATCCATCACCAGCAGCACCTCATGGGGCGCATCCGGAATGAAGCGCTGCGTGGTGCGGCGCATCTTGTCCAGTTCTTTCATCAGATCGTTCTTGGTGTGCAGGCGTCCCGCGGTGTCGACCAGCAGCACATCGGTGGAGCGTGATTTCGCCGCGTTCAGCGCATCGAAGAGCACTGCGGAGGGATCGCCGCCCTGCTTGGTCTTGATGATCTCGACTCCGGTGCGCTGTCCCCAGATTTCCAGTTGTTCGATGGCCGCGGCGCGGAAGGTGTCCGCCGCGCACAGCAGCACCGTCTTGCCCATGCGACGGTACCATGCAGCCAGCTTTCCGCTGGTGGTGGTCTTGCCGGTGCCGTTCACGCCCACCAGCAGGATGACCTCCGGCGGCTGCTCGACCACGCGCGGCGGCGTCGCGTACGCGTCGAGGATGGCCTTGATCTCCGCGCGCAGCATCTGCTTCAACTCCGCGCCGTCGCGAATCTGGTGATTCAGCGCCCGCTCGCGCAACGCACCGAGGATCTCCTGCGCCGTCACCACGCCGAGATCGGCGGAGATCAGGCTCATCTCCAGATCGTCGAGCGCCTTGTCGTCGATCTCGACGGTAAGCGCGACGATCTCTCCGAGCGACTGCGAGAGGTTCTCGCGCGTGCGCGTCACCGCCTCGCGCATGCGTTCGAAAAAGCCGCGTTTTTTGGGTTCTTCAGCCTCTTTCAGGCTGCCGAAAAGTGTCTGAATCATGGAATGCCCGTCTGGTTCAGTGTAGCAACGGACGGGGCGGCAGGAGATTACAGCTCGTCGCGGCCGGGACGGCGCATCAACTCCGCGACAGCCTCGCGCGGGCTCTTGCTGCCGTGCAGAATGGCGTCCACCTGCGCCGTGATCGGCATCTCGATCCCGTGCGCTGCGGCAAGACCGAGGGCCGCGCGTGTGGTCAGTACGCCTTCGGCCACTCGGCCGCCCATTCCATTGAGAATGTCACCGAGACGGTGGCCTTTGCCCAGCTCGATGCCGACGCGGCGGTTGCGGGAGAGCTCGCCGGTGCAGGTGAGGACCAGATCGCCTAGTCCGGCAAGTCCAGCCATGGTCTCGCGGCGGCCGCCACAGGCTACTGCCAGCCGCGTAATCTCCGCGATGCCGCGGGTGATGAGTGCGGCCGCGCTGTTGTGCCCCAGGCCCAGTCCAGCGACAATGCCGGTCGCGATTGCGATGACGTTTTTGAGGGAGCCGCCAAGCTCCACGCCGATGACGTCGTCATTGGTGTAAAGCCGCAACGTCGGTCCGGAGAGTTCTTCCTGGAGGCGGGCAGCAAGCGCCGTATCGGCGCAGGCGATGGTCATCGCTGCGGGTTGTCCCGCGGCAACCTCCTGGGCAAAGGAGGGCCCGCTGAGCACCGCGCAGGGAAGTGCGCGCTGGCCGAGCGCGTCCCCGATCACCTCCCCAATAACCTCACTGACCCGTTGATATCTCATGACTTCGAAGTCGCTGCTGACAATGCCCTTGGTTGCGCTCACAATCACCTGAGCACGCTTCAAGTGGGGAGCCATGCTGGTATAGATCGCGTGCACATGGGCGGACGGCATGACGCCGATGACGATCTCGGCCGATGCGAGCGCCTGCGCCAGATCCGCCGTTGGCTGCACAGCATCGGGCACCGTGTAGCCCGGCAGGTAGGTGCGGTTCTCACGGGATTGCGCGATGGAGTCCGCAACCGCCGCCGTGTGCGACCAGAGTGTGATGGAATGGGTGCCGCGCCCGTCTTTCCTGTGGCCGCGCTCGTGCGCGAGAGAGATGGCGAGGGCTGTCCCCCATGCACCGCTTCCGATGATGGCGATACGGCTCAAGCGGCAGCAGCCTTCGATTTGCCGAAGCGGTACTCGGTGCCGGCGAGCAGACGCCGGATGTTCGCGTGATGCTTCGCGATCACGATCAGCGGCAACAGGATTACCGCCGCGACCATGAAAGGGGTCAGCGGCTCATGGTGCCGCAATAGCGCGGCAAAGGGAAATACTACCGCCGCCAGTATCGATGCCAGCGAAACATAACGGCTTAGCGCAAAAATGATGATGAATGCAACCAGTGCCGCCAGAGCAGATAAGGGTGCGATGCCAAGAAAGACACCGAAGCCAGTAGCTACCCCTTTGCCGCCTTTGAACCGCAGCCAGACGGTGTAAATGTGCCCGAGCATGGCGCAGACCGCGGCCATTGCAGCGAGGTTCTGTGCCTGTGCCTGCGATTGATTGGTATGCAGAGCGACCTGCCAGGCAAGCAACACGGCGACGAATCCTTTCGCCGCGTCGAGCAGAAACGTTGCCGCTCCCAAGCCCTTGCCACCTGAGCGAATCACATTCGTGGCGCCGATATTGCCGCTGCCCTGCTGCCGGATGTCCTGCTTGCGGAAGATGCGAACGAGGATGAGGCCGAAAGGAATCGAGCCCAGCAGATACGCGACGATGCAGACGGTGAAATAGAGCAGCATGGGAACGGCTTCGAGTGTAGCGCGAAGCACGGGTTCAGGGGTTAAGGGTCAGGGATCAGAATCAGACGATGCTCTCCCCACCGCCGCGGAGGATGGAGTGGCCGCGGGAGCTGTCTTTGCGAGTCAGTTCAGCTTCTGTTCGGCCATGAGCTGCTTGAACTCGAGCGTGGTTCGCAGCATGGCGAAGTCCTGCTCGTCCTTCAGCTTGCGGCTATCGTGAAAGCCCTCGTCGAATGCCTTGCGGAGATAGTAGAGGGCCTGATCACGCTGGCCGGCGCGGGCAAAGGTGCGAGCGAGATAGTAGTTCTGTGCGATGCGCTCTTCCTTGGTACTGCCCTCGTCGATGGAGGCACTGGAGTTGTGGTTGAAGGCGCCGGGGTCGATGGCGAAGGCGCGGCCGTAGGCCTTTTCGGCGTCTTTGTATTTGTGATCGGCGAAGTAGGTGGTGCCGAGATTGCAATAGACGGCGGCCGACCGGGGGTTATACTTCAGCGCTTTCTTGTAATACTTGGTGGCCTTGGAGTACTCGCGCTTGGCGTGATAGACGGCGCCGATGTTGTTGAGCGCATCGGCGTTGTGCCCGTCGAGGCGCAAGGCCATCTGATAGGCCTTCATGGCCTCATCCATCGCGAAGAGGTGATGGTAGGCGACGCCGATTTTTGTCCAGGTGAGGGATTTGCGCAGCTCGGCGTGCTGATAGGCACCGATGGCTGCTACGTATTCCCGGCGCGCCATGTAGAGATCGCCCTGCATCTCCGGCGATAGCTCGTACATATAGGAGACGCGCGGAGCGGCCGGGGAATTGGGCACGTTGGCGCTCTGTACGTGGGCGGTTTCCTGCGCCTGGATGGCTACGGGCGTAAGGCCGACGGGCTGCGGCGCAGCTGCCAAAGGCGCGCTGGCAATCAAAAATGCCAGGCAAGCAGTGAGTGTGGACGGAATCGACGCCATGGTCGCCTCCCCATCCGGCGTTACCTTGCTCGGACGCCTACAAGATACGCCGGGGTGTCCACCACTGTCAGGGGAAATGTGACCGGGATACAACAGTTTTGACCGTTGTATGTTGTGGCTTGTATGAGCTCACGGAAATCCGTGGCCGGCTGCGGGGAACCCCACGCCTACCCCTCTCCGCCACCGGAGTCGGGTTCATAAGTGCCTTGATTCGTGATGCTTAGCCGGTCTCCCGAGAGCTAAGTTCGTCCAGCTAGACAACTTACGACTAAATTTGTCCAGCAGAACGACTTACGCCACTGCTTACGCCCTCCGCTTCGCAGCGGAGGCAACAGCTATTTCCAGTGTAGCGAAATCGATGGCGTGATTTGGCAATTTCATGCGGTGATTGATTTTTGGTGGTGCCGAATTGGGCTTGTGGCCGAAGACTCGGAAACAGCAGATCCTCCGCTTCGCTCCGATCGGGATGACGACCCAATGACCACCCGGTTGGGTGAGACCCGATAGACTCCGGCTATGCCTAAGGGACAGAGGCGCGAGTATGGAAAGGGTGAGCTGCACTTCATCACTTCGGTTTGCTATCGGCAGCAGCCGAAGCTGGGGGAGGAGAAGCATCGCGCAGTGTTTTTGCAGTTGTTGGAGCAGATTGCGGCGAAGTTCGGGTTCGAGGTGCGCGGCGTAGCGGTGCTGCCGGACCGCTTTCATCTGCTGATGACCGAGCCCGCAAAGGACACGGCCGACCATGCGGTGGAAATGCTGCGGCACCGCTATGGACGGCGGTACAACAGCTCCGCGAGGACGGACGAGCAAGTATGGGAGACTAAGTGGGCCGATGTCCATGTGGTGGGGAATGAGGCGCTGGCGGCGCGGATGGCGTTTCTGGCACAGTACGAGTGACTATGCTTAAAAACAAATTGGTGAGCAGCAGACGCGATTTCGTTTGGCATGTGACGGGCATCCTGGCGGCAGGAAGTTCTGTGGCGCGGATGCTGACGGCGCAGGAGCCGTCGACGCCGGGACAGCTGAGCGGCGCTGGCATTGCGACGAAGATCCAAGCGCTGAAGCCGGGCGAGTACCTGTGGGCAGCTGCCATCGCACCTGCGGGGCCGGTGCTGGCGATTGTGAGTTTGCCGGTGCAACGCATGTATGTCTATCGCAACGGCCTGCTGATCGCGGTGACCACCGTTTCGACGGGCACGAAGGGACGCGAGACCCCGACCGGCGTGTTCACCGTGCTGCAGAAAAAGGTGAAGCACAACTCCAACCTGTATAACTCGGCGCCGATGCCGTACATGCAACGGTTGACCTGGGACGGGATCGCGATGCATGCAGGACATCTGCCGGGGTATGCGGCTTCGCATGGCTGTGTGCGGCTGCCGATGGCGTTTGCCAAGCAGCTTTACGGCGTAACCAAGTTGGGGATGACGGTGGTGATTACCGATCAGCAGGCGGTGCCGCGTGTTGCGCCGACACCGGAATTGCTGGAGAGCGAGGCAGCGATCGCGGCGGCAGTACAGGGCGCATGGACATGGGAGCCGGAGAAGTCTCCGACAGGGCCAATGTCGCTGATCCTGAGCGGAGCGGATCGCAGGCTGGTGGTGCTGCGGAATGGTGTGCTGATCGGCTCGACGCCGGTGGAGATTACGGGACCGATCAAGGAGACGATGGCGTTCAGCCTGTCGAAGATGGACGCACAGGGCTTCCACTGGCTGCAGTTGCCGCTGCCGGGACAGAGCTGGACGGGCTCCCGCGAACTGAGTGCGGAGCAACGCGAGCGGGTGCGGATACCAGATGAGTTCCGGAGCGCGCTGGATGGCGAACTGACGCCGGGTGTGACGCTGGTGGTGACTCCAGATTCCCTGCAGGCGGGCGGAACAGGGAAGAGCGTGACGGTGGTGGAGGCGGAAGCGGGAACTACGTAGATGCTGGGGCCTGAGGACCGTTCCTGCGGCATCGGTGTGGACAGCAGCACAACAGCTCGGCCGCGGTGTCTTGGCGCCCGCCTATAACCCGCTGTTGTCTTTTCACATCTTTTGTAAGGCGATTATGAGGCGGCATGCATCCACTGATCGTGAGTGTTGCAGCCATCACGAGGTCGCCGAGCGCGCTGCCGTGTTCGCACGTAGCGGCGGGCGGCGCGACGCCTTGCCCGCCGGCGAATGGCAAGTGGGTGCTGGTGGCGACCATCCTTGGTTCGGCGCTGGCATT
>DATBCB010000123.1:0-2409 GCA_036270675.1 Acidobacteriaceae bacterium | reverse complement strand
TGATCTGGCCGCCCTGGCAATCAACCAGGTCGGTCGGCTCCACGCCCGCCGCATCGAGCGCAGCGGAATACGTCACCAGCTTGAAGGTCGACCCAGGCTCGTATACGTCGCTCACCGCGTGGTTGCGCAAGAGGCCGGACGTGGCATGGCGGAAGTCATTCGGGTTGTATGTCGGCCGGTTCGCAAGCGCGAGAATCTGCCCGGTGTGCGTGTCCTGAACGACGACCGTGCCGTTCAAGGGATGGTACTTTTCCATCGCATGATCGAGCGCGCGCTCCGCCATGAACTGGATGTTCTCGTCGATGGAGAGCATCAGGTTGTCGCCGGGTTGAGGCTCGCGCGCCTCGCTGCCCAGCACATGGCGTTTGGCATCGAGCGCGGTCAGCATGTGCCCAGCTGTGCCATGCAGGTCGCCATCGAAGCGGCGCTCCAGTCCGCCCAGCCCGTCATCGTCGGTCCCGACGTAGCCAAGTACCTGGGCAGCCAGCGCCTCGTTCGGATAGAAGCGCTTGAACTCCTTCTGGAAATAGATCCCCTTCAGGTTCAGCGCCTTCACCCGCGCAATCGTCGCCGGATCGAGCTTGCGCGCGACCCAGGCGAAGTTCCGCGATGCGTGGAAGCGTGCATCGATCTGATGTGCAGTCGTGAAGTTGTCGGTCGGGTCTGCGTGAACGACACCGGCAAGCGCCGCAGCGGTCCCATGTTTGTCCTGAATCTCCGTAGGCACGCCATACACCGAGTCCACCAGCACGGTCATCGCGAGCTCATGCAGGTTGCGGTCATAGAGCACGCCGCGGCGTGGCGCTACCTGAAATGTGCGCTGCTGCTGGCGCGCCGCCAAGTCCACGTATGCACCGTGCGTGGCCACCTGGAGCCATACCAGCCGTCCAAGAATCACCAGGGCCCAGCCGGCAAAGATCAGCGCCGCAAAGAGAAAGCGCAGCCGCCGCGGTGCCGCAACGACTGCGCGCGTGGTCTGCTGGCCGGCAACGAACGAGAACCCTTTCAACTGGAACTGGCTCCCTTTACGCAGTTTCTGTTACCCACTTCGAGCGAAGAACCGCGCTGTGCGGCTTTTCTTAACGGAAAAGCCGCGTAGACTTTGTCCGTTCTCGCAAACTTTGACAGAAACTACTCCCTTGCCAGACGTGTAACTGTTACTGTTGCATGCGAACCTGTGCCATTACCGGCGCGCCCGGCCCCAGATCCGTATCCAGTCCGCTCTCCGGACGAACCACCTGTCCCGGATGCGGCGCATCCATGCCCAGCCGCCGAGCTTCGCGGTCCAGCCGGTTCAGGTCGCAGAGCTGAGCTTCATTGAGTCCAAGCTGGCGGCTCTGTTCCTGGAGCTGCAGGAGCTGCTGCTTCTCCGATTCCACCCGGTAGCCGATCTCAATCGAGGAGAAATGCTGCCAGCCGTAGAGCATCACCATCGCAAACAGCACGGTCATCGCGATGGCAAAACGGCGCATCTCCTTCACCCGGACCGGGTCGGCGGCCTTCACCAGACGGGTGTTGTCCAGATGCTTCGCGAAGAAGACTTCGGGGGTTGGACCGCGTCGCGCCCGCCGTTGCGCCTGCAACAGCGACTGATTGCGCTCGGCGATTTCGGCTACGCTGCCGAACCCAGTTCGGCCCGCCCGTGATCCGTCAAACCATGTCTGCGCTGCCATCGCCTGTGTCGCCATAGTGGTCCTTCCATCTGCTGCGTACAGCGTTGGCATGCACCAATACTAGTGCATGCTTGGGGAATCAAACTAGTACACTCTGTGGAACCAAGGTAGTTACTACCAACTCTGGTTCCACCCGTTGAAACCTCGTTCGTTCCCTCCTAAGCGACCGGGGTCAAGATCGCTGATTCTGGAGGAACTGCTACTACAGTGTCGTCTTACTTTCGCCATTTGCCGCCCTGGAACCAACACTGGCCCGGCACTGGCCCGATCTTCTTAAATCCTTGATGCTGCTCACCTTCTGGCGCCTGCGGCTGCCGGGCCGGTGAGCTCCGCCGCCCGCAGCTTCGCGCTGCGCGACCGCGGGTTGCGATCCGTCTCCTCTTCATCGGCAGTGATGGGCTTGCGGGAATCAAGGTGGTACATACCTACCCTGGCTCCTTCGCGCATGGCATCCTTCACCAGCCGATCCTCGAGCGAGTGGAAGCTGATCACTGCCAGGCGTCCTCCGGGCTTCAACAACCCCGGTGCGGCCTCGAGCAGCGCCTTCAACTCTCCCAGCTCATCATTCACACGAATTCGAAGCGCCTGAAAGGTCCTGGTCGCCGGATGCAATCGCTCCTGTTTCATCGCCGGGGCGGCAGCCGATACGATCCGGGCAAGTTGTCCCGTGGTCGTAATCGGCCGCGCCCTGACAATGGCTCTGGCGATTCTCCGCGACCTCCTTTCCTCTCCGAAT
>DATBCB010000122.1:0-24217 GCA_036270675.1 Acidobacteriaceae bacterium | reverse complement strand
TCTTACCGTTTTTGATTCCACCGCCCGCTCGACAAATCGTTTCCGTAGCCAACAGCGCGGGCTTCAACAATCGCGTCGCCGGATTGGCTGCTGCCTGGGCGAGCCTCCTGGCTCTGGTGATTTTCTGGCGGTTCAGCCCGCCTGTCCGGCTTCCGCAAACCGCGGACTGCCAGCCTATGTCTCGCCGCTTCATCCTGGGCTGGTCACTGGGCGCGACTGCGATCACCGCGTGCGGCATCCTGCTGATCTACGGCGCACACGTTCGCTACATGAGCGACTACGGATACTTTATCGGTCAGATGAGCAGCGCCGCGGACTACGGCCGAAAGCTCTACTCGGAGATCGAGTTTCCTTACGGGCCGCTGCTCTTCTATCCGCCGATCTGGATTCAAGGGCTCTTCCGCTGGTGCGCCCGGCCGCTAGCGGCTGCTTATTGCTTTACGTACGTCGCAGAGGAGGCCGGGGGACTGCTGCTGCTTGCCTATGTCATGCAGCAGCTGCCGATCGAGAGACAGCTGCGCCGCTGGGTCTTCATCGCGATGGCGCTGTTCTCCCTCTCCGGGGGCTTCGGCGTGAACTACACGTTCTTTCGCTTCGCGACTCCGTTTGCCATCTTTTTGTTTTCGTTGCGCGGGCGCAGGATCTCGGTAGCGGTGCCGTTGCTGGTGGCGGGACAGTTGGTCACGCTGGGAATCTCTCCCGAGATTGGGTTCGGCTTCGGAAGTGCCTTGGTGGGGTACGCGTTGCTGCGCGCGCTTCGTCGCGAGTTCCGATGGCTGGCAGTCGTGCCGGTGCCGATCGTGGGCTTCGGACTCTTCCTGTTAGTGGCGGGCAAGGGCTATTTGCATGTGCTGTCGCTCTTTTCCGGAGGCGCCTACAGCTTCATCGTTGAGCCGCAGCTGTTTGTGCTGCTGTATCTGGCATCGCTGATCTGGCTGGCGCCGGCCGGATTGGCCGCATGGCGGCGCGAAGACCGTCCCGATGCGGACCTGCTGCTGGGTATGTACATTCTTGGGCTTGCGCTGGTGCCGGCCGCATTCGGCCGCGCCGATATTGGCCATGTAGGCTATAACGGCCTGGCGATTCTGTTGCTGGGCCTGATCGCCGTGAGCGCGTGGCGGCCGCGTGCACGATTGATGTGGGGACTCGTCATCTTTGCCATGGTGTTGATTGGACAGCGAGTTGACTTTACTCTATACCGCCATCAGCTGCAGTATGTGACGGCAACTCAGATCGTGCAACACATCCCGCTCGAGGCTCGACGTAGGCTCGCCGCCAAACCTCCTCTACGTGGGACTTACGCAGGCCAGCGTTTGCTAAAGGAAAATTTCACGCCGCCATTCGATGTGGATCGCGTGCAGCGCATTGTAGGAACTTCCAAGGTGGCAGTGCCGCTGCAGGTTCCGCTGGAAGTGGAAGAGGCGATGCGGCAACGAGACCTCTATCGCCCAGGCTTCTATCTCTTCGAAGCCGGATTGTTCGATCGAAACTCAGAGGAGAAAAAGATCGCGGAGATGAACGAATCTGTTTGGGCCCTTCTACCGCCCAGAGAACTGAGATCGGAAGAGACGGTAGAAAGCACGGCATTCGTTCTGGGCATTGCGTTTCCTTATAAAGAGCGCCGGCCGCCGTATGTTGTCGGCTCGCTATTCATGGCGAACCTGCAACATAACTGGCATCCGGTGGCCACCGTCGATTCTTACATTCTCTATCGCCGGAATTGGTAGCGATCCCGCGTGAGTGATCTGGGGCAATTGGCGCTGGTGCTGGTGCGAACGCGCAATCCGCTGAACATTGGCGCGGTAGCGCGGGCGATGCAGAACTTTGGCGCGCGGGAACTGCGGCTGGTGACGCCGTACGAGGCGTCGTTTCGGGAGGCCCGATCGGCGGTGGGCGCGGGTGCGGTGCTCGGTGAGGCGCGGGAGTTTGCGAGCCTTGCCGATGCCGTGGCGGACTGCCGGCTGGTGATTGGTACTACGGCTGCCCGGCGGCGAGAGCTCGAGCAGCCGCTGGTGGGGTTGGATCAGGCGGCGGACCGGGTGCATGCGGCGCTGGCGCAGGGGCGGGTGGCCCTGCTGTTTGGCTCGGAGAAGCATGGGTTGACGCGTGAGGACATGGAGCACTGCCACTGGCTGGTGCGGATCGCGACCGAGGACGCTCAGCCTTCGATGAACCTGGGACAGGCGGCGGCGGTGTGTTTGTGGGAGCTGGCGCGCGGGCCGGTTTCGCCGGTGGAAGCCCGCGAGACGCCGGCTGCTTCGGGAGAGCTTGAGCGGCTGGGCGCATTAGGGATGGAACTGCTGGAGGCGGCCGGTTATGCCGATGCGAAGACCAGGGAAGGTGCGGAGGCGGAGGTGCGGCGGATGCTGCGACGCTTAAACGTCACCGATGTGGATACACATCTGCTGATGGGAATGGTGCGAAAGCTGCTCTGGAGGTTGCGCGCGGGCGAGCAGCGCGGTCCTAAGGATGCTGGTTGACAATGCGGCGGCGGAATGGCACCTTGGTAGGGATGACGTTTTGTGCCACCAGCCGATTTAGCTTTGCTTATCGTTATTGGTTTCCGATAGCGGCCTCGGCGGCGTGCGCGCATCCAGATCCAAATTAGCTAGACCAAAGCGCAAAAGTCCCGAAGGCCGCGATTCCCATCGCGGCCTTTTTGTTTTTCCCGCAAAACATCACAACCCCGGAGAGAGCCATGAGCGAGGCAGCAGCGGTTTTGGAGACGGTGGAGGTTGGTCCAGAGAGAAAACGTGAGATGCCATTGCCGCAGCGGCTGACGGCGAAGCGCGACGCGGCTCACGCGACGATAGTCCGGGTGGGGAACGTTTCGATTGGCGGTGACATGCCGGTGGTGATTGCGGGGCCGTGCTCGGTGGAGTCACGCGAGCAACTGCTGGAGGCAGCCGAAGGCGTGAAGGCCGCGGGTGCGAGCCTGTTGCGTGGCGGCGCGTACAAGCCGCGGACTTCACCGTATGACTTTCAGGGGCTTGGTCTGGAGGCTCTGCTGATTTTGCGTGAGGTGTCGGAGCGCACCGGGCTGCCGGTGGTGAGCGAGGTGATGAGCACGGAGGACGTGGAGGTGGTGAGCGAGCACGTGGAGATGCTCCAGGTGGGCGCGCGCAACATGCAGAATTTCTCGCTGTTGCGACGGCTGGGCAAGGTGCGAAGACCGGTGCTGCTGAAGCGCAATCCCGCGGCGACGGTGAAGGAGTGGCTGCTGGCGGCGGAGTACATCCTGGCCGGCGGCAACGATCAGGTGGTGCTGTGCGAGCGGGGAATTCGTTCCTATGACCCGGAGTTGCGCAATACGTTCGACATTGGCGGTATGGTGCTGGCCAAGACGATGACGCACCTGCCGGTGATTGCCGATCCGTCGCATGCGACAGGACGGCGCGACCTGGTGCCGGCGGTATCGCGCGCGGCGCTGGCCGGGGGGGCGGATGGACTGATTGTGGAGGTGCATCCGCATCCGGAGCAGGCGCTTTCGGATGGAGCGCAATCGCTGGATGTCGAAGCTTTCGCAACGATGATGCAAGATTTACCGATCTTCGTATCCTAAAGGCTTGGTGTCCTGAAGGTTGGTGTCCTGAAGGCGAACTTTCCTGAGGAGTCACTTGCTCTGGCCATGCATCTCTATACAAGACAAGGAAAAGTGAGAGGGAGATTCACGCATGAGCACAGAGATCTCGCCGCTGTTCAGCGAGTACCAGATGGGTCCGTTGCACCTGAAGAACCGGATCGTGATGGCGCCGCTGACCCGCGCCCGGTCCAGCCGTGCGGGCGTGCCGCCGGAGTTTGCAGTGGACTACTACCGGCAGCGCACCGGTGCGGGGCTGATTATCTCGGAAGCGACGAATATTTCGCCGCAGGCGATCGGCTACGCGTTTACCCCGGGCATATGGAGCATGCCGCAGGTGGAGAACTGGAAGCAGGTAACGCGTGCGGTGCATGATGGCGGCGGGTTGATCGTGATGCAGTTGTGGCACACCGGGCGCATCTCGCACCCGGACCTGCACAGCGGCGCGGTGCCGGTATCCGCTTCCGCGATTCAGCCCGGAGGCGACGCGTTCACATACGAGGGGCCAAAGCGGCTGCCGACGCCGCGCGCGCTGGAGACGCGGGAGATACCTGGGATTGTCGAAGACTACCGGCACGCAGCGGAGAATGCGCGGCTTGCCGGCTTCGATGGCGTGGAGGTGCACTCTGCGAACAACTACCTGCTGGAGCAGTTCATTCGTGACAGCACGAATCATCGCACAGATGAATACGGCGGATCGGTGGAGAACCGGCTGCGCTTTCCGCTCGCGGCGGCGAAGGCGGCGGTGGACGCGTGGGATGGCGGTGGACAGGTGGGCGTGCGCATCTCTCCCACTACCACGAGTCCGGGCGAGACGCCGCTGGACAGCGATGTGATGGGGACTTACCGCCAGTACATCGATGGGCTGAATGCGCTGGGGGTCGCGTACATCCACGTGATCGAAGGCATAACGCGGGAGACACGCGAGGCTCCGGGCGGAGTGGATTTTCTTGCGCTGCGCCGGCGCTTCCGCGGCACGTACATGGCGAACAACCGATATGACAAGGAGCTTGCGGAAGAGGCTATAACTTCCGGGCGTGCGGACCTGGTGAGTTTCGGGCGGCCGTTCATCGCTAATCCTGACCTGGTGCAACGGCTGCGGGAAGGTTCGCCGCTGGTGGATGCGCCGCAGGCGACCTACTACGGCGGGGACGAGAAGGGATACAGCGATTGGCCTGCTTTGGATGAGGAAGAAGATGGCGACGGGAAGGGATGATTTCGCATAGCCTCGCGGCGCAATCCGCTGTAAAGGAGAGCGGGCTTTGCGAAGTGAGAACAGCGGATCCCTCCACTGCGCCCGGTCCCGCGGACGCGAGAGCCGAATACATCATCTGGTCGAGATGACGATTCGCTAGATCAATTCAGGCCGCTACGTTGTTTGTTGGAACGGCGCTGCTGCCACTGCTCGTACTCGCGCGATTCGTCGCGCCGCTCCTGGCTGCGTTCGGCACCGGCGCGAGCCCGCTCCTGTGCGGAGAAGCCGCGCTCCTCGCTGCGGCTGAGCTTCTTGTGCGCGTAGAGGCCTTCGAGCAGGAATTCGGCCGCGGCCACAATTTTTTCGGGCGCGTCTTTTTCTTTGATGCCCAGCGGTGAAAGTTTTTCGAAGAGCCCCTGGATCTGTGCCAGCTCCGCGAGGGTAGTTTTGGCGGACTGACTGTCTTCGATCTTGACCGAGCCGCCGAGGTTGAACCACTGCTCGATCTGCTGCGTGTTGGTCTCGGCGAAGTACTGATCGTAAACGCGCAGGATGGCGGTGCGGATGATCTCGCGGACGACGACGTCGGCGCCCTTCATCTCGCCTTCGTATTCGAGCTCGATTTTTCCGGTGATGCCGGGAAGAGCGGTGTAGATATCGCCGACCCGCGGGAAGACGAGCGATTCGCCGTGCAGCAGAGCGCGGCGCTCCGCGTTCGAGACGGCGAGTTCCGTGGTGGAGATGGGGAGGCGCTGCGAGACTCCGGAGCGCTTGTCGACTTTCTTGTCCTCGCGTGCGACAAAGGCGATCTGCTCGACGATCTCGTAGATGTAATTGCCGACTTCCGTAGTGAGGTAGCCGCGATCGCTCCAGGACTCCTGGCGCGTGATGGCAATGCCTTCGGGAACGGACTGCGGGTAGTGAGTGCGAATCTCCGAGCCCATGCGGTCCTTGAGCGGGGTGACGATCTTGCCGCGCGCGGTGTAGTCCTCCGGGTTGGCGCTGAAGACGAGCGCGACATCGAGCTCGAGGCGCACCGGATAGCCCTTAATCTGCACATCGCCTTCCTGCATGATGTTGAAGAGGGCGACCTGGATTTTGCCAGCCAGGTCGGGCAGCTCGTTGACGGCGAAGATGCCGCGGTTGGCGCGCGGCAGCAGACCATAGTGCATGGTGAGCTCGTTCGAGAGATCGGAGCCCGAGCGCGCGGCCTTGATGGGATCGAGATCGCCGATGAGGTCGGCAACGGTGACATCCGGTGTGGCGAGCTTTTCGACGTAGCGATCGTCGCGGGCCATCCAGGCGATGGGAGTTGCGTCGCCGCGCTCGGCGATGAGATCGCGCGCGTACTTCGAGATGGGGCGATAGGGGTTGTCGCGAATCTCCGAGCCGGCGACGTAGGGCGCGAACGGATCAAGCAACCCGGTGAGCGCGCGCAGGATGCGGCTTTTGGCCTGGCCGCGCAGGCCGAGCAGGATGAAGTTCTGGCGCGAGAGGATGGCGTTGATGATCTGCGGCACGACGGTATCGTCGAAGCCGATGATGCCGGGAAAGATCGCTGACCCATTTTCCCCAGAGGCCTGCTCCTCGAGACGCCGGATGAGATTGGCGCGCAGCTCGTCCTTGACGCTGCGGCTTACGTAGGCCTCGGTAAATTCTTTGCTGGCGCGCAGGTCTTTCAGTGTCGCGGGGAATGTCGCCGGCAGTGCGCTGGCCGTCCTGGGTGATGTGGTGGGTTGGGGCATGCGGGGAGGACCTCCTGTCGCAACGAGCTCTGCTCTCTTTACTGTACGTGTTTCAGCCTGTACGTGTTTCAGCTTGGATGTGGGGCGCGGCATAATGATGCAGCCGGCCGCTTACATGATGTGGCCGTCGGTGGAGGCGCGCTGGCTGGCCTTGGCTCCGCTGCGCAGCTTGGGCAGTATCTCGCGATAGTAGGCGAGCAGGGTCTGGGTGCGCTCTCGATCCGAACGCATCGTGAGCAGCGCCTGCTGGAAGTTCAAATCCGCCGGCATGGCTGCGGCGAGAAGATAGGCGACCGGCGCATCCAGGTTGAGCTGCATGTTACCCTCGCCGGCGCCGAGCAGGTGCTGTGCTTCAAAGTGCAGCGCCACGCATTCTTCGCGAGCAGACCGCTCGGCTGCCGGGCCGCTGTCCGGCAGCATATCCACCTGGGCCTGCAGGAAGGTTCGGCTGTTATCCAGCTGTTCGATTTCGAAGCGATCGATGCCTTGGGTAAGGATGTCGCTGCGGCCATCGGGGTAGCGGCGCAGGACGCGCATCACCTGTGTGGTGCAGCCGACGGTGGCAAGGCCATCGCGTTGAGCGCGTACCACTCCGAAGGGTGCGTTGCCGGCGATGCATTCGGCGATCATCTCGCGGTAACGCGGCTCGAAGATGTGGAGCGGCAACGGCATTCCGGGAAAGAGCACGAGTTCGAGCGGGAAGAGGGGGATCTTCATGCTCGTTAGCGGCCTTCCTGCTGATTCAAGCCGAAGCAGATTTGCGGTGATCTGGCGGGTTGCGGGATGGACACGATGTGCTGGTGCATGGGAAATGGCCCTCCGTCGTGTACGGAATTGACGCCGCTGCGGCCTTGGCATTCTGATGCCGGGCCGCTGCTCCTGCCCATTATGCGCTGGCTAGCAGGTCAACTGAACCTGCATCAAGGACGTCTTGCAAATTGCATTTGCGCAAGGCGCAAATGGATACCGCCGGACGCGGTGGATTTCGCAATATATCGAAAAATCGGCGAACCGATTCAGGCGGAGAGTTCGTCGAGCATCGCGCTCATCTCGTTCAGCGCGAGCGAGTTGCCGGTGCGGCGAGCGGCGGCGACGCCGGCTTCGAGGCGCTGGCGCGCTTCGCCGTCGCGTCCTGCCTGGATGAGCAGCTGCGCGGCCATCTGATAGCCCGCGGTGTAGTCGGGATGCGCGGTGGTGAGCTGGTGGAACTCATCGAGGGCGGTGGTGGTGTCGCCCTGATTCGCGTGCTCCATCGCGAGGCCATAGCGCGCGAACGCATCGTCAGGATTCTGCGCGAGGATTTCCTTCAGCATGGCGATCTTGTCCATCGAATGTGACTCCTGAGATGACCGTAGCACGGCTTCGCAGCGCAGGCATCGCGGGGTCTGGATTGCGGCTTTGGATTGCGGGTTCGGGCGCTATGCCCGACACTAGAGGGTAGCTTCTGCGCGATCAAAAGAGAGACATCATGGACTTTGCCGCTCAACTGCCTACCCGTTCCGTTGCCGAATCGCGCAGTGAAATGACGGAGCTGATCCTGCCCAACGATACGAACACGCTGGGCAATCTGCTGGGCGGCCGACTGATGCACTTCATCGATCTGGTGGGAGCGATGGCGGCCTACCGGCATGCACGGACGCATGTGGTGACAGCTTCGATGGACCATATCGACTTCATCGCGCCGGTGCACGTGGGCGATCTGCTGATCTTGAAGTCTTCGGTGAACCGCGCCTTCAACACCTCGATGGAGGTGGGGGTGAAGGTATGGGTGGAGAACACCATCGCGGGGGTGTACCGGCATGTGGCCTCGGCGTATCTGACGTTCGTTGCTGTGGACAGCCAGGGGCGGCGCGTTCCGGTGCCCCGACTGCAACCGGAGACCGACGAAGAGAAGCAGCACTACGAGGACGCTGCGCGACGGCGGGAGTTGCGGCAGAAAGAAATGGAGCGCAGGCGCCAGGCGAAGCCGCGGCAGGATGTGGTGGCCGGCGCGATGCGGCCTGATGGATATTCAACGAAGTAAGTTGCGTGTTATGGCAACGGGCGCTGCATGCGGATGTAGAGCGCGTCGCTATACTCCGGCAGCGAGAAGGTATGGCCGGATTCGCTGAAGCCCAGTGCGCGGTAGAAAGGCACGGTGGCGAGGCGTGAGGTGCACCAGACCAACGTGCCGCCATGTTCGGCAGCGTAGCCGATAGAGCGTTGGGCGAGTTGCTTGCCGAGGCCACGGCCGCGGTATTCCGGGAGCGTGGCCATGCCGCGGAGCCGCCACGTCGTGGTGCTTCGTTCTCCTGGCATCGGTTCACGTCCTGGCATCGGTTCCCGGCAGAGCGTGGCTACGTCTACCAACGTGCGATGCACGAACGCGCCGAGGTGCAAGGTGTCCGCTGCATCGTCGCCGGGATAGTGGCTCCCTCCTGGCGGCAGCCCCGGACGCAGCGCGGCGTCGCGCAGCGAGATGGTTTCCTTCGCGGCGATTCGTTGGATCATGCTCGCGCTGCTCTTTGTACGCTCATTTCAGGCCGGAGCTCATTGGTCCGTGTGGGCAAACGCGCCTGTCAGATGTGCGGTCTTGATTGCTTCCATGCGATCCATGCTGGCACGGGCATGCGCCGCGGAGACACGCTAATCTTATGAGATGGGCTGGCGTGCAGGATTTCGCGAGCAGTGAATCGCGCAGACAGCCGGGGAGTCAGTCCAAATGGGAGCACCGACATGGGAACACATGGACAACAGATGCCGCAGCCGCAGTCGCTGCCGGGCGTGAAGGCGATCATCGCGATTGGTTCGGGCAAGGGCGGTGTGGGCAAAACCACGCTCGCGGTGAACCTGGCCATCGCGATGGCGAAGCTGGGGCAGAAGGTGGGGCTGGTGGATGCGGACATCTACGGGCCGAATGTGCCGCTGATGATGGGCGCGACGGCGCAGCCCCGGGTGATTGAAGGCAACCGTATTGAGCCGCTGACGACGCATGGCGTGAAGATGATCTCCGTGGGCTCTCTGACGCCGGGGGACAAGCCGCTAGTGATGCGTGGGCCGATGCTGCACCAGATCATCCGGCAGTTTTTGCAGCAGGTCTCCTGGGGCGAGCTGGATTATCTGATCGTCGATCTGCCTCCGGGCACCGGAGACGTGGTGATCTCGCTGGTGCAGACGGTGCCGTTGACAGGCGCGGTGGTGATCTCGACACCATCGGATGTTTCGCTGCAGGATGCGCGCAAGGCGCTCGAGATGTTTCACCAGGTGAACGTGGAAGTGCTGGGGATTGTCGAAAACATGAGCCAGTTCACCTGCCCGCACTGCCATGAGGTGATCGATATTTTTTCCAAGGGCGGCGTGGAGCGCACGGCGCAGCAGTTCAAGCTGCCGTTCCTGGGATCGGTGGAGCTGGATCCGAATATCCGGCAGGGCGGCGACCGCGGGCTGCCGGTGGCGCTGGCGCCTGAGGCATCATCGGTGGGAACGGCAAGCTTCTATGGAATTGCGCGCAAGCTGATGGAGCGAGCGGAGGAGCAGCGGGCGCACGAGCAGAATGTGTTTGAGATCACGTAGCAGTATTGGCGGGTGGAGGCGTTGTGAGAAGACCTCCACCCTGATACCCCGCTGCCCGTTAGTGCTTGCCGTTAGTGCTTACCCAGGAGACCGCCCAACGATTTGCCCAGGTTCTTGTTGTTGGGGATCTGCGGGCCGTTTTTGCCAAGCAGGCTGGCGGGGTTGGTGGCGCCGCTGGTCAGGCCTTTCATATCGGGCGTAATGATGGGGCTCGATGCGGTGCCGGTGATGGTGACCGGAATACCGTTTTTCAATGCATTGCCGGCTAGTCCACCCGCCGCACCACCAATCATCGAAATAGCAGAAGTGGCTGCGCCGGCCGCACCTCCCTGGAGCTTTCCGATCACGTGGAAGTTGAGGGCCTTGGCCGCACTCACAGTGCCATTGCCGGTTGCGGTGCCCAGACCGCTGACGGTGAGGATAATGTTCTGCGCATCGAGTGCGCCGGCGGCCTCATGCAGGTTGAGGCTAAGTATCTGGATCGTTGTACCGTTGCCTGGCTTGGCGCCGACGAGCGCGGCAGCAGGGCCCATCTTCGATGCAAGATCGAAGCCGGCGAGCTGCGTATTGTCGATGCGCACGGGTCCGCTGATGACCGGCGCGTCGCTGGTGCCGGTGACGACGAGATTGGTGGTGAGGGTTCCGCCCTCCAGCTTCGAACCGGAGGGCATCTGGATGCCGAGCGAGGGCAGGAACGCTTCGAGGTCGTTGATGGGAGCGCCGTGCGTGGCGGCGGTCACGTTGAGGTTGGTCTTCGCGCCCTGCGTCTTGTAGGTGCCGGCGATGTTGAAGAGGGCTTTGCCAAAGGCAAGAGTGGTGTTCTGCAACTGACCGGAGAGTGAGGCGAGGTTCTGGTCGACCGTGAATTTGACGTGCACGGGACGCGGCGCGGGTGAGCCGTTGGCGGCCAGCTTGAGCTGCGATGCGTCGATGGTGCCCTGCACGTGCGCGCTCTGGCCGTTCGAGGTGATGTCGGCGTTCAGGTCGGCGATGCCCGAGACTCCCGCAGAGGGTGGTACGAAGCCTCCGGCGACGAGGTCCGCGTGCTTGACTTCAACCTTTGCGGTGAAGGGGGTCTTCGAGGCATCGGCCTGGTTGAAGGGACCGGCCTTGCCGCTGACCGAGACGGTGCCATTGCCGGGGAAGGATGCGGAGAGCGAGTAGGTGAAGGGAGTAGTGAGCGAGAAATCGCTGATCTTAGCCTGCACATTCTGGATGACGCGCGGCGGCGTGGGCGCGCCGAGATCGGCGACGGTGACCTGGCCGTCTTTGACCTCGAGCACACCGATGGAGAGATTGGGCATGGAGCTTTGCGTCTCTGGTTTGTTGGCGCGCTTGTTGGAGTTGCCAAGACTTGCGTAGTTCCAGACGTTGGACTGGTTCTGGATCAGATTGATCTTCGGCGTGTCGATGGTGATGCTGCGGATCAAGACCTGCTTATGGAAGATGAGGGGGCCGACCTCGATGCCGATGTGAACCTGTTTGGCCTGGATGAAGGGCTGCTGGCTAAATGCGGGATCGTCGGCGATGCTGAGCTGGTCGGCGGTGAGCGAGCCGGTGAACAGCGAAAAGCTGAGGTGGCCGAGAGTCACCTGCCGTCCCGTGGCATCGGAGAGCATGGTTTGAATGCGGGGGCGGTAGTTATCCGCGTTCAGAAGGAAGGGAATAGCGATGAGCAGGATCAGGATGATGCCGCCCGCTACTGCCGCAATGGTGATCCACAAACGACGCTTGGCCATCATGGGAATCTTCTTTCTGCATCAGAATAGAGAGGCCGGCTCCGATAGATAGATAATAGAGGGGCGGCTCCGATTTGGACCAACCACTCCATCTAGGAACACCCTGATAGTACTTTGGTTAGCCAGGCCGGTGCGTGAACCACGCTAGCGGGCGCAGAGGAACGCCGTCAACCTGATACGATAAATGAGGCGGCATCTACCCGAAAGCAGGTGGGGAGCTGAGCGCGCAGGTGACACGGCGATGACAGCAGAGGTCCGAATCAGTCCGCGGGAGCGACTGATATTAACGGCTATCCTGGAGATGTATATCGCCACGGGCGAGCCGGTTGCATCGCAGGCCGTCGCACGGATTTATGCCGATAAGGAAGGGATGAGTTCGGCCACGATCCGGAACGTGATGGTGTCGCTGAGCGAATCGGGGCTGCTGGAGCAGCCGCATACCTCGGCTGGCCGGATCCCGACCGCGAAGGCCTTTCGTTTTTATGTGGAGCACCTGGCGGGAGCGGCGCGGGCCGCGACAGGGACAAATGCGCCGCAGCTTTCGGCGGAGAAGCGCCAGCAGATCGACGACTGCTTTGCCGGAGTGACCAGCCGGCAGCATTTCCTGGAGCGGACCTCGCACGTGCTGGCCATGATTTCCAGCGGCGTAGGCGTGGCGACCGAGGCAGCGGGCGAGACGGAGTGGCTGGAGCACATCCACTTTTCGCGGCTGACGACGCAGCGGGTGCTGGCCGTGGTGGTGACGCGCGGCGGCACGGTGCTGGATCGCGTGCTGCAATTGGACCGTGACCTGGAGCAGGGAGACCTGGAGGCCGCGGGGAACTTCGTGAACGGGAATTTTCGCGGCTGGTCGATCGAGCGGATCCGGGCGGAGATCGAGAGCCGCATGGAGCAGGAGCGCAGCGAGTATGACCGGTTGCTGCAGTCGGTGAACGAGCTGTTTCGCAAGGGAGCGCTCGCCGGTGTGCAGCCGTCGCAGGTGATCTTTGTGGAAGGCGCGGCCAATCTGGTGCAGCGCGATGTGGACCAGGAGCGGCTGCGGTCGCTGCTGGGCGCGCTCGAGGCCAAGCAGCGGCTGATCGACCTGCTGAGCGCGTATGTGGATGCGCGGCAGCAAGCGGTGCGGGTGGTGGTGGGGCTGGAAGACACCATCCCGGATATGGAGAATATGGTGCTGATCGGCACCGGCGCGAGGCTGGGTGCGGAGAGCGTGGGAACCGTAGCCGTGCTGGCGCCAACGCGCATCCGCTACAACGAGACGATCCAGGCGGTCTCGTATATCGCGCAGCTCTCGGAGCGGATACTGCAAACGCCGCGAAGTTAGCGGGCGCAGGGCACGCGATCGAAGACAAACAATCGAACGGGGCGGCTATGGCCGCGAGAAGAACCAGAATTTGAGAGAGACGTATGGCTATGACTGAAAACGCGACAGACGCAACCAGCGAAGTGAAGACGGAAGAGCAGAAGACGGGAAACCAGAACCCCGGAAACCAGAACCCGGGGACGCAGCAGAAGTTCAGCGACGTGATTCCCGAAGCGCAACCCGTAACGCAATCGCAATCCGGAGCGCAAGCGGAAGCGAAGGCCGAGGCGTCCGCTTCCCAGCCGACGAAGGCTGCGGATAGGTCCGCGAATGCTACGGCGGTGGTCGAGACGATGACCGGCCTGCACGAGGAGTGTGAGCGGCTGCGGGCAGAGCGCGATGGGCTGGTTGACCGGCTGGCGCGGCTGCAGGCGGAGTTCGACAACGCAAGAAAACGTGAGCAGCGCGAGCGCGCCGACTATCGGGCCTTCGCCGTGGCGGACGCGGTGGAGCAATTCCTGCCGGTACTGGACAACTTCCGCCTGGCGCTGAACTCGAATGGCACGGCAGAGCAGTTGCGCACCGGCGTGGAGTTGATCGCGAAGCAGATGGACGAGGTGCTGCGTGCGCTGAATGTGACGCCGGTGGAGACGGTTGGCCACCCATTCGACCCGCGGGTTCATGAGGCGCTGGAAAGTGTGGAGCGAACCGACCTCCCCGATCATCAGGTAATTGATGAGGTCCGGCGCGGCTATCGCATCAAGGATCGGTTGCTGCGGCCGGCGCTGGTGCGTATCTCGGTGAACCCAAACCTTTCGCAAGCGTAGGCGGAGCGGCGGCGAATCCGACGCAGGGAGCGAGATCCCTGTACATAACCCGGATGATGCATCCCGGAGATCTGGACAGAAGAGAAGAACGAGTACAGGAAAAATGGCAAACGTGGCACACGTCGATTACTACGAAGTCCTGAGCGTTTCGAGAGAGTGCGGCGAGCAGGAACTGAAAACCGCATACCGCAAGCTGGCGATGCAATACCACCCGGACCGCAATCCGGACAATCCGGAGGCGGAGGAGCGTTTCAAGCAGGCGAGCGAGGCGTACCAGGTGCTGAGCGATCCGGACAAGCGCGCGGCATATGACCGCTTTGGTGTTGCCGGAGTGAGCGGCGCGGCAGGCGCTGGGGCCGGGTTCCCGGGTAGCGTCGACCTGGGCGATATCTTCGGCGACTTTTTCGGAGAGATGTTCAACGTTGCCGGCGGACGCAGCGGACGTGCTTCGCGTGCGCAGCGCGGGCGCGATATCCGCTATGACCTGACGATCGAGTTTGAGGAGGCGGTCTTCGGCAAGGAGACCAACGTCACCATCAAGCGCATGGACGTGTGCGGGGAGTGTCGCGGCTCCGGCGCGGCGCATGGCAAGTCAGCCAGCACCTGCCAGCAGTGCGGCGGGCGCGGCCAGGTGCGTTTCCAGCAGGGCTTCTTCTCGATTGCGCGCACCTGCCCGATCTGCAGCGGAACCGGCCAGGTAGTCACCGAACCATGCCACACCTGTCACGGCGAGGCACGCGTGGAGAAGGAGCACTCCGTCCAGGTAAAGATTCCGGCGGGGGTCGAAGATGGCACGCGCATCCGCTACCAGGGCGAGGGCGATGCGGGCCGTTACGGAGGGACTGCCGGCGATCTCTACGTTGTACTGGCAGTGAAGCCGCACGCGTACTTCGAGCGCGAAGGCCACGATTTGCATTTCGCGGTCATCGTGTCGTTCCCGCAGGCAGCGCTGGGGGCGGAAATCTCCATACAGACGCTGGAAGGTGATACGGCGCTGAAGATTCCCGAAGGCACACAGAGCGGCAAGGAGTTCCGGCTGCGCGGCAAGGGCGTGCCGTATTTGAATGAGCGCGGCCGCGGCGACCTGATTGTGCAGGTAGTGGTCGAGACGCCGAAGAAGCTGACCAAGGCGCAGCGGGAGGCCATCCAGCAACTGGGCTCGACGCTGGGAGTGGAGAACCGCGTAGCCTCGCGCGGCTTGATGGACAAGATGAAGGACCTCTTCAACTAGGACTGGCCGTCCGGGCAAAGGCGCCTGCGGCGCGTGCTGCTGGGTTCGCTTCCTTTGGTCGCTCACGTCTGATGATGTGGGCGCCACCGACGGCAGGTTTCTCCTTCGACTTTGCTCAGGGTCAGAATGACACGCCTTGGTGGTTCAACCTCAGGTTGCGGCGTTGACGATTGCCAAGGCGGCGATGACGGCGGTTTCTACTCGCAGGATGCGCGGCCCGAGCGTGGCGCTGTGCCATCCGGCGCTCGTGAATAGCGCGATTTCAGCGGCAGTCCATCCGCCTTCGGGTCCGACGGCCAGCATGGTTCCGCCTGCCGCCTCGGTCGCGCTCCTCTGAAGAATGCGTAACAGCGGCTGATCTTCTTCCGTCTCCGAAAGCAGCACGCGGAGTGGATGGGCTGCCGCGCCCGCTTCGCTCCCAAGAATTTCCGCCAGGCGCGCAGGTTCGGCGATCTCCGGCAGATCGCTGCGGCGGGACTGCTTGGCGGCTTCGAGCGCGAGGCGGCGCCAGCGTTCGACGCGTTTGGCGGCGGCCTGGGCAAGATGTTTTTCTGTCCGGCCGGCAAGCACGGGTATGATGCGGCCCGCGCCGAGCTCGACTGCTTTCTCGATGGCCCATTCCATGCGGTCGAATTTGAAGATGCTCAGCAGCAGCGTGACGTGAAGGCTGGCTGCGGTTTCCAGCTCGTGGAGGAGCGTGAATTGGACGCTGTCGCGATCGATGGAGGCGATGCGGGCAAGCCATGCGCGGCCGCCGGCGAGTACATCGAACTCCATCCCCGGCTGGGCGCGGAGCACGCGGCTGAGATGCTGGGCCTGATCGCCGTGCAGTGCTGCGGTGCCGTCATTCCAGGTGTCGGCGATCCAGCGGCGGCGCGTCATGCACAAACTTTATCGTGTCTGGCTACGGCGCAAGATGGTGCCGCAAAAACACCTCGGGGGACGCTTGCCTGCGTCCCCCGAGTCTGTTGCCTTGTTTAGGTTGACTTACTTACTTCTTCTTCGCTGCCTTCTTTGCCGCCTTCTTGGCCGGCTTCTTGGCTGCCTTCTTTGTTGCCATGGTTTCTATTCTCCCTTGTGCTGCAACGCAGATGTTGCAGTTACGGAATGTATAGAGTGGGCGTCATGGAGTGTCAAGAAAAAAATGGTGGTATTGCGTTCTTCTTTTCGCGCGCGACTTCGTTTGCGAGGCCAAGTCTGCAACTAGTGTGGGATGCGGTGGAGCAGATGACTGGCGAAGTAGAGCACGACGCCGCTCACGGAATCGTGCCACGCGTGCGCGAACATACCCGCGCGCAGACTGCGACGGAGATGCGCGAGGATGCCGAAGAACGCGCCGTACAACACGATGAGCAGCACGCCGCTCTTGCCTTCGTAGCCATGCGCGAGGCCGAAAAACACCGCTGAAATCGCGATGCCGAGCCAGACGTGATGCGTGAGTGCGGTGAACTGCTGCTGCAGATAGCCGCGAAAGATCAGCTCTTCGCAGATGCCGGCGGAGATGCTGAGCGCGATCCAGAATGCCAGCTCGCCGGCGGATGCGGGCGCCATTTGCGAGACGACGCCGCGGATGTCTTCCGGATGAAGGTGGGCGAGCCGCAGCAAAAGACCGACGGCGCCGAGCACGATCAGGGAGGCGAACCAGAAGCCGAGGGCGATCGCGATATCGGTCCAGAGCTCCGCCGCGCCACGACGCCTGAGACCCAGCAGTCGACGGAGCGGGGTGCCGCGCATCAAGAGTCCCCAATGCACCAGGGCGAGCAGTATCCATTCCCAGACCAGGGTGACGGCATACATGGCGAGATGCGAGCGGGACTGCGATGCCAGATGGTGCGTGAGCGCGTTCAGGACGGAAATACCGAGCAGCAAAACGATGATGATCCCGGTGTGCCAGAGGGGCGCGAGCAGTGGGGCCGGCTGAGAAGCTTCGGTTTGTACGGTGTCGCTGCGGAGTGTGCTCACGGTCGCCGGATTGCCGCTGGATTTCGGTCCCTGCTATCTTCACACGTTGGCCATGCGAGCAGCGCGGTCCACAGGAAGTTGAGGTTTTCAGAATGGAAGAGGTTGTGATTGTCTCCGCAGTGCGGACGCCTACGGGAAAGTTCCAGGGATCGCTGTCGGGCTATAGCGCAGTTCAGTTGGGCGCATTGGCGGTGCGGGAAGCGGTGCGTCGGGCCGGCGTTGGGCCGGAACAAATCGACGAATGCATCATGGGCAACGTTGTCTCTGCGGGACTGGGACAGAATCCAGGACGGCAGGCGGCGCTGGGTGGCGGGCTGCCGCCCAGCGTCAGCGCAATGACGATCAATAAAGTGTGCGGCTCCGGACTGAAGGCGGTGTCGCTGGCGGCGCAGGCGATCCAGACGGGCAATGCGGAGATCGTGGTTGCGGGTGGAATGGAGTCGATGACCAATGCGCCGTATCTGCTTCCGCAGGGGCGCAATGGATTTCGCATGGGCGACGCGAAGGTGGTGGACGCGATGATCCTGGATGGGCTGTGGGAGATCTACAACGACTATCACATGGGCGTGACCGGCGAGAACGTGGCGGAGAAGCATTCCATCACACGCGAGCAGCAGGATGCGTTTGCGCTGGCCTCGCACCGGAAGGCGTTGGCGGCGCAGAACTCCGGAGCGTTCAAAGACGAGATGCTGCCGGTGGAGATCCCGGCGAAGAAGAAGGGCGAGGCTGCCGCAGTGCTGGATCGCGATGAGAGCGTCCGCGAGGATGCGTCGCTGGAGGCGCTGCGCGCGTTGAAGCCAGCCTTCAAGAAAGATGGCACGGTGACCGCGGGCAATGCTCCGGGGGTGAACGATGGTGCGGCGGCGGTCGTGGTGATGTCTGCGCGGAAGGCGGCGGAGCTGAAGCTGGAACCGATGGTGCGCATCCGCGCGCAGGCGACCAGCGGCATCGATCCGAAGTGGGTGATGCTGGCGCCGGTGATCGGCATCCAGCGCGTGCTCCAGAAGGCGGGATGGACCAAGGAGCAGGTGGACCTCTACGAACTGAACGAGGCCTTCGCCGCGCAGGCGCTGGGCGTGATGAAGGAAGTAGGGCTGGATGCGCCGGAGCTTGCCGCGCGTGTAAACGTGAATGGTGGCGCGGTGGCAATGGGACATCCCATCGGCGCCAGCGGAGCGCGGGTGCTCACGACGCTGATTTACGCACTCAAGCATCGCAATCTGCATCGCGGCGTTGCGGCGTTGTGCCTGGGCGGCGGGAATTCTGTAGCTATGGCTGTGGAGCGCTGAAGAACCCTGCCGGTCCAGTCATTTGCACAGAGGCGGGGCATCCCGGCGCGTACCTTTGGGTGTCGAAGCTACAGAAGCTACAATAGAAAAACCCCCGGGAGCTCTGCCGGCAATGCTGGTCGGCACCTCTTGCGTGATGCGCACTGTCCGTAGAAGCGGCGCAGATCAGAAGCGGCGCAGAGCGTGGGCACCTGAATCCACGCTGCGCCTGACATGCACTTCAACTCTGCCTCTGGAAGTCCTCGGAAACGAAAGGGACAGCGTATCGCATGACGCTTTTGCTTCTGCAGATGTCGATTGTGTTGCTGGTGACGCTGCTATGCGGCTGGATTGCCCGCAAGCTCGGCCAGACGCGCGTGGTGGGCGAAATTGTTGGCGGCATCCTGATCGGGCCGTCCGTGCTCGGACGATTCTTCCCAGGTGTTGCGCATATCTTCACGCCGCACTCCTTTGCCGCCTTCGAAAACCTGAGCACGGTCGGACTGATCCTCTATCTGTTTCTGATCGGGATGGATCTGGATTACGCGCAGCTTTATAAGCAGCGCAGCACCGCGGTGCTTGCCAGCGGGATGAGCATTCTTTTTCCGTTTGCCATGGCGGCATTGCTGGCGCACTCGCTGCGCATCCGTTTTGCACCGCACGGCATCGGCAGCATGCCGTTCGTGCTCTTTCTTGGCATTGCCATGAGCATTACCGCATTTCCCGTTCTGGCACGCATGCTGGAGGAACGGCGATTGCAGTCCACGTCGCTGGGGACCACGGCTATCCTCTGCGCTGCGGTGGACGATGTGGTGGCCTGGCTACTGCTGGCCTTTGGGCTTGCGCTGATTGGCAAAGGCGGCGGCTCCGGCAGTCTTGGTATCCGCATGGCGGGCCTGGTGGGGTACCTGGTGCTGATGCTGGGCGTCGTGCGTCCGCTGGCAAATCTGGCGGTGAAGCGTCACAAGTCGACGAAACTGTCGCTGGAGCTGCTGGGCGTCGTGGTAATTTGTCTGCTTCTATCCGCTGCGGCCACGGATGCGCTGGGGATCCATCCCCTGTTCGGCGCCTTCCTTGCCGGTGTGTGTTTCCCGCGGGTACCGCGTTGGCAGGAAGAGATTCGCGAACGATCGGACATGTTGATTGCCGTGCTGCTGCTGCCGCTCTTCTTCGCGCTGACCGGTATGCGCACGCGGCTGGATCTGCTGAATGATGCCAATATGTGGCTGTGGGCAGGCATCGTGCTGGCCGGTTCCGTTGCAGGCAAGATGGGGGGCGCCGTACTGGCGGCGCGATGGATGGGGCAATCGTGGCGCGACGCCGGAGCACTGGGTGCTCTGCTGAACACCAGGGGGCTGGTGGAGTTGATCGTGCTGAACATTGCGTACAGCGCGGGCGTCTTTTCGCCGACGCTCTTCACCATGCTGGTGGTGATGGCGCTGGTGACCACGATGCTGACTTCGCCGATCCTGCGTTTGCTGAAGATTCAGGACGGCCACGAAATCGGCGATACCGTGGCGGACGCGCAGGCCAAGCACTCCGCCGCTTGAAGGCATGGTTTGGGCCGCGGTCATTCACACACAGAGCGATTCTCGGGACGCGTGCAGGCGTACCTGGCCTACCGGCCGCGATTTCCGCGCGGCATCCTTCCATTTCTCCGTGAGCATGGCGCGGTGCCGGAGGGCGCAGTCGTCGCCGATGTTGGAGCGGGCACGGGAATGCTGGCGGAGATCTTTCTTGAAGCTGGGCATCGCGTGATCGCAGTCGAGCCGAATGGGGAGATGCTGGATGCGTGCCG
This sequence comes from Acidobacteriaceae bacterium, assembly GCA_036270675.1. Lineage (GTDB taxonomy): Bacteria > Acidobacteriota > Terriglobia > Terriglobales > Acidobacteriaceae > KBS-83. The sequence goes on along the minus strand of DATBCB010000122.1, from coordinate 4,017 downwards.
GGCGCTGGCCGCCCACCAGCCTGCGTTGCAGGTTGTCCAGGGACAAGCGGAGTCGACGACGCTGCCGGATGCGTCGGTCGATCTAATTGCCGTGGGCCGCGCGATGCACTGGTTCGACTGGCCGAGGGCGCATCGGGAGTTCGCACGGATTCTGCGACCAGGCGGCTGGGTGCTGGTGGCGACGAACGGGCATCGTGATAGCGGCGCGCCGGTCTCGAATCGGCTCTCGGAGATTCTTCGTAAGTGGCGTACCGATTGCGCCGAGGCAGATACGCGTCGCGACTTCAACGAGCGCTTGCGGGAATTTCTCGATACATCGACCTGGCGTCGGACGACGCTGCATCATTCCATGACGGTGGATTTTCCGACCTTGCTGGGCTATGCGGAGTCGTTGTCAGCGATTCCTCGGCCGGGTGAGCCTGGGTATGACGGGATGGTGGCGGAGTTGCGGGCGGTGTTTGAGGACTATCAGCGGGATGGGTTGCTGGTGACTCCGCTGGCTTGTCAGTTGTATCTGGGGCGGGTACGGAAGGAAACTGCGCGCGCTAGCTCGTCCCCCAAATAACCACTTTTAACTTCAGCTGATGCCAGAAGGTGAACCAAATGCTAAAGAGTTTGCCCAAATCCGAACAGCGTGTATTTTTCATGACCGAGGAGTTGATCTTTTCGAAATACAGAGCAGGTGGCGCAAAGATCATCCCGGATGGAGCTTTATCTCAAAAATCGTACGAGTCGGCTCGACTCAAAGTATTGGTAGTGCTTAAGGAACCTAATGACAAAAACGGTGAATGGTGCGACGAAGGCGGAGACATTCGCCGACACGGCTGGGAGGGTGGTAGGGAAAAAACGTGGCCTAACCTTGCGAGGTGGGCGTATCTCTTCGAGAATCCCGGGGCTACGTACTCCGAAGCGGATTCTGCTGTTGCCGATCTTGAGAAACGAAAGGCAAATCTGCGCAGGCTTGTGGTAATGAACCTGAAAAAGGAACCAGGATCCCACAGTGCACATCTTCCGACGATTGAGCAATACGCATTCAAGTATGAAGACCTTCTTAGGAAGCAATTTTCAATCTACAAGCCCGCTCTGACGATAGCCGGAGGCACACACCCTATTCTCGTCAAATTGATGAATAAGAAGAATGCGTTGCGGACATCCCCCGAGTTCTTCTCATATTTCCTGGATGAAAACTTAGGCATTGTGATGGACTTTTATCATCCGCAGCCAAGAGGAAAGCCTGCAACTATAAACGAAGAGCTGTTTAGCCTTTTGGCTCGCGACCTGAAACACCACCGACTTGCGTAGCCTTGCTCAGCACTCAATAACATTCAACGCGAGCCCACCCAGCGACGTCTCTTTATATCGCGACTGCATATCCAGGCCGGTTTCGTACATGGTGCGGATCACCTGGTCGAGCGAGACTTTGTGCTCGTCTTCTTCGGCGAAGGCCATGCGGCAGGCGTGCACGGCTTTCACCGCGCCCATGGCGTTGCGCTCGATGCAGGGGATCTGGACGAGGCCGCCGATCGGGTCGCAGGTCATGCCGAGGTTGTGCTCCATGCCGATCTCTGCGGCGTGCTCGACTTGTGCGTTGGTGCCGCCCATCGCTGCGGCAAGGCCGCCGGCCGCCATCGAGCAGGCGACGCCGACCTCGCCCTGACAGCCGACCTCTGCTCCGGAGATGGAGGCGTTCTCCTTGTAGAGAATCCCAATCGCCGCCGAGGTGAGGAAGTAGCGGAGGATGCCAGCCTCGTCCGCGCCGGTGACGTAATTGCGGTAGTAGTGCGCGACGGCAGGGATGACGCCGGCTGCGCCATTGGTTGGCGCGGTGACGACGCGGCTGCCCGCTGCATTCTCCTCATTCACCGCCATGGCGTAGATGGTGACCCAGTCGAGCGGCGCGAGCGGATCGCCGGTGCCTTTGCCTGCGACCTGTTGCTGCTCGAGGCGCGCGGCGAGACGCTTGGCGCGTCGACGCACGCGCAGGCCGCCGGGCAGGATGCCATCTGTTGCGAGGCCGCGCGCGACGCAACTCTGCATGACCTCCCAGATGTGCAGGATGTCGCGGCGCACGGAGTCTGCTGCTTCGGGTGTGGCATTGGAAGTATTGCGGCGACGCGCGCATTCATTGCGCATCATCACCTCATCGATACGCAGATTGTCGCGCTTTGCCATCTCGAGCAGCTCGGCTGCGCTCGAGAAAGAGAAGGGCAGCGGAGAGCTCGTCATCATCGGGGTTGCGTTCACGTCAGCACCGTCTTCTACGATGAAGCCGCCGCCGATTGAGAAGTAGGTGGCGCTGAATAGCGGCGAGCTGGTGACATCGAAGGCGGTGAAGCGGATGCCGTTGGGATGCTGCGTGCGCGCGGCGGGCGGAATCATCTGGTCGCGATGAAAGAGGATGTGCTGTGCCTCGCGGAAGGGAATGATATGGCGGCCGAGCAGCGAGAGCGTGGACGAGAGGCGGACGGCTTCGAGTTTTTTGTCGATGGTGTCCGGGTCGAGCGTCGCGGCCTCTTCGCCGAGCAGGCCAAGCATCACAGCGCGATCGGTGCCGTGACCGGTGCCGGTGAGTGCGAGCGAGCCGTAGAGCTCGGCGTGGACTTCGACAGTGGAGGCGAGGAGATCGCGGGCATCGAGCTCCAGGAGGAAGGTGCGCGCGGCCCGCATAGGTCCCATGGTGTGCGAGCTGGAGGGGCCGATGCCGACTTTGTAGAGATCGAACAGCGAGGTTTTCACGACTGGCTATGGTAGCAAGGGCGGTGACTTGCTGGCGGCTCTGCAACCTTTGTGGTCTGCCTTTGCTCGCAACTCACTGGCTATACTCGCCTTTTCGAGGAATCACAGGCGGGCCCCACGGATGCCTTCAAGGCGCTGAGTGCTGCGGTGTACGGCATCGATGCGCACATCATCGACGTTGAGGTGGACTTCTCCGGTATCCAGGTGGCGGAGGAACGCTTCTCCACAGTTGGGCTGCCGGATGCCGCGGTGCGCGAGAGTCGTGACCGCGTCCGCGCTGCTATCCGCAACTCCGGTTTTACTCTGCCACCCACACACATCACCATCAACCTGGCGCCTGCCGATCTGAAGAAGGAAGGCTCTGGCTTCGACCTGCCGATCGCTGTAGGAATTTTGGGAGCGCAGGGTGCCCTGCTGAATCGTGATCTCAGCCAGTTCCTCACCGTCGGCGAGCTGGGGCTGGATGGCAGCGTGCGCGGAGTGCCGGGCATGTTGCCGATTGCGGTGGCTGCGAAACAGCGCGGCATCGCCAACCTGATCGTACCGGCGGCAAATGCGCCGGAGGCCGCGGTGGTCGAAGGGTTGAATGTGTATCCGGTGGCGTCGCTGCCCGAGGCGCGTGAACTGCTGAATGCGGCGGTGAATGGCGGCATCCAGGTGCGACCGTATCGCGTGAACTCAAGCGCGATGCTCGATGCACTGCAGCATTATCCGTTCGACTTCAAGGATGTGCGCGGGCAGACGGTGGCGAAACGTGCGCTCGAGATTTCCGCGGCGGGCGGCCACAACATTCTGATGATCGGACCGCCGGGCTCGGGAAAGACGATGTTGGCGAAGCGGTTGCCATCGATTCTGGCGCCGCTGACCTTTGCTGAGGCGCTGGAGACGACAAAGATCCACTCCGTCGCCGGTGTGCTCGACGGCGATTCGGGGCTGGTGACGCAACGGCCATTCCGCTCACCGCACCACACCATCTCCGATGCCGGGCTGATCGGCGGAGGCGCGATACCGCGGCCGGGCGAGGTCTCGCTGGCGCACAACGGCGTGTTGTTCCTGGATGAGCTGCCGGAGTTTCCGCGCAATGTGCTCGAGGTGATGCGGCAGCCGCTTGAGGATGGCACGGTCACGATTGCGCGCGCTTTCGATGTCGCTGAACTTTCCGGCGCGGTTCATGCTGGCGGCCGCGATGAATCCCTGCCCGTGCGGCTACTTCAACGACAAGAGCCGCGAGTGCCAGTGCACGCCGCCGATGATGCAGCGATATGTCTCCCGGGTCTCGGG
>DATBCB010000121.1:0-8402 GCA_036270675.1 Acidobacteriaceae bacterium | reverse complement strand
CGGCGTGGGGCTGGGCGAGGGCAAGTTCGACTTCGTCAGCGCCATTGCCATGCGCGATGGAATCGTCACCGCTACCGGCACAGATGAGACTCTGCTCAAAACCAAAGGGCCGAAGACGCAGCTGGTCGATCTTGGCGGCGCCTTCACCATGCCCGGCATCAATGATGCGCACACGCACATAGCCGCTGCGGGCCGCATCCAGCTCTCGGTCGATCTCACGGGAAGCAAATCGCTCGAAGAGATGCTCGACCGCGTGACACGCGCGGCGAAGGCGGCACCCGCGGGCAAGTGGCTGCAGGGCGGCGGCTGGGATCACACGCTGTGGCCACAGAAGACGCTGCCGACACGGCAGGAGCTCGACGCCGTAACCAATGGCCATCCGGCAATCTTCGAGCGCGTGGATGGTCACATCGCCATCGCGAATACGGCAGCCCTCGAAGCGGCCGGCATCACGCGCAGCACACCGGATCCAAAGGGCGGAAAGTTCGATCACGACAGCGCTGGTGAACTCACCGGCATTGTGCGTGAAGACCCGGCAATGGAGATGGTGTTCAAAGTCATCCCGCCGCCAACTCCTGCAGAACGCAAGCGCGCCCTCTCGCTCGCGCTCGCCGACGCCTCGTTCCACGGCATAACCAGCCTGCAGGACTACTCCGAGTGGGATGACTTCCTGGTCATGGAGCAGCTGGAGCGCGAGGATCATCTGCCGGTCCGCGTCTCCGAGTGGCTCACCTTCAACGATCCGATCGGCACATTGACAGAACATCGCGCGCATCACTCGTCAGGCGACCGCATGCTGCACACCGGAATGCTGAAGGGTTTTATGGATGGCTCGCTCGGATCGCGCACCGCCGCGCTCAACGCGCCGTATGCGGATGATGCCGGCAACAGCGGCATCCCGCGCTACGATCAGGCGAAGCTCGATGCAATGACGAAAGAACGGGCTGCGGCACAGTTCCAGATGGGTTTTCACGCCATCGGTGATCGTGCCGTTGAAATGGCGCTGGATGCATTTGCGACCGAAAAAGATCAACCTTGTCAGGCTGGAATCGATGGAAAGGTGGCCAGCAGGAATCCGTGCATTCCCCGCCCGCGCATCGAACACTCTCAAGTTCTCGACGCGCCTGACTTCGCCCGCTACAAACAACTCGGCGTCATCGCCTCCATGCAGCCCAATCACCTGCTTACCGACATGGCGTGGGCGGAGCAGCGGCTCGGTCACGACCGCGCGCGCTACTCCTATGCGTGGAAGAGTTTCCTCGATCACGGCGTGCAGCTGGCCTTCGGCACTGACTATCCGGTCGAGCCCATCACGCCCTTCCGCGGCATCTATGCTGCCGTCACACGCGAAAACGAAGCCGGCACCCAGAGCTATTTTCCCGAAGAGAAGCTGACCATCGCGCAGGCGCTGTATGCCTACACTCAGGGCTCGGCTTACGCGGAATTCAGCGAGTCCTACAAAGGAACGCTTGCGTCCGGCATGGTGGCTGACTTCATCGTCCTCGATCGTGATCTCACCCGCATCCCGCCGCACGAGATTCTCGGCACCAAGGTGCTGCGCACCGTCGTCGCGGGCCACCCCACCTACTTCGCCAACGTGGTAACGCGGTAAAATCAACTGCAGTCCAGGGGGTACTCGATGGCCACAGCGATTCATCTCCCGCTCGAGCAATATCTCGCGACCTCTTATCACCCGGACTGCGATTACATCGACGGTGAGATAGAGGAGCGCAATGTGGGAGAGCGGGAACACTCACGTTTGCAGACTGCCCTCGTCCTGTGGTTCGGACCGCGAGTGAAGGCCTGGAACCTGGAAGTTCTCGTAGAGCAGCGCGTTCGCGTCTCGCCACAGCGCGTCCGTATCCCGGATATCTGCCTGGTCTTGCTCGATGCTCCGTATGAAAAGGTGATCGCCACGCCGCCGCTGGTCGTGGTGGAAATTCTCTCACCCGAGGACCGCGTGGCCCGCTACAACGAGCGTTTGGAAGACTATCGCCGCATGGGCGTCGGCAACATCTGGGTGGCCGACCCGATGGAGCGCCGGGGCTTTGACTGGAACGCCGGCTGGCAGGAGCGCACCCGCTTCACAGTTTCCGACTCGCCGGTCTACCTGGACCTCCCCGAAGTCTTCGCTTCCCTGCCGCAATAATTCGAGCGATTCAGGAGCACGGCCATCGCGAAGCACACCCGCAGTGCCTCCCTGTTGCTGGTTCTTACCGCAGCCATCTGGGGTTCGACCTTCGTAGTCGTCAAGGATGCGCTGCACGATGTCTCGCCGTTGCTCTTCAACTTGTTGCGCATGATCATCGCCACAGTGGTGCTCGCGGCTATCTATCACCGCGATCTACGGCGGCTGAAACGAAGCTATCTCGCCGGAGGCGCTGTCGTCGGCCTCTGTCTCGCGGCGGGTTACAGTTTTCAGACCGCTGGCCTGGCCCGCACCACGCCGGCCAAATCCGCATTCATCACCGGGCTTATCGTCGTCATCGTGCCGCTGCTTTGCGCCGTGCCCCTGCTGCGTCCCGCAACCATGCGCAGGCCGTCGCTCTCGGCATTCGGCGGGGCAGCCATGGCTTTCGCGGGCATCCTGCTGCTCACTACTCCTGCCGGCACGCCCTGGGCGGCCCTGCTCGGCAGCATCAACACGGGCGACCTGCTAACCCTGCTCTGCGCCCTCGGCTTCGCGCTGCATGTGGTGGCGCTCGCGCATATCTCGCCTCGTTTGCCGCTCGGCGCGCTGGCCGTGCTGCAACTGACCTTCTGCACCCTCATCATGGGCTTCGCTCTGCCACTCTTTGAGCATGCATGGATCCATGCGTCACCCAGGCTGATCGTCGCCCTGCTGGTGACAGGCGTGCTCGCTACCGCAGTGGCGTTCACCGTGCAGTCGTGGGCGCAGCAGCGCCTCTCGGCTACACATACGGCATTGATACTGGCGCTTGAGCCGGTCTTTGCCTTCCTGACATCGTTTCTCTTCTACGGCGAGCGGCTCTCCGGGCGTGCATCTGTTGGCGCATTGCTGATTCTCGGCGGCATTGCCTTTACCGAATTGCTGCCCCTCGGCACGCATGCCACCGCCCACGAGGCCCCGGTTGCCTAAGAGCTGAAATCTGTTGCATTTCCCCGAAAAACCGATTACCAGGAATGGCGTCTAAGAAAGCAGCGATCATATCGAAAGCAGCGATGTCTGGATAGACCGAGCAAACCATCTATACTGAATTGTCAAGACAATTCCACACATCCCCGGCGTACTCGCCGCACCGACGCGACAGCTATCGCGAAACTCACGAGGTTAGACCTGCATATGAACTCTTTACTGAGACGGATCAAGCTCAACCGTCTGGCTCCAACGTTTGTCATACTCTCCACCCTTTCCGCCGGCATTCTCATCGGCTCGGTAGCCGTGCACGGCGTGAAAGGCAGCGAGAACCAGGTCAACAGCTCCGACGCTACGCCACTGAAGATTCCCAGCCCAACGCAGATGGGCACGCAGTTCACACAGATCGCCAAAGAGGTAGGCCCCGCGGTCGTGAACATCTATACCGAGACGTTGCCCCATGAGCGCCGCACCCGGGGCCGTTCTGGCCGCGGCATGCCCCAGCAGCCAAATAGTCCGCAAGGGCCAGACGATCAGCAGCAGGGCCCGGACGACGACCAGCAGCAGCAGGGTCCGGACAATTTCCAGGACTTCTTCAATCGCTTCTTCGGCGGCCCGGGCCAGCAGGGTCCGGATGATGGTGGCGGCCCGGATGGCGGCGGCGTTCGCGAGTCGCTTGGCTCCGGCTTCATCGTCGACTCGCGCGGCTACATCATCACTAACAATCACGTTGTCGATAAGGCCGACAAAATTTTTGTGAAGCTCTCTACCGACCCCGATAATCCGACCGATCACGGCCGGCCCGCGAAGGTGGTCGGCGTTGATCCTGACACCGATATCGCGGTCATCAAGATCGATGGGCCCAGTTCGCTGCCCACAGTGAAGATGGGCAACTCCGACAGCGCGCAGGTTGGAGAGTGGGTGGTCGCTATCGGCGAGCCGTTCGAGCTCGCGAAGACGGTCACTGCCGGCATCATCTCGGCGAAGAACCGCACTATCGAGCCGGGTGCGAAGGGCCAGTTCCAGCACTTCATCCAGACGGACGCGGCCATCAACCCAGGCAACTCCGGCGGCCCGCTCATCAACATGGATGGCCAGGTCATTGGCGTGAACACCGCGATCTACACGCAATCCGCCGGTTATCAAGGCATTGGTTTCGCCATGCCCTCGAACACTGTCATCCAGACCTACAACGATCTGATCGGGCCCGAGCATAAAGTGGTCCGCGGCTCCATCGGCATCTCCTTCCAGCAGGATCTGCCGGCGGCGGTGGGACGCGTCTACGGATTCAAGTCAGGCGTATTGGTCAGCAGCGTTGCGAAGGGTGGACCGGCAGAGCAGGCCGGCATCAAGGTGGGTGACATCATCACCTCCATCGATGGCAAGCCGATCAAGGACGGCGACGATCTGGTGAACACCATCACTGCGCGTCATCCAGGGTCGACGGCCAAGGTCGGATACCTGCGCAATGGTCAGCAGCAGAGTGCAACAGTGACCATCCAGGACCGCACCAAGACCGTTGGCTCACTCAACGGACAGAACAACACACCGAACGAGAACGGACCAGGACAAGAAGAATCCGGTCCGGACAAGCTCGGCGTCACCGCGGTGAATCTGCCGCCGCCGCTCACCAGCAAGGGTGTCCATGGTGTGCTGATCCAACAGGTGAAGCCTGGTTCGTTCGCGGATGAGATCGGCCTGGCCCAGGGAGCCGTTATCAATGAAATCAATAAGACTCCCATTAACAACAAGAACGACTACACTGCGGCCGTCTCTGCCCTGAAGAGCGGACAGGACGTGGTGGTCAGCATCATCGATCCGCGCAGACCGAACAGCGGCAGTTTCTACCGCGGTGGAACCCTGCCCTAAGTAACACTTCCGTGTTACCCAAGATAACCGGCATTCACAACTTTGGTGGATGCCGGTGGCCTTTGGGTTGCAATCTCATGACTATGCCGATAGTCTCACCAGAACGCGATCTTCTTACCCCCGGACGAGGAATCTGCATGTTTCGTTTTTTTACCGGCAGCACGCTGGCCCTGGCCCTCATCGCGAGCCCCGCATTTGCCGCAACCTCTCACCAATCCACCACTGCGCATAAACACGGTGCGGTGCGGCGCGTGAGTCACCGCATCGGACACCGCATCGCGCACCCGCTGGGACAGCGCGGAATTGCGCCGGAGCGCGCAACACAGATCCAGAGCGCACTCATCCGCGAGAAGTATCTGACCGGCTCACCCAGCGGCCAGTGGGATTCTGAGACCGAAGCCGCAATGCTGAAATTTCAGGCAGACCACGGCTGGCAGACCAAGCTAACGCCGGACTCGCGCGCTCTGATCGCGCTGGGCCTTGGACCGAGCACCGCCAGCGGACCGCAGACCTTGCCTGCAAACACCTACTCTGCTCCTGCGGCAGAACCCGCGGAAGCCGGTACGCTCGCCTCAGTGCACTCGATCGCCCAGTAGTAACGGAGACAACTTCAGACCTCAAAGCGCAGCTGATCCTCGATCGTCTCGCGCCTTCGTGCCAGCCTCACGCGTTTGCCATCTACCAGCACTTCGGCGGCGCGGCCGCGTGAATTGTAGTTTGAGGAAATCGACATCGCATATGCGCCGGTATCCAGCAAGGCAATCAACGCTCCTGGTTGCACATCGGGCATTGCTCGATCGCGCGCGAAGAAATCTCCGGTTTCGCACACCGGTCCCACCACATCCACGGTCGCCATCTTCGCACCGTCCGCAGCTGGCCGCTCGACCGGCACAATCTCGTGATGCGCCCCGTAGAGAGCCGGCCGGATGAGATCGTTCATGCCCGCATCTGTGATCAAAAACTCTTTCGCGCCATTGCGCTTGCGGTAAATCACCCGCGCCAACAGAGCGCCCGCCTGGGCCACCAGGAAACGCCCTGGTTCGAGCAGCAAGCGAACCCGCAGTCCGCGCAGTCCCTCGCTCAAAGCGGCAGCATACTCCTCTACTTCTCGGGCAGCATCGAACTCCTCCGCGCCTAACTGTGCAGCGTAGTCAATGCCCAATCCGCCACCGGCATCGACGAAGCGTATCTGGATGCCATCCGCGGCGAGCTCCTCGACCAGGACGCGCACCCGGTCGAGCGCGGCTCCAAAAGGCGCTGCACTGCGGATCTGAGAGCCGATATGCACGCTTACGCCTTCCGCCGACAGCCACTTGCTCTTCGCCGCGCGTCCATAGACCGCGCGCGCGCGACCGATGTCGATGCCGAACTTGTGCTCGCGCAGGCCAGTTGAGATATATGGATGCGTCTCCGCGAAGACATCCGGGTTCACGCGCAGCGCCACCCGAGCCTTTTTACGCAACTTCGCGGTCCGCTCCGCCAGCAGATCCAGCTCCTGCTCGCTCTCCACGTTGAACAGCAGAATGCCCGCGCGAAGCGCCAGGTCCATCTCGTCCGCGGTCTTTCCGACTCCGGAAAAAACCGTCCGCGCCAGGGCCCGCTTGTCCGCGCGGCGCACGCGCTCCAACTCTCCTCCGGAGACGATGTCAAAGCCGGCGCCTTCGCGGGCGATCATCCGTAGCAGCGACAGGTTCGAATTCGCCTTGACCGCGTAGCAGATCAGGTGGTCCTGGCGCTTGAATTGTTTCCGGAACAACCCGAGCCGCTCGCGCACCTGCGAAGCGCTATAGCAATAGAGCGGCGTGCCGTAGCGGTTAGCCAGCTTCTCCAGCGGAACCGCGTCGCAGAGCAGTTGGCCTTCAGGGCTGTAACGGAAGGGGCGCGCGGCGATCCCGTCGGACTTTCTCGGCAAGGGGAGCTTCCTCGTGTGAGATAACGTGCTCTCATCTTTTCATATTTAACTGAACCGCACGGGCGAGCTGAAGACCACTGCATCTAGCGCGAGTCGGACCTGACGTTGTGCCACTTAGTTTGAGAGTGGACTAGTTTGCCGTGACGTATCAGTGTGTCGTGACGGGTTAGTTTGCCGTGTTCTCCTCGGCAAAGCGGCGCAGCAGCGCACCTACCAGCCGCGGCTGCTCATAGGGTGCATAGTGTCCCATGTCCTGCAACAGATAGAAGCTGGATCCGTGAATAGTATTGGCAAGTTCGCGCATCTCTGGCGGAGTCGATCCGCGATCGAGTGCCCCCGCCAGCACCGCCGTCGGCACGCGAATCGTGGCTGCCGTCGCTCTCGAATCGGGTCGCGTGGCCAGAGCGCGCTGCACCGCAATCGCAGACTCGGCAGACATGCGCTCCATCATTGCGCACAGCCGGTACACGATGTCCGGGTCTCGCTCCTTTGCCGGCGCCCCCACGAGCGTGTCCAACATGGCGTCGAAGAACCGCGCAGTGCCGTGTCGCTCAATTTCTGCAACGTTGGCTTCGCGCGCACGCCGCGTCTCCGGCGTATCGGCGTGTGGCTTGGCGCTGCAGATGGCAAGTGCCCCAACCCGTTCCGGCGCCTGCCTCCAAAGTTCATAGAGCAGATAGCCGCCGATAGAGCAGCCACAGAAGATAGCCTTTTCGATCGACAGCGCATCCAGCAGGTGGAGCACTGCATGGCCCATGGTCTCCATGCTCGCGGTCTCATCGCCGAGCGGCGAAAGTCCATGACCAGGAAGATCGGGCAGCAGCACGCGATACTCCGGCTCCAGCAGCGCCGCGGCCGGGAGCCAGAAGGAATGATCGACAGGCGTAGGGTGAAGAAACACCACGCACGGCCCTCTGCCACGATCCTCATAGTGGAGGAGTTCGCTCATGCTGCAAGGCTCAACTCTCTTGCGGCATTGCGCCGCGTCTCAATTGCGTCTCAGTGTGGCGCGTCTCAATGTGGAAGGCTACAGCATTTTTCTTGTGGGCATACAGGGGCCAACGGAAACTTGGGCGGCCTTTCGTTAGGAAGGCCATCGGAGACGGTCTCCGCTACCTATAGCATCAGGAAAAATGCTTTATGCCCGCGGATTCGCGGGAGGCGAATAGCTGGCGGCGGTAGGCAGCAGCAATGGCTCCTCGGGCGCCGCGACCCACAGCACGATGTAGAGGACCAGGCCGGCCCCACTAAAGCACGCCAGCAGAACGAACACCACCCGCACCAGGGTCGTGTCCCATCCGTAGGTCAGAGCCACCCCCTGGCAGACGCCGGCGATGATGCGGCCCATGCGCGGACGCACCAGCCGCCGCTGGGACGCAGTGCGCGGGACTGCGTTCGAACCGTCAAAAGCTCCGCCCACAGCGCGACCGCAATTTGGACAGTGCCGGGCGTCGGTCGCTATTGGCTTGCCGCAACTGCTGCAGTAATACGCCATGGCACCTCTCTCCTGCATCCCCATGAATA
>DATBCB010000120.1:0-14404 GCA_036270675.1 Acidobacteriaceae bacterium | reverse complement strand
CATCACCGCGATGACCGGCAACGTTTCGCGAGGCACACTCGACCTGCGCCTTATCAACAACGACCTTGGCGGCTACCGGTCGGAGCTGCGCACGGATCTGCGGATCGGTTTTCTGACCCAGGCCTCCACGGAGTACTACCGCCTTCTGCGGCAGGATGGTCTCTTTGTGCAGCCGCATGCCGGGGTGCTGCGCCAGCCTGTCTATATCTTCAGCAACCAGCGGCGCATTGCAGAGCGGCTGCAGCAGAACGCCGGCGGCGGCCTGGACTTCGGACGGACCTATCACTCGCGCGCGCAGCTTGCGGCGGAGTGGCGCTACGAAACCGTGCGCTGGCATACGCAGAGCGGCAACGACTTCCGTCCCGATCTCTCCGGAACCGCACAGACCGGTGTCCTGCATTTCACCTACAACAGCCTGAATGCGGGCCAGCTCGCCACTCACGGAGTGCTGCTCGATGTCGCGGGCGGCGCGCTGTATCACTCACTCGCCAGCCAGAACGCGCCGCTGGCGCATCTCAATGCGATGTATTCGACAACCTTCTTCGACAGAAATATTGTGGGGTTCGGCATAGCTGCGGATACGTATTTCCGCCGCAACGTTGCCGACCCACTGCGCTTCACGCTTGGCGGCCCGACGCGCCTCTCTGCGTCCTCCATTGATGAGTATCGCGGCACCGACGACATGCTGGCGCGCGCGGCGTATCTTCGGCGCATCGCTTCCCTGCCCACACAACTGGGCGACGGGCTCTACATCTCCAGCGCATATGAGGCCGGCGAGATGTGGTCGCCGGAGCGGAGGGCATTTCTGCGGCAGGATGGCGTTCTCGGCGTGCTCGCGGCAACGCCGCTCGGCTCCGTCACGCTCGGCGGGTCAATTGGCGATGCCGGCAGGCGAAAGTTCTTCTTTACCTTCGGTCGGCTCTTCTAAGCGAGCAGCAGGTCGGCGCGCGGCTGCCGTAGACTGTTGGTATGGCGCGAACTGAATCCACAATGCAGCCGCTGGGCACGATTGCTCCGGACTTCTCCCTTCTCGATGTTCTCTCCGGCAAGCTGGTGAGCCGCGATGGCGCGAAAGGGGCGGGCGGACTACTGGTGATGTTCCTGTGCGTGCATTGCCCGTTCGTGAAATTCATCGAGCAGGGCATCGCGCGCTTTGCCGGAGACTATGCGGGACAAGGGCTCGGCATCGTGGGCATCAGCAGCAACGATGCCGTTGCGTTTCCCGACGATTCACCGGAGGGCATGCGTGCGCAGGCAAAGCGGCTCGGCTTTACCTTCCCGTATCTCTACGACGAATCGCAGCAGGTGGCGCGGGCCTACGATGCCGCATGCACGCCGGACTTCTTCCTCTACGATCGAAATCTGAAGCTGGCGTATCGCGGGCAATTCGATGCGAGCCGTCCCAGCCTGCATGTGCCGGTAACGGGCAGCGATTTGCGCCGCGCTGTCGAGGCGTTGCTGGCGGGCAAACCGCCGCTCGAGCAGCAACAGCCAAGCCTTGGCTGCAGTATCAAGTGGAAATGAGATTCATCCAGGCGCCCCTTACTCCAAGCGCCCCTTACATCGCAGATGCTGCGGACTTGACCGGTGTCAACGCGAAGCGATGGGTCGCAGGCTGCGCATCCTTCTGCTGCTGTGCAATGGAGGAAGCGACCGCCTGTTGCATGGCCTGCTGCTCCGGTTCGGGCGCTGCTTCAGGGTGCTGCTGGGTTCCCGCCACCAAGGTGAAGAGGTCGCGCTCGAGTTCGTCGCGGTGCTCCGTCTCCCACGCGAGCGTCTGCGACTGCCGCAGCATCGGCGTTGCCATGCGCGCCAGATTGATCCCGCGCTGTAGCGCGTCCGCCGTGAAGCGGGCAATCGGCTGATCGTCGATGGTGAGCGCGTAATCGCCAGCGGTGAGCCCGGCGACGGTCAGCGTCTCCTGGTCGAGCGCAGCCTCGATACCAGCGGCTTCCAGAGCCAGTTCCGTGATTGGATCGGTGCCGCTGAGCGGCAGCGGAAGCGGTAAGGCATTCTCGATCTCGGTCCATTGCAGAGTGTCGCTCTTCCTTTCGCGCTTCACGTCGGTGACGCTCGCGTTCTGCACATCGGTTGCCTTTGCAGTATGCGCATCCACCGTTACGCTGCTGACGAGCGCGGGCGCATGCCACGCCTTCAGGATGCTCGCGGCCATCACCCAGTGCACGCCCTCACCGGGATGAACGCGGTCCGGGATGAGGCGAGACGCGAGATCAGGATGCGCGGTCTCGACCTTCTGGAGCACATCGACGACCGGCGCGTTCAGGTCAACGAAGCTCTGATGGGTGCGATCGGCTTCGCTGCGATCGAAGGCGCTGTAGGCCTGCATTACCTCGTTGTAAGGCATGGGGGGATGGGTGACATCGTCGTACGGAGATGGACCAATGAGCGAGAGCTTCACGCCGGGCGCGCCGGCGAGGATCGTATCCACCATCGATTTGTAACCGTCTTCGTAGGTTTTCTGGACCGCGGCATTCGGCGGGCGATAGTAGCCGTCGTTCATGCCGAGCATGATCGTCACCACGTTGGGCCGGTAGGGCAGGATGTCGCGCTGGATGCGCAGATCGATCGGGCCCGCCGAGCCGCCGGAAACCTTGTCGCCACTCACACCGGACTGGGTCCACTGGATCTTCCAGGTGGGAAAGCGTGTCAGCACGTACTCCTCGACAAAGGTGGAGTAGAGGCGCTGGTCGGTGATGCTGTCGCCGTAGAGCACGACGCGGTCGCCATCGTGAATTGCGAAATCGCTGGTGGCCGGCAGTGCAGCTGTTTGGGCTGAGGAGAAGGGGAGGACGGAAAACAGCATGCCTGCACAGAGGGCGACAGGTTTCGCGAAATCACTCATGGAGCAGAAGTCTAAACGCAGATGGGCAACGCTGCAGAGCGGCAGACGTAGTACGCTCAGGGTCGTGGAGTCGCTGCTTGCCATCGATCAGTTGACGATTGCGTTTCGCGGAAAGCTCGTCGTGCGAGAGTTGAGTCTTGCGATTGCGCCGGGCGAGGTGCTGGGTTTGGTGGGCGAATCGGGTTCGGGCAAGTCGGTTACATCGCTCGCGATTCTTGGCCTGCTGGAGAGCGCGGCCCAGGTGCGCGGCAGCATTCGATTCGATGGCGAAGAGTTGTTGACGCTGCGGCCGGAGGCGATACGCCGCTATCGCGGACGCCGCATTGCGATGATCTTCCAGGAGCCGATGACGGCGCTGAACCCGGTGATGCCCGTCGGACGGCAGATTGCGGAGGCGATTGAAACCCACCAGCCCACGCTGACGCGGCGCGAGGTGCGCGACGCCGTGATTGCGCAGCTCGAGGCCGTCGCCCTGCCAGAGCCGGAAAAGCGATACGCGGATTACCCGCACCAGTTCTCCGGCGGCCAACGGCAGCGCATCCTGATAGCCATGGCGCTCGCGAACCGGCCGCAGCTTCTAATTGCAGACGAGCCAACCACCGCGCTGGACGTGACCGTGCAAGCGCAGGTGCTCAAGCTACTGCGCGATCTGCAGCAGCAGTTCGGCTTGGCGATGCTGTTCATCTCACACGATCTCGCCGTGGTCGCCGAGGTGGCAGACCGCGTGGCCGTGATGCGGCATGGGTGGTTGTTGGAACAGGGCAGCCGTGAGCAAATTTTTCACACTCCGCAACATCCTTACACGCGCAGCCTGCTCGGCGCGGTGCCTACGCTCGACACAGATCGCGCGCTGCCACTTTCGACGCTGCCACCTGCCACGGATGTACTTCCCGGACCACTCGTCGAATACGACATTGGTCACCAGGTCCGCGCTCTTTCCTAGCGTCTCTCAGGCTCATTCGTGCCATCCTACAAGTAATTCCCATGATGGAACGCTGTAAGCAATAACTCGCTGTACTTTGCATTTATAGAAGACTTTCCCCCCGGGCTTCGTTCATGCGCGCTCTCATCCTTTCTGACATTCACGCGAATATGCAGGCGCTGGCCGCCGTGCTGAGCGCTGCCCCGGACCACGACATTGTGTGGAACCTGGGCGATGTCGTCGGCTATGGTGCCTCGCCGAATGAGACGATCGTGTGCCTGGGAGAGCTGAACAGCGTGTACGTGCGCGGCAACCACGACCGCGCGTGCTGCGGGCTGACATCTCTCGAGGAGTTCAACCCAGTCGCACGGCAGGCCGCGGAGTGGACACATGCGCAACTGTCGCGCAGCCGCCGCAAATGGCTATGTGACTTGCCGCAAGGACCGGTCACGGTGGGCGAAGGGCTGGTGTGCGTGCACGGGTCGGCAGCGGATGAGGATATTTACGTTCAGTCGCTGGGAGAAGCGATCGATGCACTGCAGGCCGTGCCGGGCGCGTGGGCGGAGTTCTACGGCCACACGCATGTCCAGGGAGGTTTTGTGCGCAGCGACGATGGCTGGTATCTCTTCAAGCCCGAGTACACCTCGAAACACAATGAGGAGTATTTCGATCTGCCGATGCGTCGCGGCGTGCGCTACCTGCTGAATCCCGGCTCCGTGGGGCAGCCACGCGACGGCGACTGGCGTGCGGCCTTTGCGCTGTACGACGATGTGGTCTCCGTGGTGCGCTTCTACCGTGTGCCTTACGACTTGGATCGCGCGCAGAAGAAGATTCTTGCGGCAGGATTGCCGGAGAGACTGGCGACCCGGCTGGCGGAAGGTCTCTAGACGAGAGGCTTCGGCATCACTTCTGCAGCGAAGCGCTCCATCTCCTCGCGCTGGGGACTGGATTGCAGCAGCACCAGATCGACTCCGGCCGCGCTGAACGCGGCCACGCGCTCCTTCACCTGCCGCGGGGTGCCAATCAGTCCGCTGCGCAGGCCGCGATTGGAGACGGAATAATCTTCGAGTGAGATTTTCTGCTCCAGCTTCGACCCTCCGACCCACTGCTGATAGTTCTGGTAGCCACGCGCGGATTGCTGCACATCTGTGATGCGCGCGACCTCGCGCTGCGCCTCCGCTTCTGTGTCGCGGACGATCGCATAACCGGCGACGCCGTAGGTCATCGGTGACAGGCCAAGGCGTTCGCGCCGCTCGCGCATATCGGCGATCTTGCGGCTGACGATCTCCGGCGGATCGCCATGCATCAGGTAGGCGTCACATTTGCTCGCGATCAGGTTCTTCGCCGTCTCGCTTTCGCCGCCGGCATAGAGAGTGGGTCGCGGCTGACGCACGGGCTTGGGTGAGAGCACATTGTCCGCAAGGGAATAGTAACGGCCACTGTAGCTGAAGCCCTGCTCCCGCCAGCACCCGTCGATCACGTCCAGCCATTCCGATGTGCGCGCATAGCGGTCATCGTGTGTGTCAAAGTGCACGCCGTACTTGGTTGCCTCATCGGCCCACCAACTGGAGACCACGTTGAGGGTGAGGCGTCCGTTGGCGATGCGATCGATATTGGCCGCCTGCTTCGCCAGCAGCGCGGGATTGTGGAAAGTGGGACGCACGGCCACCATGAGCTCCATTTTGCGGGTGACCGCAGCGAGCGCGGCGGCGGTCGACCACGCATCGAGCGATGGCGCTTCGACACCTTTGATGTCGTTGAGGTTCAGCTCGGCGATGAGCGAGATATCGTAGCCGAGCGCCTCCGCGCGCAGCGTGAGGTCGCGCACATATTCCCAGGTCGTGGGCATGTTCTCGTCTGCGACGTTGCGCAGCCAGCCGCCAAAGACCGGCATCCAGAAACCGTAGCGCATCGGTTTTTCAGCCATGCGTCAGCTCGGGGACGCGCGAACTCCTGGCGGCTTCCACTTCGAGCCAGTCAACGAGCCTGGCGAAGGGATCGAAGCCGACCACGTTGATGCCATCGGCGACGAAGTTCGAGAGGGCGTTGATGTCGTAGTAAAGGCGCTGGCCGTCGCGATCGTCGGTGATGTATTCCACGCCGCCGATCTCGATGCCCGCCTGCTGCATGATGCGCTCGACATCGGCGATGACCTCGCGCGGCGGTTGAAAACCCTCCACGCGCAGTCCGCTTTTCGGAGCGTCGATGGCGCACGCTGCGCGATTCAATTCGACGCCGCTGGTGGTTCGGCAGATGTCCGCCGGGCACAGATCGAAGGTTTCGCCTGTGATATGAACTTTGATCGCGTAGAGATAACGGCCGTTCAGTACCTCTACGCGCACGATGTGTGCATCGCGCGCAGGGATGAATTCCTGCACCAGGGCGGTCGAATCCATGCCCAGCGCGAGGCCATCCGTAGTGCCTGCAGGCTCCGCGGACGCGGCAGCCAATTGCGTCGGATGGTCGAAGCGCTTGACGCCCGCGCCGCTACCGCCGATGTTCGGTTTCACCACCACAGGCCAGCGGAGCCCCTCCGTTACTGATGTAGCCTGCGTGGCGCGATGGATCACGCGCGCCTTGGGATAGGGCAGCCCGAGCTCTTCGAGCAATGAGAGTTGTGCGGCCTTCGACAGTTCGGTGCGAAATGCTTTCAGACCATTGATGACACGAACACCGCGGCGCTCGAGGTGATCGAGAAAGCCGAGCGTATAGAAAATCTGGTCGCCATGGTCGCGGTTCCATGCCGAGGGGCTCATGCGGTTGAAGACCAGCGCGTATTCCTGCTCGGGATGCTGCTCCGGCGCGAAGGTGTGGTCGGGCGCGTGCAACTTCACGTAGCTGGTGCCGCGGCGGTCGAGTTCGGCAAAGAGCGGCTTGAACCAGTTCGGCTGCTCGTAATAGATAGCGATCGGCAACGCGGAAGATGTCGGCATGGCCCTCCTGTGACGCAGGGACTGCGGCCGCAGTTACAGGCCCGCGTCTTTCTTCACGTTAGCAACAAGGTGAGCAGGCGGCAACCGAGCACGGGACGGCTGTCAAAAGAGCAGGTTCGCTTTGCGGGGCAGCGGCAGGTTGAAGTGCTCGTACGCCAACCGCGTGGCGACGCGGCCGCGTGGTGTGCGGTCGAGAAAGCCGATCTGGATGAGAAAGGGTTCATAGACCTCTTCGAGCGCATCTTCTTCCTCCGCGAGTGTGGCGGCCAGCGTATTCAAGCCTACGGGGCCGCCATCGTACTTCTCGATGATGGTGAGCAGCAGGCGCCGGTCGAGCTCGTCGAAGCCGTGCGCATCGACCTCGAGCATCTTCAGCGCGGCCTGCGCGGTCGCCCGATCGATGATGCCGCTGCCGCGTACCTGCGCGTAATCGCGCACGCGGCGCAGCAGGCGGTTGGCGATACGGGGGGTGCCACGGGAACGGAGCGCGATCTCCGAAGCGCCGTCCGCGTCGATGGGCACCTGCAGTACCTCGGCCGACCGTTCCACCACGTAACGGAGTTCGTCTTCGCTATAGAACTCCAGGCGCAGCAGAATACCAAAACGTGACCGCAGCGGTGACGAAAGCAGCCCAGGCCGCGTGGTGGCGGCGACGAAGGTGAAGGGCCGGATCTCCATCACATGCGTGCGAGCCGCCGGTCCCTGGCCGATGATGATGTCCAGCTTGTAGTCCTCCAGTGCGGTGTAAAGCTTCTCTTCCAGCACCGGCTGCACGCGGTGGATCTCGTCCAGAAAAAGCACCTGGCGCTCGCGCAGGTTGGTGAGGATGGCGGTGAGGTCGCCCTGAATCTGCAGCGCAGGCCCGGATGTCTGCTGGAAAGCCACATCGAGCTCGTTCGCGATGATGGACGCAAGCGTGGTCTTGCCCAGGCCCGGAGGACCGAAGAGCAGCACGTGATCCAGCGCTTCGCCGCGGCTCTTTGCCGCTTCCAGTGCGATGGCGAGTTGCTCCTTGGCCTTGGTCTGGCCGATGAACTCTGCGAGCCGCCGGGGGCGCAGCTTCAGTTCGAAGGAGCTGTCCTCCTCGCCACGGGTTGCCGAGACCAGCCGCTCCGGATCGTTGTCGCTGCGCTTCACAATCCGGAGTGTATCAACCGGCAATTCGCCTTGGCCCTACTTGCGGAAGTTCATTGCGTAAGTATCGGAGGGCATGCCTGCCGAGCGCGCTGCATCGCGCCGCGCGAAGGCCTGCTGGCGATCGGAGCCGCCCCCCAGCGTGACGAAAAAGGGCGCGTGTCCGGTGGGCGAGAAGACCTGGGGCTCCAGTTGCGGATACTGGGCTGCCAATTCGGTAGCCTTGCGCTGTGCTGCCGATTCGCGTGCGTAGGTATAAGCGACAACGTGCCATACGCTGCGCCCTGCGGCGTCCGGCGCGGCGTCCGGCGCGGCGTCCGTGGCGGAACTTGTGGGCGTTGGTCGCGGCGCGGGCTTCACCGTCTCGGGAGCGGCCATGGTCGCCGCGGCATCTCCCTGTGGAGTTGCCGCGGGAGGAACCGCGGGCGGCGCGGCTTGCGGCGGATTGGGAGCGGAGGCAGCCTCGCCGCTGATCGGCGTGCGGCCGGCCGGCCGTTTCACGGCATGCCAGAAGATCAAGAGCGCGATGGCCATGATCACGACGGCAGCGATGGTGACCACCGGCAGTTTGCGCGGTCGCGGCTTCGCTTCGTCTCTCGTGAGCGCTGCGCGAGGGACAGCAGCTGCGGTTGTTGCCGCGCGCGGCGTTGAGGGGGACGGGGCGGGTACGGGAAAAGTCGCGCCTGAGGTGACCGCGTCAGCAACGGCCGCCTCGCGCGGCGATGGAGTGGCAGACGCGGTTGCGGCGCTAGACACGGCCGGGCCACCGCTCAGCACGCGCCGCATCGCAGCCAGCGAGCCGTTGCTGGCTACGCCCGCGCGTACCAGCGTGGCAAACGGAGCGGGCAGCGCCAAGGCATCGCGCTCGTTCGAAAAGCGGCGGCCGGTGAGTGCGTTGTAAAGAAGCGCGGCCAGGGCGGGCGCATCGCTGTCACCATGTCGCTGCGTCAGGCAATCGCTGCGCAGCTTGATGCTGTCGCGCACCCCCAGCACGCCCGCGGAGTCGACGTGGCCGTGATAGAGGCCGGCGCTTTCCACGGTTTCGAGCGCACTCAGCAGGCTCTCGGCGACATCGCGGGTTTCCTCCGGCGTAAGCGGGCGCTCGCGCAGCACCTCGGCAAGCGTCTGGTCGAACGGCTCCATCACAGCGTAGACATAGGGGTCGGCAGCGATCCTGGCAGAGCCCGTGCGGCGAATGGCTAAGAGGTTCGCGTGCTGCACACGCGCCGCCGTCTCCAGGCGCTCCAGTGCGGTGTCCTCGTCGTTCAGCGCCTCGAAGACACTCACGACGGCGGGTTGTCCGTCGGCATCGGTGGTGGCGAACCAGGCTGTGCGGCCCTCGCTGCGCAGCAGCTTCTGCAGCGGCAGATTGTTGTCAAGAACCTCGCCTTCGATCTCGTTCCAAAGCGGCATGTGCATGCATCCCCGTGGGTGAAGTGTCCGGGCAGAAGAAAAAGGCAGGCCCGCGCACCTCGCCTCGGAGGCTACGCCGGCGCAGCCGAAAAGCCTTCGCGCAGCAAAGACCGGGCACATGGCATGGCCCGCGCCCGGCTGCACTGCTGTTGTTCTTTGGTGAGTCTACTCCGTGACCACTCAGGCGAGATTGACTTCGACCGGCACCGGACCGATGACGGAGGTGTTTGCAGCGCGTTCCGCAGAACCACCGGCCACCACGCGGCCGCCCGCGCCGGCGCGCGCCAGCAGGCGCATGCCTTCGCCGGCCATCTCACGCGCCATCTGGCGCAGCTCTTCGGGGCGCTCGTTGTGCGTATTGGTCAGCTCCACCAGTGCTGCGGCGGCCTTCAGCTTGGCCACGCCGTCGAAGGATGCCAGACCTGCAGCACCACCCGTGGCCTGGATAATGCTGTCGGCCGTGATCTTGAACATCGTGTCGCCCTGGATGACGAAGGCGACCAGGTATTTTTCCGGGGTGGTGGGTGCAGTGCTCATGTGTAGCAGTCCTCTCGTGCAGTGTTGCCTGGCTCTTTCAGAACACTCTGTGAGAGGCGTTCGGGTCAAGAGCAGATCGCCCGATTCCCAGTACACATTCTGATTCCCTTCTCATTGCGATACCATCACGATGCACATGCCCGATTCGAATTCCGCGACCGGATCTGCCTCAAAGCTTGCGACGCTGCTGACTGAAGCCCGCTACAAGCCCAGCGAGCACATCGACGAGCTCTCGACGATTGAAATGCTCCAGGTGATGAACGCAGCCGACCGTGAGGTGGCCGAGGCGGTGCGTCGCGAGATCCCAGCGATCGCGCGCGCGGTGGATGCGATTGCTGCGGCGCTCGATCCGGAACGCGGCGGGCGGCTGTTCTATGTGGGTGCCGGTACCTCAGGCAGGCTTGGGGTGCTCGATGCGTCGGAATGCCCGCCAACGTTCAATGTCCCGCCGGCGCTGGTGCAGGGCTTCATCGCCGGTGGCGACTACGC
This sequence comes from Acidobacteriaceae bacterium, assembly GCA_036270675.1. Taxonomy (GTDB): domain Bacteria; phylum Acidobacteriota; class Terriglobia; order Terriglobales; family Acidobacteriaceae; genus KBS-83. Next base: position 4,113 of record DATBCB010000120.1, on the reverse strand, counting down.
ATTGCGGCACTCCGTGGAAGGCGCGGAGGATTCGCCCGAGCTGGGCGCGACGGACCTGCGTGCACATGGCTTCACCGCAAAGGATGTGCTTGCCGGCATCGCGGCCAGCGGCCGTACGCCGTATGTGCTGGGCGCGATGGAGTATGCGCGCTCGCGCGGCGCGGTCGCCGTCGGCGTCAGTTGTGTGCCCGATTCCGAAGTGGCGCGAGCAGCGCAGATCGCCATCACCCCTGCCGTAGGGCCGGAGGTGGTCACCGGGTCGACGCGGCTCCGAGCAGGCACCGCGACCAAGCTGGTGCTGAACATGCTCTCCACGGGTGCGATGATCCGGCTGGGCATGGTCTACAGCAATCTGATGGTGAATGTGCAGCCGACGAATGAGAAGCTCGCGGACCGCGCCGAGCGCATCGTGGTGGAGCTCACCGGTCTGCCGCGTGAGCGCGCTGCGACGCTGTTCCGTGAGGCGGGATCGATCAAAACCGCACTCCTTATGCACGCGCACGGGTTGAGCCGCGAGCAGGCCGAGGCGCTGCTGCGCGCGACCGACGGGCACCTGCGCAATGCCATGGAGGCAGCAGCGCGCTAGGCCCCCCAACTAAGTGCGTCCGGTACACTGAACAGGACGCGTCCTCATGTCTATCGATACCTCTCAGCCAGTGCTGGTGCCTGCTTCGCGCGAAGAGGCAAGGGGTGCCGAGGCGCGTCCAGACCGCCATCCAGGACACCATCTGCGGCGCTTTCGTTTTGATCGCCCGCAGCAGTTCGCAGCACTCCTGCTGCTCCTGCTGCTGGCGCAGTGCCTGCGGCAGATCGCACGCACGCCGCTGACCGAGAGCGATTATCAATACGCGCGCTGCGGCCGGGAGATGTGGGAGCGGCCCTCGCCGATCGCCGGCTACTTTACGAGCTGCGGCAATATCCATGACGGCGTTCTGGCATATCGGATGGCCGGGCTGCCGCTCACCCTGCAGCGCCTCGTCGCCGGACAAGGCAGCGACGCCAGTACCTGGGAGATGCGCCACGAGCTGAGCTATGTGCAACTCCTGCTGAGCTTTCCCTTCACCATAGCCGCGCTGCTGCTGGGCGGCGCTTTGTGGTGGGTCACGCGGCGTCTCTTCGGAAATCGCGGCGGCTTTGTCGCGCTGGCGTTGTATTGCGTCTCGCCGGCCATCGTGGCCGCAGGCTCGCAGCCAAATGCTGAGATCACGACGGCGCTCGGCATCTTCGCCACCCTCTACACGGCCATCGGCGTAGCGCATGCCATGCAGGGGCCGCGGCGCAAGTGGCGCCCGCGCATCGTGCTCCTGGCAGCCGGGCTGGCACTGGTGGCCGCATCGCATTCGGCCGCGCTGCTGCTGACTCTGCCCTTGGCGCTGGCCTTCATGCTCTACCTGGCGGAGCGCAACCGCACGGCCGTGCCGATGGTCATGATGGCGGGGACGCTGGGTGCGTTTCTGCTGCTCTTTGCCTGCTATGCCTTTCGTCCGGATGCTCTGAGCTATTACTTTCGCTCCGGTGCCGGACGGATCGGCATCAGCACCGCGGCGGCGCGGTCGCATCTCTTCTCATTCGGGGATGCGGGCATCGCGATTTCGTTGGTGGCCGCGCTTGCGTTGTATGTCGCCACGCGCCGCTCGCGCTACTTTGGCAACACGACGCCGTTGCTCATCGCACTTTGTTTCCTGGCGCTGGTCACGACCGGCGTTTTCGGCCAGCCCTGGCTCTGGGCTCTTCCTTTTCTGATGACCTTTGTGGGCGGCGTCTTCGCCGATGCGCTGGAGACGCAACACGGGCGCATCTTCCGCTGGGCGGTGGTCGCCATGGTGGCGCTGCAGGCAGTGCTGACGACTGTCCTGCCCGCACTCTGAAAGGCCTGTATCTCCTGCGGCGGCGGTTGCGGTGCATCGAGGCAACGAGGGCTCGACTTGACGGATGGCACCACTCTGCTCCGCTCGCGGCACGATTCCAAGCAAACCAGGCAAAGCATTTGACTCGGTGGAGATCGACTTGCGGAATGCTCTGGAAGGCGTTGAAAATAAGCCTCTCAAAGCGTGCCAATGGCGCGGAAATATGCGCCATTCCTTGCTAAAATAGACACAGAGCTCATCGTGATTGCATTGCACTGGATTGCATTGCACTGGAGGTGCCTGGATGGCACCGTTTCTGGTGCTGCGACGGGCTCTCCCTATCTATGGCAGACGACGATCAGAACCCTCAGCTTCCCCTCGGCGGTCCCAACGGCAACAGCGGGGATGGCACGACGCCGCCCACCGGTCCCGGGGCCGCCAACCTGATTCCCATCAACATTGAAGACGAGATGCGCCGGTCGTATCTCGACTATTCGATGTCGGTGATCATCGGCCGCGCGCTGCCGGATGTGCGTGACGGCTTCAAGCCCGTGCACCGCCGCATCCTGTACACGATGCACGAGATGGGCCTGCAGCACAACAAGAAGTACACCAAGTGCGCCAAGGTCGTCGGCCAGGCCATGGGCCAGTACCATCCGCACGGCGACACAGCCATTTATGACACGATGGTGCGGCTGGCGCAGCCCTTCAGCCTGCGCTATCCCATGATCGACGGTCAGGGGAACTTCGGCTCCGTCGATGGCGACCCGCCGGCGGCGATGCGATACACCGAAGCCCGCATGATGCGCATTGCGGGCGAGATGCTGGCCGATATCGACCAGGACACGGTCGATATGACGCCGAACTACGACGAGAGTACGCTGGAGCCCGCCGTGCTGCCCGCACGCGTTCCGAACCTCATTGTGAACGGCTCGAATGGTATCGCGGTCGGCATGGCCACCAACATTCCGCCGCACAACCTGACCGAGATCGTCAACGCCACCATCGAACTGGTGAACAATCCGCATGCCGGTCTCGCCGAGGTGCTGAAGCACGTGCACGGGCCCGACTTTCCGACCGGCGGCTTCATCTATGGTCGCAGCGGCATTCCCGAAGCCTATCGCACCGGCCGCGGCCGCTTCCTGATGCGCGCCAAGTGCGCCATCGAGAACATCTCTGGCGGCCGTCAGGCCATCGTCGTCACCGAAATTCCGTATCAGGTGAACAAGATGAAGCTCATCGAGCGCATCGCCGAGCTGGTGAACGATGGCGTGATTACCGACATCGCGCGAGACGAGTTCCGCGACGAGAGTGATCGCGACGGCATGCGCATTGTGATCGGGCTGAAGCGTGGCTCCGAAGCGCAGATCGTGTTGAACCAGCTCTACAAGCACACGCAGATGCAGGAAAGCTTCTCCATGATCTTCCTCGCGGTGGTCAACGGCCAGCCGCGGGAACTGCCGCTGCCGGATGCGATCCGCCACTTCATCGATCATCGCGTCGACGTAGTACGCCGCCGCACCGCCTACCTGCTGCGCAAGGCGCGCGAGCGTGAACACATCCTGCTCGGCTACCAGATCGCGCTCGATCACCTCGACAGCGTGATCAAGATTATCCGCGGGTCGTCCTCCCGCGCGGATGCCCGCGAGAACCTCTTCCGCTTCTTCTCCGGCACGAAGATTCAGTTGCGCGGCGCAGAGTTGAAGGGCGTTTCGCTCGATGCGGCAAAGTACGGCATCGACATGGCCACGCAGACTACCGCGACCCTCATCCTGAGCTACCGGCAGATCGACGCCATTCTCGAACTGCAGCTCTATCGCCTGACCCAGCTCTCCATCGACGAGTTGCTGAACGAGTTGAAGCTGGTGCGGGACAACATCGCCGAGTATGAGTCGATCCTGGCCTCGGAGAAGAAGCTGCGCTCAGTCATCGTGAAGGAGCTGGAGCAGATCCGGAAGGACTTCGGCGATGAGCGCCGGACCCAGATCCTGGATGAGACGGCGGAGCTGCAACTGGAAGACCTGATCGCCGATGAACAGGTCGCCGTCACGGTGTCGCACTCCGGCTACCTGAAGCGCACACCGATCTCCACCTATCGGCAGCAGCGGCGCGGCGGCACGGGCCGGCTGGGCATGAAGACGCGCGAGGAGGACTTTGTCTCGCAGCTCATCATCGACTCGACGCACGCCTACTTGCTCTGCTTCACCAATACGGGCCGCGTCTACTGGCTCAAGGTCTACGAGATTCCCGATGTGGGCGCCGCCGG
>DATBCB010000119.1:0-3235 GCA_036270675.1 Acidobacteriaceae bacterium | reverse complement strand
GCGCGCATGCGCCACGATCGCTTCATGCCCCAACTCCGAGAGCAGTCGGCTGATCCACGGTGAGTGCGTCCCCGTCTCCAGTGCTATGCGACTCCGCGGCATCCTGCCGAAGCTCTCTCTCAGCGCCTCCGGGCGGGTCGCGACCTTCGCCTCCAGAATGACTTCGCCCTTTGCGTCGATCACGCAGTAACAGCTCGATCGATCTCCAACGTCAAGCCCAATCGTCAGCTGCCGATCCTGCAGCTTGCCTATCCGACATAATGTTCTGGTGGTAATCTTCTTCACTGCCGGTCTCCTTTATCTCCTGCGCCTTGAGCGCGTCGATAACCTGGGAGCTTAACGCATCCCGCCGGAGACCGGCCTTCTCATACCATCTGTTGGCAACAGTGTTATCTCTCCGGAGATCGCCAGCTGAAGCGAGCGGAGTGCCCGAGGTTTCGATCTTGAGACCTGGAGAAGGCTTGATCACTCGACGCGAATGGCCCGCATCGGATCGAGCCGTGAGGCACGCCAGGCGGGTGTCAGGCACGCCAGCACGGCGACCAGCAAGAGAGTCAACACCACCGCGCCGAATACCGCCGGGTCCAGCGGTTTGGTTCCGTACAGGATCGACAACATGGAAGTGAAGACGCGTGTCGCGATGGCGCTGATGACCAGCCCAAGGAGCAGGCCCAGGACCGCCGGGCGCAGGCCGTCGACCAGCATGAGGCGTAGAACCTGCTCCCGCCGCGCGCCGAGCGCAATCCGAATGCCGAGCTCCGTCGTGCGCTGGGCCATGAGGTAGGAAAGTACCCCATAAAGTCCCACTGAAGCTAACAAGAGCGAGAGGATCGCAAAGGCAAGCACCAGGGTGGCGCTGAACTTCTGATTGCCCAGCGATTTGCCGATCACCTGATCCATCGTGAGCACATTGGAAACGGGAAGTTCGGGGTCGAGAGCCGCAATCTGCCGTTGTACCGGCAGCGAGAACTGCAGCGGGTCCGATGTCGTGCGAACCGCAAGCATCTGGATGTTATTGGACGTCACACCCTCGAAAAGTGGGAAGTACATAGTCGCTTTCGGCTCTTTGCCGACTTGATACAGGGTGTCACCGACGACGCCCACGATTTCGTAATCGATGTCGTTGGGAGCTCCATCATGAGCATGCGTCGGAACGCGCAGATGCTTGCGTATGGGGTTATCACCGCCGGGAAAGTATTGCTGGACCAGCCGATGGCTCACGATCACCTTATAAGAACGAGCAACGCGCTCGTCCCTGGTGAAAGAGCGGCCACTCAGCAGCGGAATCCCGAGGGCGCCGAAATAGCCTGGATCGGCCCAACGCGTCAGCGCGTCCGGCCGATCTTCGCCGGAATTGAGCGGCGGATGCTCCTTGACGGTGAATACGTCGTCGCCCCAATATCCTGCGGCGGGCAAGGTGTTCCCTAACGCCGCGGCGCGAACCCCGGGCATGTTTCTCACGCGTTCCAGCAATGCTTCATTAAACGCGTTCACTTTCTCCGGGGCGTTGTATTGCTCGTCCGGCAGGCCGTAGGTCAGAGTAAGCACATGATCTGTCACGCAGCCCACGTTAGCGGACCGCAGCCGCAGAAAACTCTTGAGCAGCAGGCCCGCGGCAATCAGCAAGACCACGGTGATTCCAATCTCCACCGTGAGGAGTAACTTCCGCAGCTCAGTGCGCGAAACGCTGCTCGCTCCCGTGCGCGCCGAAGTTTGCAGGGCTTTCATGACACCTTTGCCAGTATTCGAAAGCGCGGGCAGCAAGCCCGCAGCCAGCGCCGCCGCGCACATCAATGCGCACGCGAACGTAATCACAGGCCCGTCCATGTGGATGCTTTGTGCGGTAGGCAGATCTTTCCACGCGTGTGCGAGCCACTGCGTCGCAAATACCGACAGCAGAATGCCGCTCAGGCCACCTGCCCCGCAGATCAGCACGCTTTCCATCAACTGCTCGCGAATCAACGTGGCACGCGGCGCCCCGAGAGCGCTTCGAATCGCCACTTCCTTTTGCCGCGCTGCGCCCCGCGCCACCAGCAGATTCGCCACATTGAGGCAGCCGATCAGCAGCATGCAGCCCGCCGCGCTCAACATGACGCTCAGCGGTTTTGTCACGTTCCCGGCCAGATTTTCATTGATCGAGCGGGCTACGGTGTCTTCTGCCACGTGTGGGTACTGCAGATGGAGCTGGTACTGCAACGCGCTCACCTGGGCAATCGCGGTGGCGAGGCTCACGCCGGGACGCAACCGCGCTACAACCTGGCTCTGGTGCCAATCGTGACGCTGCAGGAATTTCGGCTCGGCATCGGCCTTGAACGGAACCCACAACTGGATGCGCGCGTCGGGATACGTGAACCACGAAGGCAGCACCCCGACTACGGTGAAGGGCCTGCCATCAAGATGCATCTGCCGGCCTACAATGTTCGCATCGCCTGCAAACCGCCGCTGGAACAGGTTCCACGTCAGGACCACGGCGGCGCCGCCGGCGCAGTCTTCGGATTCAGTAAATGCGCGGCCTAACACCGGCTGCACGCCCAGGAGCTGAAACAGGTTCCATGAGCCTGCGGCCGCGCGGACCGATTCCGGCAGTTCGCCCCGCTCGCCGGTCAGGTTGTACCCGGCGTAGCGCATGACCGCCATGTCTTCAAAACCGTGGGTTTTCGAGCGCCAGTCGTAAAAGTCCGCCGGCGCCACCGGGTTGTAGTTGAAATCCGGAGTGTTCGCCCATGCCCCTCGAAAGTGCTCGTGGATGATTACCAAGCGGTCCGCATCGCGAAAAGGCAGCGGCTTCAGCAACACGGAGCGAACAATGGTGAACAGCGACGTGGCGGCGCCGATGCAAAGGGCCATCACCGCAATGGCGATCAATGAGAATCCCGGCGTGCGGACGAGCGTGCGTAGGGCATACTTCAGGTCGCGCCCCAGCTTATCGAAGAGGGAAAACGTGTTTTGCTGCCAGAGTGTTTCGCGCACGCGTTCCGTATTCCCCAGCTTGATGTGAGCGCGCCGTTCGGCTTCTTCCGGCGACAGACCGCGCGCGGCGTTTTCGGCAATTTCTTCGGCGAGGAATGATTGCATCTCCTCGCGCAGATCGGCGTCTTCATTCTTGCGGCGAAAGAACCGGAGCCAGCTCATCCCATCCCTCCCTCACGGACCACGTCTTCGCCCATCACCAGCCCGATGGCGCGAATCATCTGGCGCCAGCGGTTGGCCTCGCGCACGAGTTGCTTTCGTCCCG
>DATBCB010000118.1:0-2741 GCA_036270675.1 Acidobacteriaceae bacterium | reverse complement strand
GCACGATCACCAGGTCCACACCCGGATAGCGCGTCTGCGTGCCCGGCAGGTTGCGGATCGGGCGGAAGTTGGCATAGAGCTCGAACTGCTTGCGCAGGGTGACGTTGATGGAGGCGAAGCCGCCGCCGATCGGCGTCGTGACCGGACCCTTCAGAGCGACGCGATTGCGCTCGATGGACTGATAGAGCTCGCGCGGGATGTATTCTTTGTAGCGCTCGAATGCCTCGGCGCCGACGGCGAAGCTCTCCCACTGGAAGCTCGTGCCGGTGGCCGCGCCGGCGCCTTCGATGATGCGCACAACTGCGTTGGTTACCTCGGGGCCGATGCCATCTCCGGGAATCAGTGTGATGGTGTGTTGTTTGGGCATAGTTGGTCTTTCTTCGTGCGATATCCTTACTGCAATTTCAGGGCGGCCGGCTTCATGGCTCGCGGCGATGGGGTTTGCGTGGCGCAGGTTCGGGCGCGCGCCGCTTCGCTGTCTGGTCCTTGGCCGTCAGCAGGCGCTCCAGCTCTTCCTTAAATTCGCGCACGTCGGTGAAGTCGCGGTAAACGCTGGCGAAACGAATGTATGCCACGGTGTCGATGGCCTTGAGCCGGTTCATGATGAGTTCGCCGATCTCGCTGGTGGTGCGCTCGCGCTCGGGCGAGTCGATGAGGAAGGTCTCCGCTTCGTCTACGATCTTTTCCAGATTGTCCGGTGTGAACGGTCGTTTGCGGCAGGCCAGAAGCAGGCCGCTCAGAACCTTGTGCCGCTCGAAACGCTCGCGGCGGCCATCCTTCTTGACCACCATGTAGGGGATCTCGTCGATGCGCTCATAAGTAGTGAAGCGCTTCTCGCATCGTTCGCACTCGCGGCGTCTTCGAATGGCATCGGCTTCCTTGCTCTCGCGTGAATCCACGACGCGATCCTGCGCAAAGCCGCAGTACGGACACTTCATAGATAGATCTACGATAGCAGCATGCGCAGCACTGGCTGGCCGGGCTATCGCGCAGACATAGTGGAGTCTGGCTCCGCCCCGAGATCGAAGATAACGGTGTTGAAACCGCTGTGAGGAAACGCAGCAACCGGCTGTATGCAGAAGGTGCCGCGCATGTGCGGAGCATCCGGGCCGGCGACGAGGGGCTCGGCGGTCAGCCAGCAGCCATGGCTTACGACCGGATTGGTGGCGATGTAGTAACGCACGGCATACTCGTGCAGCACCTCCGGGAGTGGACGCTGCCTGCGGATATTGGCGAGGAAAGCTTTGTCCATCACTAGTCCCTCCAACTGAATGAGTGGCTCAGGTAACAAAAAACCGGGTGTGCCGGCACGGTCGCCCATGGCGTAAACACCGGGGTGTGTGCGGTCGAACCGTGCAATGTCAACAGCTTCCAGATAGATCGAATAACCAACCTTGTCCGGGCGCGTCGCGTTGCGCCAGCGGGAGATCCCAAAGATGCTCCACACCACCAGCAGCAGAGCCAGAGCTGGCCAGCGCAGTCTTTGAAGTACGCCAGGAGATGGTGATTCCGGACTGAGCAGCAGCGCCGACCCTCCTATGGCGGAGACAATGAGCGGGTAGGCGTACCACGACCAAATGGGCCAATCGCTGAGCACGGAGAGTGCGACGACGAAAAGGAGTGGGAAGAGCAGCAGAGCCAGCAGGCATGGGATGCGACCGCGAAGGCGGCTGCGCGACTGCGCCGGCAGAAAAGAATGACCAGCCCGGCGACTGTGGCCAGCAGGCATGGGAAAACAAGGAAGTAGCGTTCGGGCAGCGAAAAGGTGGGCCGGCTGAAGAACATCGGCGATGGCCAGCGATGAAAGCGCATCTGCTTCGCCTCTCCGGAGACGGGCATGAGTGTGTGGAACCAGAACTCGTTCAGGAGGAGATAGAGCGCAACGGGCATAGCGCCGCAGAGATATGCCACGGAGCACCCCAACCGTTGGCGCAGCGGTACGTCCCGATGCCAGAGAAGATCGAATACCCCCATGCTGGCGACAAGGATGGCGGCGTCGATCCGCGCCAGCACGACCGCCGCGCTCAGGAGCCCGAGAACGAAGGCGCGGCGGGGTGTCCACGTGAAGCGACAGAGGCGATAGTAGACGAGCGCGGCAATCAGAGGAACGGCGAGCGCCACCTCCATCCCGCCCGAAGCGAGTACCAACTCCGAAGTAGCAAGGACTGCTGCGATGAACTGCGGCAGCCACGGCGTCTTCGGAGCGATGGTGGCGAGCACGCGCTCGCAGAGCAGATAGGTGGTCAGCACGCAGAGGACGAGGACGGACTGAAGGGCATAGAAAAACCCGATTCCAGTGCCAAAGAGCCGCATGAGAACCACCACTACCAGCATCCACAGCGGATGGTAGCCATTGGTCAGGTACGCGCCTGTATAGGTGGAATGATTGCCGGCGACGATCCGCTGCGCGATGCGCAAGTAATAGAAAAAGTCGTCTTCGTAGAAAGCGAGGAAGCCGTGCCCGGCAGCGTGGAAGCGGGCAAACAGACCGACGATTGCAGCGAGAACAAGTCCGATGGGAAGCACCAGGCGCATCCAGCGGTCTTCCCGAGTACGCTGTTGTGGTGGATTGATGACTGAATTATCCGAGATGCTCGTCATGCCTGCGCGCGGCTGGAAAGCTCCTCCGCGGTGTGTTCCGATTCCTCGGCGACCCGCGTCAGCGAGATGTGCTCAAAGCGCGACCACAGCAGCCCTACCGGGATAATGCACAGGAAGGTGACGAAGGTGATTCCCGCTCC
>DATBCB010000117.1:0-3987 GCA_036270675.1 Acidobacteriaceae bacterium | reverse complement strand
ACTGCCCCTGGCTGCCGACGAGGCGGGCGAAGTCAAAGTCATTCCATGTGTGATACACACGCTCACCCGCGATGAAGTCCTGGTCCTCAGAAGTCAGGTGCGGCTGGCCCATGGGGTGTCCTTGCCGGTCCGTGAAGCGTCCAGAGCCCTGCAGGTTCCCGTGGTATCCGGCGGCTGTCAGCGTATGAAGGTAGATCCAGCGTTGATTAGGTTCCGAATCGCCCGGAGTGTATCGGCTCTGTGAACGCGTGACCCTGCCGCTGACATCGAGGCACGCGACAACATCGCGGTTGAACTCGCCATCGTGGTTCCACTGATAGACGGCGCGAGGCATGTTTTTCAGCTTCCACACCATCGCAATCCCTTCGACGTTGCCCTCATGCTCGCGAAGCTGGTCGCGCAAATCGTCGGTGATGTACCAGCCGCCGCGCGAATACAGCTCGGTGGGACGCGGAGGCGCCGCAGCCACGCATCGAGAAACGTAATTCAGCGCGGCTCTGTCCGGCGGTCCATAGCGCAGTCCCACGCCTGACCCCGGTTGGGCCGCGCCTGAGACGACGCCACCTGCCGCCAGCGAAACAACCGCCGCACCTGCCAGCAGACGATGCAGTCGTCCGTTCACCGCTTGAACTCCTCCATCATCTTGCGGAAATCGCGAAAGAGATAGTGCGAGTCATGCGGACCGGGGCTGGCCTCCGGGTGGTATTGCACGCTGAACAACGGCAGCGAGCGGTGCCGCAGACCTTCGAGCGTGTTGTCGTTCAAATCGACATGGGTCAGATCGACCTCGCTCTGCTGGAGCGAATCCGGATCGATGGCGAAATTGTGGTTGTGCGCGGTGATCTCGATCTTGCCGCTGCCTGTCTGCTGCACCGGGTGGTTGCCGCCATGATGGCCGAACTTCAGCTTGTAGCTCTTACCGCCAAGGGCAAGTCCGATCAGCTGATGGCCGAGGCAGATGCCGAAGATCGGCTTCTTCCCTGCCAGCCTGCGAATGTTCTCCTGCGCGTAGTGGAGCGGTTCCGGATCGCCAGGCCCGTTCGAGAGGAAGATGCCGTCCGGGTTAAGCGCGAGCACGTCCTCCGCGGAAGTCTGCGCGGGCACCACCGTGATTCGCGCACCCTCGCGCGTCAGCATCCGCAGAATGTTGAGCTTAATGCCGTAATCGTAAGCCACGACATGAAGGTCTTCGGCCGGTACGTCGGGCATCAGCCCAGGGACGGCATTGCCCGCGTGTTCTCGGCTCCAGTTGTACGACTCTTGGGTCGAGACCACACTTGCCAGGTCACAACCATCCATTTTCGGCTGGGCTTTGGCCTTGGCGACGAGGGCGTCGCTGCTCGATCCATTGGTCGAAATAACGCCGCGCATGGCGCCGTAGGTGCGCAGATGACGCACCAGAGCTCTCGTATCAATCTCGGAAATGACCGGCACGCCGTGCCGCTCCAGGTACTCGTCGGCAACCTGTTCGGAGCGCCAGTTCGAACTGACCGGAGAGAACTCCCGCGTCACCAGGCCTTCGATGTATGGTTTTTGTGCTTCGGCATCGGCGGCGTTCGTGCCGTAATTGCCGATCTGTGGATTCGTCAGGACGACGATCTGGCCTGCATAGGAAGGATCCGTGAAGATTTCCTGGTAGCCCGTGAGCGATGTGTTGAAAACTACTTCGCCTGCGCGCTCACCGCCCGCGCCGTGGCTCTCACCGCGGAAGATGCGCCCGTCTTCGAGCGCAAGGATAGCCTGCATCGCTGCTCCATAGGGTGGATTCAATCGATGTTAGCAGGTTTAACGGGCAGAATCGATGACAGCGCTGCGTTGAAGACAGCCGGCCGCCTCGTCAGTAGTGCTTTATTCGACGACGTGCATTTTTTCCGTCGGCCAGTAGACGAACGCTGCCTTGCCGTAAATGAAACTGCGATCCACCGGGCCAAAGTCACGGCTGTCGCTCGAGATGGAGCGATGATCGCCCATAACGTAGTAGCAATGCGGAGCAAGCAGAATCGCCGATACTGATCGCGTGTCGCGAAAACGCTGCGGCACGTACGGCTCTGGAAGGCGCTGGCCATTCACGTAGACGCGGCCGTCATCGACCTCCAGACGATCGCCAGGCAACGCGATGACGCGTTTGATGTAGCTCTTCGAGGGGTCGCGCGGGTAGTAGAAGACCACCACATCGCCGCGGCCGATGTCTTCAAAGTGATAGGCGAATTTGTTGATGAAGATGCGGTCCTGGTCATGCAGGCGGGGCAGCATGCTGGTGCCTTCGACACGCACCGGCTGGTAAAGAAACGTGATGACGAAAAACGCCACCGCGAGCGAGACGAGAATATCGCGCGTCCAGACAACCACGGCGCGGCTGCGCTTGCGGCGCGCTGCCGCGTCGAGCGGATGGGGTCCGAGCGAATGGTCTTCCTGATGCTCCATCAATTGCAACCGAGATTACCCGGGGGACAGACCATGTGCGCAGGCTTTGAGAGTGGCTGCGGCTGCCCTCCACTAGGAATGTACTGCGGATTTCCACGCACGTCATTAATTCCGTCCAGTTGCGAGGCCTGCAACTCCAACGGCCGTTGCATCACCATCTCCAGGCTGGTGCCTTCGGGAATCACGACCTCGTCACCGCGGGTGAGAAGGGTGTAGACCAATCCGCCCGCCACGCCGGCGAGCCCGCCGATGGCTGCTCCCGTGCCAGGACTGCCGCTGGCCGCACCACCGATCACACCTCCCGTAGCACCGATCACCCCGCCCTTGGCGACGTTCCCCGCGTCCTTGCCCTTATTCCCCGGCTGCTCGATGGTGCCCTCTTCGCCCTTAACCGACGGACCGCCTGAACCGGGAAGATTATTTACCGTTCCAGGGACTCCAACCACCTGACCGTTAGGGAAAATCATGGTGGTGAAGTGCATCAGCAGCTTGGCCCGTCCCTTGATGCGGCCAGGACGTTCCACCTTGTCCACGACGCCCTGGACGTAAACACCGGACGGAATGAGCACGTGGGACCCCACGATGACGGGGAAGGTTGAAACCAGGTAAACACCATCGCCGGGCCGGGCCGTCTTGGTATTGACCCCGCTCTTCAGCGACAACAGGACCTTCGTTCCCGCGGGAACGGTGTAGGTCTTTCCGTTGAGCGCAGTCTGGGCAGCGGCCAAGCCACCTGAAGCTGGAAAATCGGAGTGCTGCGGCGGTGCCGGTGGCGTTGCAGGAGCCTGTTGTGCTGTCAGCGTCCCTGAGGCCGCCACAAATGTGCTGCACAGGAGCCACACGGCGGCATTCGTAGGTTTCATCAATCTGGTACCCACTCCAGTTTATAGACGCAACGAGAACATCGTCGATAGCGGTTTCCCGGCCGCCGTAACCCCTCCGGCATGGCAACATCGTTACGAAAGAGAATCGATGCGCCGGGATTTCATTTCAGCAAGGAGGCGTAGTTGGCCCAACCCATAAGATGCACATTTCCGGTGACGACAGCTCTGCTGGAACAAGCCGTCCACGATCGCGTCTTTCCCGGATGCGCCTTCGCCGTCCTCGCCATCGCGAACACGCAGACGCCTGAGCAGTCCGCACACGTTGTTGGACACGCTGTTGGACGCTTCACCTACGAGCCGTACTCACCGCCCGTCGAAGCGGATACCATCTTCGATCTCGCCAGCCTGACCAAGGTGATTGCAACCACGGCAGCCATTATGCGGCTTTATGATCGCGGAGAGCTTGCGCTCGATGTGCCTGTGGCGGAGTGGCTGCCGGAGTTCGCGGCATCCAATGCATCCGACACCCGGCGATCGCTTATCACGCCGCGCATGCTGCTGGATCACTCCTCCGGCCTGCCCGGCTATGCCCGCCTGTTCGAGTCGGCAAACGATCGCCTTGCGATGATCGACGCGTGCCTTCACCAGCCGCTGACCGCCGATCCCGGAACACGCGCCGAATATTCGGATATCGGATTCATGATCCTCGGACACCTCATCGAGACGATCACGGGCGAGC
>DATBCB010000116.1:0-2584 GCA_036270675.1 Acidobacteriaceae bacterium | reverse complement strand
CCCCGATCCGGCGAACTTCACCGCAGCCTCGCCGACCAAGGCGACGGTGGAGGCGTTTCTGCACGCGAGCTGGGGCTACGACGCGAACCGCATCTTTCAGGTGCAGGCGATCCAGCCGACGCAGGTGCAGGGCATCAGCCGTGTGACGGTGCTGGTAGAGGAGAAGGGCACGCAGCAGACGCAGCCATCGGGGCTCAGCTTCCTGACCTTGCCGGACGGGCAGCACCTGATCGCGAATGAGGAGATCCTGCCGTTCGGCGAGCATCCGTTTGCAAACTATCGCAGCATTCTGGAGCGGGATGCGAAGGGCCCGTCGCGCGGACCGGCGACCTCGCCGCTGCTGCTGGTGGAGTTCGCGGACTTCGAGTGCCCGCACTGCAAAGAGGCCCAGCCCACAGTGGAGCGGCTGCTGAAGGACTATCCGCAGGCGCGCTTCGTCTCGCAGATGTTCCCGCTGCGCAACGTTCACAGCGAGGCCGAGAAGGCCGCGGAGACGGGCGTGTGCGTGGCGAAGATCGGCGGGAACGATGCGTTCTTCAAGTACAGCGATGCGGTGTATGCAGACCAGGCGCAGTTGACTCCGCAGAGTTCGGCGGAGGCGTTGACGTCCGGGGTGAAGGCTGCTGGACTGGATGATGCCAAGGTGAAGGCATGTGCGGCGGAGCCTTCGACCAAAGCGGCGGTGGATGCGTCGCTGCATGTTGGCGAAGAGGTGGGCGTGAACTCCACGCCGACGCTGTTTGTGAATGGCCGCGCGCTTCCTCTGGGCGGGATTCCCTATGACCAGCTGAAGCAAATTATTGATTACGATTTGCAGCAGAAGTAGGGAATCCATTGCCAGACAGAACGGCAAATCCCTCTTCCGCCGGTGACGGGGTTCTGCGTTGCTGTTAGCCCAGTGCGAATAACGGGGACATCGTGTTATGCGGCCTTGAGTACGATCTTGCCGCTGGGATGGTTTTCCGCTTCGCGATGGGCCTCCTGCACCTGATCGAGCGGCAATGTTTTGGCGATGGGAATTTTGAGGCTGCCTCGGGCGACTTCGTCGGCGAGCTCGTAGAGGCGTGAGGCGTCGGGCTGGGCGACCAGGGCGGCGACTCTTACATTGTGCTGGGACGCCTCTGGAGGAGCGCCGACGACGGTGCCGAAGACGCCGCCCGGTTTGAGCGTCTTGAGCGCGCGGGCTGCCGTGGGGCCACCTACGGTGTCGGCGACTGCGTCAATGTCGTGGAGCTTTTCGAACTGCTTCTCATCGTCTGTAGAGATCACCTGCTGTACGCCGAGCGATCGCGCCTCCTCGACCTGCGATGCGCGCACGCCGGCAATGACCTTGGCGCCGCGCTCCTGCGCGACGTGAACGGCGGTGCGGCCGACATTGCCGACAGCTCCGAGAATGAGGACCGTCCAGCCGGGCTCGACTTTGATGGCGCGCTCGATGAGCTGTGCGCCGGTGATCAGAACCAGCGGCAGCGCGGCGGCCTGCTCGAAGCTGAGCTTGTCAGGGATAGGGGCGAGCACGTCTGCCTTGACCGTGGTGAGCTCGGCATACGTCCCGTTGGCCATCGCCATCACGCGCATGCCCTTGGAGAAGCCGGTGACACCGTCGCCCATGCGGACGACTTCACCTGCGAGATCGCGGCCGAGGATGGCGGGCAACTCCACACCCATCAGTTTGGCAGCGGAGCCATTGCGAATCTTGATATCTATGGGATTGACGCTGGTGGCGCGCACGCGCACCAGGACTTCGCCTGCGCCGACTGGCGGATCGTCTACGTTCTGGATGTGGAGCTGATCCACACCGCCGAAACCATGGATCACGACTGCTTTCATGACTGTTGTCTCCCAGATTAGAGAGATGAGTGGGATGGTGGAGTGTTTGCTTCGGGATTGCGCGTTCTTCTTTAAGAAAGCTCCTGCGGCCACGGGACTCGCTGGAAGAGGGCGCGAAGGCGCTGGCCGCGCGCGGCATGGATGCTTTCGACGAAGGCGATGCGGCCGCCGAGATGGGCGCGGAAATCAGGGTGGCCGGCACGATTCTGCGCATCGGGGCCGGTGCGGATGCAGTTGGTGAGGATGGCTTTGAGCTGGTCGAAGTCGCGGCGGGGGATGTTGCTGTGCTGGTTGATGATGATTCCGGCGAGGTGTTGGCGTACGCCGGGACGCATGAGACGGGTTTTGCGATGGTGCACTGGGAAGCCTTCTTCCAATGCGATGGCGGCGACGTGGATGGCGAAGCGGGCGGCGTGCCTGGCAAAGGCCTCGTCGCCGGAAAAGGCTAGGTCGTCGGCGTAGCGGGTGTAATTGGCGCCGGCGGCGCGGGCCAGTCCGGCGAGGCGTCGGTCCAGGCGCCACGAGCAGAGGTTCGCGATGGCGGGCGAAGTGGGTGCGCCCTGCGGCAGGTGACTCGGCCGATAGAGTGTGCGGGCTATTTGTAACTGGGCTTGATTGCAATCGATGCCACAGTTGCGCCAGATGTGCGGTGGCGTCGAGGTGGTGCAGAGGGCGCCGAGCATGTCCGCGACGTGCTCGGGGTAGCCGAAGGTGCGGAAGATGGCCTGCACGCGGGAGCGGCGAATGGAGGGGA
>DATBCB010000115.1:0-2281 GCA_036270675.1 Acidobacteriaceae bacterium | reverse complement strand
CGCGGGGGGAGCAGCCAGGGGAGCCGCGGGGATGACAGAGCCGATCCGGCTGGCTATTCTGGGCTGCGGAGCAATCACCCGCAGCGAGCACATTCCGGCTGTCAGCGCACATCCCGGCGTGCATCTGGTGGCGCTCGTGGATACCGACCTGCCACGGGCCAATGCACTGATCGAGAATCGCGGGCTGAGCTGTAAGGCAGTCGCGGATTATCGCGACCTGTTGGGACAGGTAGATGCGGTCATCAACGCTCTGCCCAACCATCTGCATGTCTCCAGCAATATGGATTGCCTGCGGGCGGGCGTGCATGTGCTGTGCGAGAAGCCGCTGGCGATTAGAGCGGCGGAAGCGCGCTCCTGCACGGAGTTTGCGGAAGAAAAGAATCTCGTGCTCGCCGTGGGCATGAACCGCCGCTTTGCCGCGAGCCATCCACTGCTTAAGCTGGTCATCGAAGAGGGCCTGCTCGGTTCCATTCAAGACTACGACTTCCAATATGGCGGCGCGTTCGATTGGCGCAGCGCGTCGGGCTTCTATTTTGACCGCGCCAAGGCGGGCGGGGGAGCGCTGGTGGATTTCGGCGTCCACATGCTGGACAGCGTCATCGACTGGTTCGGGCCGGTGAGTGCATTCGATTATCAGGACGACGACTGGGGCAGCGGCATCGAGGCGAATCTGTTTCTCGACGTGAAGCACGCGGGCCGCTTCGGCGATGACGCAGCGCTCAGCACTCAGGCGTCAGCACTCAGCAAGGACATTCCTGGGCATCTTCGGATAAGCCGCACCTTCACGCTGAAAAACCGGATACTGGTGCGCGGCAGCGCTGCCAGCGCAGAGGTTTCCGTGCAGGATCCCGAGGTGGTGGTGATCCATAGCACTATTGGCGGCACACCGGTGAGCGAGACGTTGCGGCTAGAGAATTTTCCGGGCGGCAGTTCGTATTGGCGGCAGCTCGACAATTTCGTGCAAAGCATCGCAAACCGCCGCAAGCCAGAGGTGGATGGCTGGCAGGCGGTCCGGGTGCTGGAACTGATCGAGAGCTGCTACGCGCACAAGCGGCGAATCGCGGAACCGTGGGCAGAGAGCGGGGCCGAGTCTGCCGCAACGACCGGGACAACAACCGTCACCGCGAAGGAGGAGGCGCGGGCATGAACTGGCGCAACGAGACCGTCTTCGTGACCGGCGCTACTGGATTCATCGGCGGGCGCGTCTGCGAACGGATGATGCAGGCCGGAGTGCCGAAACTTCGCGCACTGGTACACGGGATGCATCGCGCGGCACGAATCGCGCGCATGCCGGTCGAACTCTGCCCCGGGGATCTGCTGGAGCGCGGATCACTGCGGCAAGCGCTGGGCGAGGCCAAGGTTGTGATCCACTGCGGACTGGGTCCTGCGAGCAGCATCGTGCGGGGGACCGAAAACATGCTGGCAGTGGCGCACGAGGCAGGGGTGAAGCGATTCATCCATGTCAGCACGGCGGCCATCTACGGGATCACACCCCCTCCTGGGTCGGAGACCGAGGACGCTCCGCTGCGCCGGACGGGAGATGCCTACTGCGACAACAAAGCGGCGGCGGAAAATGTTGTGCGCGACTACGGCAAGCGCGGACTGCCGGTGGTAATCCTGCGGCCCTCGATCGTGTGGGGGCCCTACTCGGCATGGTCCACGCGGCTGATGGACGATCTGCGCGCAGGGAACGTGGCCTTCATCGAAGGCGGACACGGCGCCTGTAACACGACCTACGTGGACAATCTGATTGACGCGATGGTAGGCGGACTGGAAGACGACCGCGCGCTGAATCAGGCTTTCTTCATCACCGATGGCGAGCGCGTGAGCTGGGGAGATTTCATCCGGGCGCACATGGCGCTGCTGGAACCGCCGCCGGAAGTGAGGGAAATTTCGCGGGCGGAGATCGAGGCAAGCCGGGGCAGGAGTTCCGGACTGCTGCTCGGGTCCATGAAGGCGGCAGGACGAGTGGCACGCAGCAAGGAATTGCGCCAGATGCTGATGCAGATTCCGTTAACGGAAGCGGCGATGAAGAAAGCGTGGAACTGGATAAGTTCGCTGCCCCCGGAGAAGCGGGAACGGCTGCGTGCGCGCTTCGGCGTGCGACGCGCGGCAGCGAAGTCCGCCAATGCAAAGTTCGTTCCGGACGCCGTGACGCAAGCGACTCAGAGCACGACGGTGTTCTTCAGCATCGAGAAAGCGCGAAAGATGCTGGGCTACGAACCTCGGGTACGGTTTGCCGACGGAATGAAACTGGTCGAACAGTGGCTGCGGTATGCGG
>DATBCB010000114.1:0-4590 GCA_036270675.1 Acidobacteriaceae bacterium | reverse complement strand
TCAGCGCGATCGCCCGATTCATGCGTGGGGCTGGGGGGACGTGGGCGAGCGCGTGACCGCGACGCTGCGCAGTGCGAATGGCGATGCTGACGAGACAGCGAGTGCGACCACAGATTCGCTTGGACATTGGAGTTTGTATCTCTTGCCTCGTCCCGCGGGCGGCGGCGCGTATACGCTCACCGTCGCTGGCTCGAACACGGTCACGGTCAGCGATCTGCTGATGGGCGATGTGTGGCTGGCGAGCGGGCAGTCGAATATGGAGATGCCGCTCGTCGGGTTTCCCGGCTCTGCTGTGTTGAAGAACGGAGCGGAGGAGATCAAAGCGGCGAACCATCCGGAGATCCGGCTGCTGCATGAGGCGAAGCGCTTCTCGTATTTTCCAATGCAGGATCAGGATGCGATATGGCAGATCTGCACGCCGGAGACGGCGGCAAGCTTCAGCTCTGTTGCATATTTTTTCGCACGCGAGATTCAGCACGACCAGAAGGTGCCAATTGGCGTTGTGGAGGCGGACTGGGGCGGCACCCCGGCGGAATCGTGGACCAGCATGGACACGATCGGTAATGACGCGGCGCTGATGCCGGTCTTCGCGGAACGCGCGGCAGACATGGACAAGCAGGCCGATGTGGAGGCAATCAAGGCACAATACGCGCGCGAGGATGCAGCGGCGAAGGCCGCAGGACGCGCGCCGGAGCAGCATCCGTGGCAGCCGCCGGTGGAACCGTGGGCGGCAAGCTCGCTGTACAACGGAATGATTGCGCCGGTGACCCCGCTGGCGATTCGCGGCGTCATCTGGTACCAGGGCGAGGCGAACACCGGGCTGGGGCGCGCTTCGCTCTATCACCGGCTCTTCTCCTCGATGATCGGTGACTGGCGGCGGCAGTTTGCGCAGGGCGACTTCCCTTTCCTGTTTGTGCAGATCTCAAGCTATCTCGCCTCGCCGGAAGAGTATTGGGGCACATTGCGCGATGCGCAGCGGCGGGCGTTGTCTGTGACCAACACCGCGATGGCGATCACGCTGGATGTAGGCGACCGCGACAATGTACACCCCGCGGACAAGCAGACGGTGGGCCACCGGCTGGCGCTGGCCGCGCGCGCGCTTTCCTATGGCGAAGATGTGCATCACAGCGGACCGCTCTTCCGCCAGGCGACGACGGAGGGCGCGGGAATGCGCGTGTACTTCACCGGCGCGGACGGCAAACTGGCGGCGCGCGGCGGGACGCTGCTGGGTTTTGAGCTGGCAGGTTCGGACCGGCGCTTTGTACCGGCCACGGCGCAAATCGATGCCGATGGAGCGACAGTGACGGTCGAGAGTCCGCAGGTGCCCGCGCCCTTGTATGTGCGTTACGCCTGGCCGAACGCGCCGGATGCGACCTTGCCGGATGCGACCTTGATAGATAGCGCGGCGCTGCCGGCTTCGACGTTCACTTCAGAGGCGGTGCCGGCGCTGACTGCACACTGATTTCCTTTCGTTTGACGACGAAACTGGATAAGCTGCCTCGGCTCTACAAGTTATCGTTAACAGACTGCGCAAGTGACTCCCTGTACGCCAATGAGTTAGCGACAGAGTAGTCATGGTACGAGGATTCTGCGTCTCTACAGATATGCCGCGCAGTGCGGCAACTTGTTGCTTCATTGAGATTTAATGTTGAAGTAGATACCTTGAGGCATTGATGAGATTGACTTTCCAGCCTCACCATGCGCGACCCGGGTTCTGCGTGGCAGGCATTTTTCTTTGCTTCCTTTCGCTGCGCTGCTTTGCGCAGACCGCGCCGCCACAAGGCACGTCTGGCGCGCAATCGGGCGCGCCGCTGGTCATCACGCTCGATGATGCGATCCGCCGCGCACAGGCGAACGAGCCCAACTTCGTCACTGCGCGCGGTGAGGTGAAGGTGACTGCGCTCGATCGCTCGATTGCACGCGCCGCAATGCTGCCGAACGCGGTGTATCACAACCAGTTTCTCTACACGCAGGGCAACGGCCAGGGCGTGACCATAGCTCCCGATGGGACCCAGACGCCAGCGCCTCCGATATTCATTGCGAACAATGCGGTGCACGAGTATACGAGCCAGGCCGTGGTGACGGAGACGATTGGACTGAAGCCGATCGCTGACCTGCGGCTGGCCGATGCGACGGCTGCCCGGGCTGCTGCCGAGTACGAAATAGTGCGACGCGGTCTTGTGGCCACGGTGGTGGGATTCTATTACAGCCAGATCGCGAGTCAGCGCAAGGTCAGCGTGGCCGAGCGCGCTGCGAGCGAAGCTGCGGGCTTTACCGATCTGACGAGCAAGCGCGAGGCTGCGCGCGAGGTATCACACGCCGATGTAGTGAAGGCACAGTTGCTCCAACAACAGCGCGGGCGTGATCTGGCAGATGCGCGGCTGGCAGCGGACAGGGCGCGGCTGGAGCTGGGCGTGCTGCTGTTTCCCGATCCCCGGACAAGCTACGCGACGGAGAGCACGGCGCTGCCGGTCATGCCTTCACGCGCCGACGTGGAAGCACAGGCTATCGCACACAATCCGGACCTGAGGAGCGCGCTCGCCGCCGTGCACATGACTGATGCGGCGGTGCTGGGCGCGCGCGCGGCGTACATGCCGGATCTCGTGCTGAATTTCAATTACGGTATCGACGCGGCGCAGTTTGCGGTGAAGGGACGGACGGGCCTGAACAATGTGGGCTACTCCGCAAGCGCGACGGTGGACATACCGGTGTGGGACTGGCTGGCGACGCCGCATCGTGTGAAACAGACCGAGATTCGTCGCGATGCCACCCGTGTAGCGCTGAACGCGACCCAGCGACACCTGATTGCCACGCTAGACGAGGCGTACGCGGAGGCAGCGGAGGCACAGCGACAGGCCGCATCGCTCGACCTGAGCGCGACGACGGCAGCGGAGAGTCTGCGGCTGACCAAGCTGCGCTACACCGCCGGCGAGGCGACCGCGCTCGAAGTTGTGGACGCTCAGACGGCGCTGACCGCGGCGGAGATTGCGCGCGAGGATGGCGTAGTGCGGTATGAAAATGGCTTGGCCAATCTGCAGACGCTGACGGGGACGCTGTGAGAATGAGAAGGCATAGAAAGACACGAAGATTTGCGTTATGGATAATGCCCGCGATTGCACTTGGCCTCGTATCCATTGCCGGCTGCAGCAAGGCCGAGAGCACGCCGACGCCCCTGGTGACGGTACAGGCAGAGCATCCGGAGATGGGCACGATTGTCGAGCACATCCCGGCGGACGCGGTGCTCGCGCCCATAGCGCAGGCGGCCATCTCGCCCAAGATAACGGCGCCGGTGCGCCGCTTCTACGTACAGCGCGGCTCGCACGTGAAGGCGGGACAGTTACTGGCTACGCTGGAGAATCGCGACCTGACTGCGGCGGCGCTGGATAATCGCGGCACCTACACAGCAGCGCAGGCGGCTTACGCGACAGCGACGCAGGCGCAGGTGCCGGAGGACTACCAGAAGGCGCAGCTCGATGAGGCGCAGGCCAAGGCGAACCTGGAACTGAACCAGAGCATCGTGACTGCGCGCAAGCAGCTGTTTGCCCAGGGCGCGATACCGGGCCGCGATCTGGACACGGCACAGGCTGCGCTGGTGCAGGCGCAGGCTGCATACGATACCGCGGCAAAGCATTTGGAGTCGCAGAAGAGCGTGTCGCGCAAGGCATCGCTCGAAGCAGCGAAGGGGCAGCTTACGTCGGCCGAAGGAAAATATCAGGGCGCGCAGGCGCAGGTTGCGTATTCGGAGATCCGCAGCCCAATCGCAGGCTTCGTCACCGACCGGCCGCTCTTCGCGGGAGAAACGGCAGCCGCGGGATCGACGCTGCTGACCGTGATGGACACGTCTGCATTGCTGGCGAAGATCCACCTGGCCCACCAGCTCGCACAGCAGATGAAGGTGGGCGATGCGGCGACGGTCACGGTGCCGGGCGTTGCCGATCCGGTGCCGGCGAAGGTCGCGCTGATCAGCCCGGCGCTCGATCCCGGCAGCACAACGGTGGAGATCTGGCTGCGCATCGAAAACAGGAAAGGAACGCTGAAGGTGGGGACGCCGGTGCACGCCTCGATCTTTGGCAGGCAGGCGAAACAGGCGTTGACCGTTCCCTCGTCGGCACTGCTGACCGCGCAGGATGGCAGCAAGTCGGTGATGGTTGTCGGTGCGGACGGCGCGGCGCACAGCAAGCCGGTCAGCGTGGGTATCACGGACGATGGCCGGGTGCAGATCACCAGCGGCTTGACGGCAGGCGACATGGTGATCACCTCCGGCAATTACGCGCTGGACGAGGGAACCAAGGTCAAGGTTGGTCCGGCCGAGGCTGACGACAGCAAAAAGCCCGACGCGGCGAAGGAAGCCAAGTGACGACATCGGCATTGCCACCAAGCCGGGTGACGACAGAGCGGCGGCCAGAGGAACCGCACTTTTGGCTGCTGCGCTTTCGCAGCACCATCTTCTTCTTCCTGATCGTGCTGACCGTCGCGGGCATCTATCTCGCGACGCAGATCCCTATCTCGGTCTTCCCGGAGACGAACTTTCCGCGCGTAGTGATCGGCCTGGACAACGGCGTGATGCCGGTAGAGCAGATGGAGGTGACG
>DATBCB010000113.1:0-10151 GCA_036270675.1 Acidobacteriaceae bacterium | reverse complement strand
CAATCTGCGCCCTGCCTTCGCTTACCCTGCTCTTGCCGCCAACTCGCCGCTGCGGCCGGAGGTGATCGAAGGCGCGGACATCCTCTTTGTGCGCGAACTGCTCGGCGGCCTCTACTTCGGACAGCCGCGTGCCTGGCAACGCGAATCGAACTCCGCGTGGAACACCATGCGCTACACCCGCGACGAAGTTGTGCGTGTGGCGCGGGTCGCATTCGAGCTCGCGTCCGACCGACGGAAGAAGGTCACCTCGGTGGACAAGGCGAATGTGCTCGAAGTCTCGCAACTATGGCGTGCTACGGTCACGGAAATTGCTGCGCAGTATCCCCATGTCACGCTCGAACATCAATACGTCGATGCGTGCGCGATGCACCTGATGAATACTCCGCGCAACTTCGACGTAGTGCTCACGGAGAATCTTTTCGGTGACATTCTCTCGGACGAGTCCGGAGTCATCACCGGTTCTCTCGGCATGCTGCCCTCGGCAACCGTGGGTGGCGCCATCAATTTATACGAGCCGGTGCACGGCTCTGCGCCGGACATCGCCGGCAAAGGCATCGCCAATCCGCTCGGCGCCATTCTGACCGCGGCCATGCTGTTGCGTCATACCGCTCATCTGGAAGCAGAGGCACAGGCCGTGGAATCCGCCGTGCGTACAGTCCTCGAGCGTGGGTACCGCAGTGCCGACCTCTTGCGCGCCGCAGACGCCCGGCAGGCCGCCACTTCCACAGAAGAAATGGGCGCGCTCGTCAACGGGATTCTGAACGATACGCTCGACCGTCACCAGTCTCTGCACGCTGTATAAGCAACCGTATTCGTTGCAAAAAAGGAAACCGATCCGATGTCCCAGCCGCAAACACTCTTCGAGAAGGTCTGGCAGCAGCACGTCGTCGCCGAGCCTGCGGGCGAACCGACGCTGATTTACATTGATCTTCACCTCGTTCACGAAGTCACGTCGCCGCAAGCCTTCGACGGCCTGCGTCTGGCGGGCCGCAAACTGCGCCGTCCGGACCGCCACATCGCAACGGTGGACCACAACGTGCCCACCACTAGCGCGCAGGACCGCCTGGTGATTGCCGATCAGATCTCAGCGCGCCAGGTGAATGCACTGCGCAGCAATTGCGCGGAGTTCGGTATCGAGTTCTTCGATGTGCAGGACGCGAGTCAGGGCATCGTGCACATGATCGGCCCTGAGCTGGGCGCGACCAAGCCGGGCATGACTATCGTCTGCGGCGACTCGCACACCTCCACGCACGGCGCATTCGGCGCGCTGGCCTTCGGCATCGGCACCTCTGAGGTCGAGCACGTGATGGCGACACAGACGCTGCCGCAGTCCACGCCGAAGACCTTCCGCATCAACATTGAAGGCAGCCTGCCCCATGGCGTCACCGCGAAAGACATCATCCTCGACATCATCGGCCGCATCGGTACCGACGGCGCTACCGGCTATGTCGTCGAATACGCAGGTTCCACCATCCGCGGGCTCTCCATGGAAGAGCGGATGACCATCTGCAACATGAGCATCGAAGCAGGTGCACGCGCGGGCATGATCGCTGCGGACGAGACTACCTTCGCGTACTTGAAGGGCCGCCGCTTTGCACCTCGGGGTGCGGCATGGGATGAGGCCGTAGCCCACTGGCGCATGCTGCGTACGGATGACGGCGCGCGCTTCGACCGCGAAATGACGATCGATGCTGCAGCACTCGCACCAAGTGTGACCTGGGGAACATCGCCCGGGATGGTCACACGCGTGGACGCAACAATTCCCTCCGTGGACGACGCGCGCAGCGATGCCGATCGCAAAAGCTATGCGCGCGCCCTGGAATATATGGACCTGAAGCCAGGCATCCGCATCGAGGATATAGCCGTCGATCGTGTATTTATTGGCTCATGCACCAACGCGCGCATCAGTGATTTGCGCGCCGCTGCAGCCGTCGTGAAGGGACATCATGTCTCTACCAGTGTCCGCGCGATGGTCGTCCCCGGGTCGCAGCTGGTGAAGAAGCAGGCGGAGGAAGAGGGCCTCGATGATATCTTCCGCGCTGCCGGCTTCGAGTGGCGAGAGCCGGGATGTTCCATGTGTCTCGGCATGAACCCGGACATCTTGCAGCCCGGCGAGCGCTGCGCCTCCACCAGCAATCGCAACTTCGAAGGACGTCAGGGACGCGGCGGACGCACGCATCTGCTTTCGCCCGCTATGGCTGCCGCCGCTGCCGTCACCGGCCATCTCACCGATATTCGTAAGTGGCCGCCTACGGGAAAGCCCACCCCGGAAGAACCAGCACTCGCCCAGGGAGGTACACGCTAACAGCATGCCTCCTGTAAACGCAGACCGGCCAGCAACAGCCCTCGTGACCTTTCGTCAGAGAAAGGTCACTCCGAGTGTCACTTCGCAGTTCACTGCATCAGGAGGCATGCGTTAATGGAAGCCATCCGGATACTCACCAGCACGGCCGCACCATTGCCGCTGCCCAACATCGATACCGATCAGATCATTCCCAAGCAGTTCCTGAAGCGGATCGAGCGCACCGGCTACGAAGATTTTCTTTTCTATGACTGGCGCCGCATTCAGGATGGTCCCCATGCCGGCACGCCTAATCCTGACTTCGTGCTGAACAAGCCTGAGCATAGGGGTGCAAAGATTTTGATCGCGGAGAGAAACTTCGGTTGCGGCTCCTCGCGTGAGCACGCCGCCTGGGCTATCCAGCAGTTCGGCTTCCGCGCGGTCATCGCACCGTCGTTCGCGGACATCTTCTACTCCAACGCCGGCAAGAACGGCCTCATCCTCGCACCTCTTACAGACGATGAGGTCCAGACGCTGCTTGCACGCTCCACGGCAGCCCCGAAGCACCGGATCACCATCGATCTCGAACAGCAGACGGTGAAGGACGAGCAGGGTTTCCACGCGCACTTCGACATCGACCCCTTCCGCAAATACTGCTTGCTGAACGGGCTCGATGACATCGGGCTCACGCTGCGGTACGCGGCCGCACTCGATAGCTACGAAGAGAAACATGACGCCGCGTTTTGGCTTGCACCCAAGTCTGCCGCGCCAGCCACAGCAACATCGGAGACCCGCTAGTTCATGGCTCAGCAAGCAACCAGCAACGGCGCAAGCGCCGGCAAGAAGAATTCCATCGCCCTGACTGAAGGCCCCTCGCGCGCAGCCGCACGTTCTTTCCTGCGTGGCGTCGGCTTCAGCAATGAAGACCTGCACAAGCCGATCATCGGCATCGCAAACACCTGGACGGAGATTGGTCCCTGCAACTTTCATCTGCGCGACGTAGCCAAGGCAGTGAAGCAGGGCGTGCGTGAGGCCGGCGGCACGCCGATGGAGTTCAACACCGTCACTATTTCCGACGGCATCACCATGGGCACGCAGGGGATGAAGGCCTCGTTGATTTCGCGGGAGGTCATCGCCGATTCGGTGGAGCTGGTTGCTCGCGGCAACCTCTTCGACGGCATCATTTGTATCGCGGGCTGTGACAAAAATATGCCGGGCACCATCATGGCGATGTGCCGGCTGGATATTCCCGGCCTCATGCTCTATGGCGGCTCCATTGCGCCAGGCAAACTGAAACAGCCCGACGGCTCCACGGTCGACATCACGATCCAGAATGTCTTCGAGGCCATCGGTTCGCACGCTGCGGGAAAGATCAGCGACGATCAGCTTGAAGCAGTTGAAGCAGCCGCCTGTCCCGGACCCGGTGCCTGTGGCGGCCAGTTCACGGCAAATACCATGGCGATGGCCGGCGAGTTTCTCGGCATCTCGCCTATACAACTCACCGGCGTCCCCGCAATGGCCGCGGACAAGGCGGATGCCAGCCGCCAGGCAGGCCGGCTGATTATGGATCTGGTCCGCAACGATCTCCGGCCCTCGAAGATCATCACGCGTGAAGCGCTCGAGAACGCGATCACCGCTGTGTGCGCATCGGGTGGTTCGACCAACGCCGTTCTGCATCTCATCGCCATCGCCAGCGAGATGGGATTGAAGCTCACCATGGATGACTTCGACCGCATCAGCGAGAAGACACCGCTGATCTGCGATCTCACACCGGGTGGCAAGTACGTTGCGAAGGATTATCAGGATGCCGGTGGCTCGCGTGTGCTGGCAAAGCGGCTTCTCGATCGCGGCCAGCTTCACGACACCATCACCGTGACCGGCAAGACGCTTGGTGAAGAGGCTGCAGCGGCAGTCGAAACAGCAAAGCAGCCGGTGATTCGCGCGTGGGATCAGGCGCTGAAGCCAACCGGCGGTCTCGTGATTCTCAAAGGCAATCTCGCGCCGGAGGGATGCGTCGTCAAGGTCGCCGGTCATGAGCGCATCTTTCATCGCGGCACGGCGCGCGTCTTCGAGAGTGAGGACGACTGCTTCGCCGCGGTCGAATCCGGCAAGATTAATCCGAACGACGTGCTCGTGATCCGCTACGAAGGTCCGCGCGGCGGCCCCGGTATGCGCGAGATGCTGGCAGTAACGGCGGCGATCAAGGGCATCCCCGAGCTTTCCGAAACCGTCGCGCTGCTGACGGATGGCCGCTTCTCCGGCGCCACGCGCGGCTTGATGGCAGGACATGTCGCGCCCGAAGCGCAGCTTGGCGGGCCCATCGCTGCGGTGCGTGAGGGCGACTCCATCGTCTTCGACATTCCCAATCGCAAACTCACGCTCGAAATCCCCGACGCCGAAATCGCCGGCCGGCTCAAATCATGGAAAGCGCCTGAACCGCGTTTCAAAGCTGGCGTCTTCCGCAAGTATGCAGACAGCGTCAGCTCGGCTTCACTTGGCGCGGTGACAACCTAGCGTAAGGCATCGCAGAGAAAGGATGGCCCGATGAGCAGACAGCAGTCCGAATCCAGCGCAGGCAGAACGAACCTGAGCGGCGCGGAGATCGTGTGGGCGACGCTCGAGGGCGAGTGCGTGCGCGAGGTCTTCGGCTATCCCGGCGGCGCCATCCTGCCCATCTATGACGCGCTGCGCAAATTCCCCATTCGCCATATTCTTGTGCGTCACGAGCAGGGCGCAGCGCACATGGCTGACGGCTACGCGCGCGCCTCTGGCCGCGTAGGCGTCTGCATGGCGACCAGCGGTCCGGGCGCGACCAATCTTGTCACTGGCATCGCCACCGCGATGCTCGATTCGGTGCCGATCGTCTGCATCACCGGCCAGGTCTCGTCGAAGGTCTTGGGATCGGACGCTTTTCAGGAAGTCGACATCACCGGCATCACGCTGCCGATCACGAAACACAACTTCCTCGTGACGCGCGCGGAAGATATCGCGCCGGCCATTCGGCTTGCCTTCCAGATCGCGACATCCGGCAGGCCCGGCCCTGTCCTGATTGACATTACGAAGGACGCACAACAGGCCACTGCGCCCTTCGAGTTCGTCGCGTGCGCACCGTGCGCTGCGCGTCCTCATCCCATGCTGCGCGCGGAATCAAGTGCCATTCAAGAGGCCATCGCGCTGATCCAATCCGCGAAGCGGCCCCTCATCCTGGCAGGACATGGCATCACGCAATCCGGAGCAGAGCAGCAGGTGATCGCCTTCGCAGAATCGCAACAGATCCCCGTCGCCTCCACACTGCTCGGACTCGGCAGCTTCCCTGCGGCGCATCCCTTGCACCTCGGCATGATGGGCATGCATGGCGAATCGTGGGTAAATCACGCCATCCAGGAGGCGGATCTGCTGCTGGCCTTCGGGATGCGCTTCGACGACCGCGTCACCGGCAACCTCGCCCACTACGCACAGAACGCAAAGAAGATCCACATCGAGATCGATCCTTCCGAGATCAACAAGAACGTCCGCGCGGACGTGGCGCTCATCGGCGACCTGCGCGGCGTGCTGGAAACCCTGCAGCCCCTGCTGCCGAAACGTGTCGACACAGGCTGGCTGCGGCAGATCAACATGTCAAAGGGCACAGCAGCGGTGCGCGACATCATCAACCTGCCGGACAATGGCCATCTCTACGCCGCGCACGTCATTCATGACATCTGGCGGGAGGCGCAGGCGGCGGGACGCGAACAGGACACCATCATCGTTACAGATGTGGGCCAGCACCAGATGTGGGAAGCGCAGTACTTCAAGCATGACGTGCCGCGCTCGCTCGTCACCTCCGGCGGTCTCGGCACCATGGGATTCGCGCTGCCCGCGGCCATCGGAGCAAAAACAGCCTGCCCGCAGAAAGACGTTTGGGTGATCGCTGGCGACGGTGGCTTCCAGATGACCGCGGCAGAGCTCTCGACCATCGTGCAGGAGAAGCTCGCCATTAACATCGCCGTCATTAATAACGGTTTCCTCGGTATGGTCCGCCAGTGGCAGGAGGCCTTCTACGAGAAGAACTACTCGGCCTCGCCGATCCTTTCGCCGGATTTCGTCAAGCTCGCCGAAGCGCATGGCATCGAAGGCGCGCATATCTCGAAGCGTAAGGATGTGACGCCGACCGTCACCAGGGCCCGCGCCTCCGGCCGACCCTTTCTGATCAACTTCCAGGTGGAGCAGGAAGACGGTGTGTACCCGATGATCGCTCCCGGCGCCGCATTGCATGAGATGGTCCGCCGTCCGGAGCGTGATCCTCTGCTAGAGACCGCGGAGGACGAGTGATGCTTCATACCTTCGTGGCCTTAGTCGAAGACAAGCCAGGCGTGCTCACGCGCGTCGCTTCA
The DNA here is from genome assembly GCA_036270675.1 of Acidobacteriaceae bacterium. Classification (GTDB taxonomy): domain Bacteria; phylum Acidobacteriota; class Terriglobia; order Terriglobales; family Acidobacteriaceae; genus KBS-83. The sequence continues at coordinate 3,497 of DATBCB010000113.1, read as the reverse complement.
CTCTTTCGCCGGCTCAATGTCAATATCGTCTCGCTCACGGTTGGCGAGTCGGAACGGCCCGACACGTCGCGCATGACCATCGTCTGCGATGCGCACGAGCATGCCGCCCATCGCATCCGCGCGTCGCTCTACAAGCTTGAGACCACCGTCCACGTCGACGAAGTCGATCGCTCTGCCGCCGTCGTCCGCGAGCTCTGCCTGATGAAGATCGCCGTCGGCCCAGCCTCGCCGAATGGCCCTCACTCGCGATCGCAGATCTTCGAGTTGGCGAGTGTCTTCCGCGCGCGCGTCGTCGACCTTGCGCCGGAATCCATCATGCTCGAGATGACCGGCAGTTCCTCCAAGATCGAAGGTCTGGTGCAGGTCATCACCGAGTCCGGCTACACCATCCTCGAAGTCTCACGCACCGGCCGCATGGCTATGCGGCGCGGCCATCACACCAGCCGCGTGCTCTCCGCCCTCGGCAGCAAGTCCAACGCGGATGGCAATGGGGCCGACTACAGCAGTAAGCTGGACTTTGATGACAACCTGGGGGATGAGATCCTCCCCAACGAGTTTGAGAACGTGCATGAGGAAGAGACTTAACGCTGTCGCTCGCCTCTCCACTCAACGCAACATCGAACCGCAGCGATCCGTTCTCGACCGGCATGACGTCTTGCTGACTCGTTGACTTGCTGAATCGCTTCCAAGGAGCAATCATGCCCAAAGTTTTTCACGATCAGGACGCCGACCTTTCCCTTATCCAGGCCAAAAAGGTCGCGGTGATCGGTTATGGCTCACAAGGCCACGCCCACTCGCTTAACCTCAAAGACTCCGGTGTGGATGTGCGCGTTGGCCTCGCCGCTACGAGCCGCTCGCGCGCGAAAGCGGAGAAGGCTGGCCTCACCGTGCTCAGCGTTTCCGACGCAGCAGCGTGGGCTGACGTCATCATGATTCTGGTGCCCGACCAAACCCAGGCCGCGGTCTACACCGAGCACATCGCACGGCACCTCACCAAGGGCAAGCTGTTGCTCTTCGCACACGGCTTCAACATTCACTTCGGTTTCATCAAGCCACCGGCCGATATCGACGTGGCGCTGGTCGCGCCCAAAGCGCCAGGCCATCGTGTGCGCGAGATCTTCACCGAAGGCGGCGGCGTGCCCGGTCTCATCGCCGTCCAGCAGGATGCAAGCGGCAACGCACAGAAGCTGGCGCTCTCCTACGCCCGCGGCATCGGCTGCACGCGTGCCGGCGTCTACCAGACGACGTTCAAGGAGGAAACGGAGACCGATCTCTTCGGCGAGCAGGCGGTGCTTTGTGGCGGCACCTCCGCACTGGTCAAGGCGGGCTTCGACATCTTGGTCGAGGCGGGTTACGCGCCAGAGATGGCCTACTTTGAGTGCTTGCACGAGTTGAAGCTGATCGTCGACCTGATGTATCGCGGCGGCCTCAGTTATATGCGCTACTCGATTTCGGATACTGCCGAATACGGCGACTATACTGCCGGTCCCCGCATCGTCACTGACCAGACCCGAGCGGAGATGAAGAAGTTGCTCGGCGAAATTCAGGACGGCTCCTTTGCCAAAAAGTTTATGGAAGAGAACCGCACCGGCCGGCATCAGTTTGAGAAGTACCGTTCGGCGGAACGCGCGCACCTTCTTGAAAAGGTCGGCAGTCAGTTACGCGCCGCGATGCCCTTTCTTGACCCGGTAACTGCGGAATCTCAGTCGCCGGAGAAGCAGGAAGTCACCACGACTGCGTAAATCTGGCCGTTCGGCACTTAATTCGAGCCTCCCAGCACCGGGAACAGGGCACTCGGCCCTGCGGTCACGACCGCAGGGCCGCCGGTCGGCTACCATGAAAGTGCGAGGAGTGAATCCCGTGAGCGAAAGCCTGATCGAACAACCGGTTGCCACATCGACTGACCGCATCGCCGCCCTCACTGAAGCCCTGCGCAAGGTCGTGCCTCTCTCCGGCATGACCAATGAAGAATATCTGTGGCTGGCTACGAATGGCACCGAGCGTTTCATAGATGCCAATGCAACGCTGTTTGAGCAGGGTGAGCCGGCAGACCACATGATCATCTTGCTGAAGGGTGAGGTCCAGGTACAGCGCGACCGCAGCGGTGCGGCACCTGTGCTGTTCATCGGGCGCGCCGGCCAGCTCACCGGCCTGCTTCCCTTCTCCCGCATGCAGACCTGGGGTGGCCGCGGCATCACGAATGCTCCCACCTGGGGGGTGGAATATCACCGGTCCATCTTCCCGCGCATGCTGGCAGCGATTCCCTCCATGACACAGCGCGTCGTCAGCATCCTGCTCGATCGTTCGCGCGAGGTCACGCGCATGGAGCAGCAATCGGAGAAGCTCACTGCGCTCGGCAAGCTCGCAGGCAATCTCGCGCATGAGCTCAACAACCCTGCCTCAGCGGCACAACGCGCCGCTTCCGGCATGCTGCAGGAGCTGGAGATCTTCGGCCGCGATCGCTTTCGCCTGGGCAGCCTTTGTTTTCAGCCGGAGCACGTTGAGGCATTGCGCGACTGGGACGGGCACATGCGCCGTAGCCTGGACGGCAAGCCCACGCTGACGCCGGCGCAGGTTGCGATCCGTGAAGAGGCCCTGGTGGCCTCGCTGCAGCAGCGGCAGATCCCCAACATCGGACAGATTGCGCCGGAGTTTGCCGAGGCCGGCATCACCCCGGAACATCTCGCCGCCCTGCCGGCTTTTCTGACTCCGGAAAGCACCGCACTCCTGCTGTCGCAGCATGCCTCGACACTGCGCGCGGAGCGCATGGCCGAGGCCATGCTCGACTCCACGGCTCGCATCTTCGACCTCATCCGTGCCATCAAGGATTATTCCTACATGGACCAGGCGCCGATCCAGGACATCGATGTTCCGCAGAGCCTGGAGAACACGCTGGCCATGCTGCAGTCGCGGTTGCAGCACGTCGTCGTGGAGCGCAGCTACGAGGCGAATCTGCCCAGCATCTCTGCCTATGGCAGCGAACTGAATCAGGTGTGGACCACGCTGCTCGAGAACGCACTGGATGCGATCAAGAATCGCGGACACATCATGCTTCGGGTTCGACGCGCGACCGACCTGATCCTGGTTGAAGTGGAAGATGATGGTCCCGGCATTCCCAAGGACCAGCAGGGACGCATCTTCGAGCCCTTCTTCACCACCAAGGCTCCGGGCCATGGCCTCGGCCTCGGGCTCGACACCGCGCAGCGCATCGTCCGCATGCACCGTGGCTTTCTCACCGTCGACAGTGCGCCGGGGAGGACCTGTTTCCAGGTCGCACTGCCTTTGCAACAGACTGGCGCCTACTGAGTCAATCGAGATACCTCCCGGACCGCGGTTCGCATGCTTGACGCAGCCGCGGCATTCCCTTAGCCTCAAGCAATGATCTTCCCCTCCGGCGGACGAATGCCTATGGCCATGCGCACCCTAGCCGGTGTGCAGTTTGCGCCTGGGTTCTGAACCGACCGCTCCACGCGTGAACACACCGGCTAGGGACATGT
>DATBCB010000112.1:0-2054 GCA_036270675.1 Acidobacteriaceae bacterium | reverse complement strand
AGATGGTCGATCTCATGCTGGAAAGCGCGCGCCAGCAGCTCGGTTCCCTCCCGCTCGCTCCACTTGCCGAACTCGTCCTGCGCCTTCACCATCACGCGGGCCGACCGCCGCACCTTTTCGCGGATCTCGGGCAGGCTCAGGCAGCCCTCTTCTTCAAGCTGCTTGCCCTCCTGCATCGTGATCTCGGGGTTGATGAGAACGATCTTGTCCTTCGGCTCCTTCTGGTTGCTCAGGTCGATCACGGTGAGCCGCTTTGCAATGCCGATCTGCGGAGCTGCCAGTCCGATACCCTGCGCCGCGTACATGGACTCGAACATGTCCGCCACCAGCTTGCGGAGGTCGTCGTCGAACTCGGTCACCGGCGCGGAAGGCCGCTGCAGGATAGGATCAGGAAACTTGACGATGGGGTAAATCATGCTTGCTTCGTTCTTGCTCTGGGAGCTGCCGCGCCCTTCTTGCCTTCCTCGGTAATTGCGGATCAGTAATTGCGGATCTGCTCCAGATAGCCACAATAGTTACGCTTCAGCTCGGTCGCGGAGTCGCCGCCAAACTTCTCCAGCGCAAGCTGCGCCAGCACGAAAGCCACCATCGCTTCGGCTGCCACGCCCGCGGCCGGCACCACGCAGACATCTGAGCGCTCATAGGCCGCCTTGGTCGCCTCGCGTGTTTCATAGGTGACAGACTCGAGCGGCCGCCGCAGCGTCGAGATCGGCTTCAGGTATCCGCGCACCACAATGTCCTCGCCGTTCGAGATGCCGCCCTCGATACCACCAGCGTTGTTCTGCTCGCGACGAAAACGCGTATGGCCGTTCTCGCCGCCCTCTGCGTAATGAATGGAATCATGAACCGCCGAGCCGAGTGACTGTGCGGCAGTGACCCCGCGTCCCAGCTCGACTGCCTTCACGGCCTGCAGCGACATCACTGCCCACGCCAGCAGCCCGTCCAGCCGCTCATCCCAGTTGGCGTACGTGCCCAGCCCCGGCGGCACACCGTGCGCGACGACTTCAAACACGCCGCCGATGGAGTCGCCCGTGCGCAGAGCATGGTCCACTTCGCCCTTCATCTTCTCTTCCGTTGCCGGAGACGCGCAGTTCAGCAGCACCTCGTCCTTGCCGGCTAGGGCGGCAATCGCCTCCCAGGTCACCGGCTCTTCCAATTCCACACCGCCTACGCGGACGACATGACTCGTGACTTCAATGCCAAGAAAGCGCAGCAACGTCTTCGCCAGCGCTCCTGCGGCTACCCGCGCCGTCGATTCGCGGGCGGAAGCCCGCTCCAGTACATAGCGGGCATCCTTAAAGTTGTACTTGAGCGACCCGGAGAGGTCTGCATGGCCCGGCCGCGGCGACGCAACCGCCTTATGCTTCGCCGGATCGCCTGCTCCGACGGGCAGAATCTCTTCCCAATTCTTCCAATCACGATTCGCAATCTGCATGGCCACCGGCGCGCCGATGGTGCGTCCGTGACGCACGCCGGAGAGGATGTGGGCAGTATCCGTCTCAATGCGCATGCGGCCGCCGCGCCCATACCCCTGCTGGCGCCGCCATAGTTCCCGGTTGATGAATGTCTGGTCGACTTCGAGCCCGGCCGGGAGCCCTTGCACCAGCGCAATCAGGGCCTCGCCGTGCGACTCACCCGCGGTTGAAAAACGTAGCATGTGCCTTCCCGGTCAAACCTCGATTGTAAAGGACTGGCCGTCCAGGCGGACGCGCCTGCGGCGCACGTTGTGAGGTTCGCTTCCTTTGGTCGCTCACACCCTAGCTCAGCAGCCACTCATACTGAGCATCCGTAAGCGGCACCACCGATAGCCGGAACTGCCGGAAGAGCAGCGACCCGCGAAAGACCGGCGCCTCGCGCATTTCGGCCAGTGTCTTCGGCTGCTTCAGCCGTTTGCCCGGCGCAATCCGCACAACCGGGCTCTTCGGGTTCGACGCATCCACCGAGACGACGTGCGCTGTGCCCACAGCGGCCTTCTCGGTCACCGTGTGATAGATGACGAGCTTCTCGCCCTTCTTCATCCCGGCCAGGTTCATCAGCGCCTGCGGGTTCTTCAC
>DATBCB010000111.1:0-18818 GCA_036270675.1 Acidobacteriaceae bacterium | reverse complement strand
CCGTCTTACCTGCATTTTGTTCCGGCGATGGCGTTGATGGGCTTCCTGGTGGCGGGCTGTGGACTGCTGACCCTGGCCGCGCCGTTCCGTTTCTCGCGTGTGCGGGTCGCGCTGTTTCTCTTGTTGACACTGCTGGTGCTCACGTCCGATTTCTTCGCACCGCTGGAGACCTGGGAAGGCCAGGGCAAGCAGATTGGCCTGTTTCTGCATACAGCGTTTGGCGCCAAAGGTCCGCTGCTGGTCTCGGATGCGGCTGGCGTCGTGCCGTTTTTTGCCGACATGGAGGTCATCGATCCGCTGGGGTTGAATGACTATCACATCGCGCGGCATCCGGTTGCGGACCGCGGCCAGGGCTGGGTTGGTCACGAACTGGGCGACGGAACGTATGTGCTGGACCACAAGCCCGACCTGCTGCTGCTTTCGGACTATCAGGGCAAAGTGGCGTTCCCGGCCGACTTGCAGCTGGTGAACGATCCCCGCTTTCGAACGCATTATCAGCTCATCCACATCGATGCGGGACCGCCGGATCCGATCCGCGCCGGTGTTTATATTCGCCGGACCGATGGCAAGCTCGGCTTGCAAAGTTCGGGAGATCAGGAATCGGTGCCCGCATATCTGGCGACGGCGAATGACGCCAACGCTGTGCGGCTAGTCGATGGCGCGGCGCAGTTGGTGATTGCACCGCATGGCTCGGCGCAGTTTTTGGCGATTCCGCTTGGCGCTGGAAGCTGGGCGGCAGCGCTCAATGGCGCCGGCGCGGCGCAGTTGACCGCGCACGCCGAACCGGCAAGCGCTGCGTGTGCCTCGTGCGTACAGGCGAATGCGGATGGAGCGGCAACGCTGACGGTTGAGAATTCGAGCGATCAGCCGGCGACGCTGGACAGCATCCAGCTCACGCACCAGGCAGTGGCATCCGCAAACAGCGGCAGGAAGTAATAACGCGGTCCGCGGCGAGCCTTACGCGGGGCCGCCCGCAGCGCCATCCTGCTGCGCGGTCGGCGCGCTGCCCTCGTCATCGTGTGCCGGGTCTGCGGTCGGGGGGTCTGCGGCCGCCGGCGACTGCATCACGTAGTGGACGATGACGGAGATACGGCGGTTCGAGGGATCGAGCGGATCGCTGGGCACGCGGAGCTGGCGATCGGCAAAGCCGCGAACCTGCGAGATCTGCCCGTTGCGGAGGCCGGCGTGCTCCATGAGCCGGCGTGCTGCATTCGCACGATCGGCGGAGAGCTCCCAGTTGCCGTAGCCATTGGCATCGGCGTAGGCACGCGCGTCGGTATGGCCTTCTACCGAGATGAAGTTTGGCACCTGCGTCAACTGATGCGCCAGCAGGGCGAGGGTCGTGCGGCCGTTGTCGTTCAGCGTGGCGCTGCCGGTTTCAAAGAAGGTTCCGTCGCGCGACTCGATGAGCTCGATGCGAAGGCCCTCGGGCGTGATGGTGATCTCGATCTGCTTCTTGAGCTTGACCAGCGCCGGATTGCTGGTGATCTGCTGCTCCAGGCGCGCTTTCAGGTCGCGCAGATCGTTGCGGGAGAGCGCGACGGCGTCTCCGGCTCCTGCGCGGTCCGTGCCCGCGGTGCTGGAGCTGCCGCGAGGATCGTTGAAGTAGCCGGCGATGGCCTTGCGCATGTGGTCGCTGGAGTTCATCAGCCACAACACAATGAAGAGCGCCATCATGGCGGTGACAAAATCGGCATAGGCGACCTTCCATGCGCCGCCGTGGTGCGCGACATGTGCCGCGCGTTTGCGGATGACGACGATAGGACGCGGCGGGGTGAGCGGCTGCGTCGTCATGCGGCCTTCCCTTCGTCGCCTTCCGCCGGTGCGGCAGGTGCGCCGCCGCCTCGGCAGACCTGATCCACTTCGGCGAAGCTGGGCCGCACGTGCAGTGGAATGGCGCGGCGGCCGATCTCGATTGCGATCTGCGGGGGGGTGCCCTTGATGGCAGAGAGCATGAGGACACGCAGCATGTGGGTGAAGCAGCGTTCCTCGTCGGCGGACTTCGACATCTTTGCGCCGATGGGGCCGACGAGTCCGTAACAAAGCAGGATGCCGAGGAAGGTGCCAACCAGCGCCGCCGCGACTTTATGACCGATCTCTGCCGGTGGTCCGCCGAGCGCGCCCATGGTGATGACGACGCCGAGCACCGCGGCAACAATGCCGAGACCGGGAAGCGCATCCGCAACCGTGGTCAATGCAGAGATGGGCTGGCTGACGTCGTGGTGCTGCACTTCCATGTCCAGCTCCATCATCTGGTCGATATCAAAGGCCTCGACGCCGCCGGTGATCATCATGCGCAGCGTGTCGCAGACAAAGTCGCGGGTGTGGTGGTCCTTGAGGAACGCGGGAAATTCGGCGAAAAGCTTGCTCTCCTGCGGCACCTCGATGTCCTGCTCGATGGCCAGGTTCCCCTCGCGGCGCGCCTTGGTGAGCACGCCGAACATCATGCGCAGGGTCTCGAGATAACGAGTCTTACCGTAATGTGAGGAGCCGAAGACGGCGCCGATGCCGGAGGCGATCCCCTTGAGGATGTGCATCGGGTTGGCGATGAGCAGGGTGCCCAGGGCAGCGCCGCCGATGATGAGCAGCTCCGGCGGCTGCACCAGCACCAGCAGGTTGCCCTTTTCCATAAGGTAGCCACCCAGTACAGCGCCGAAGACGACAAGGATTCCAAGGATGGCAAACACGCGAGAGACACTCCGGCTTGAAGGGATGGGCGCGGGAAACCGCGCCAGCATCTTTATCGGCAGAAGCGCGGGAAAGTATGAGAGGTCAGGAGCGCACGGCGGAGGTAACCGTATCTGCGCCCGGCTGTTGCCTTACTGTGTACTCGCGGTCGAGCAGCGACATCAGCACCAGCGTGTGGTATTGGCCGTCGAGCAGGATCGCCTCGCGCATCACGCCATCGTAGCGAAAACCGTATGCCTCGTAGACGCGGCGCGCCCGTCGATTGGTCTCGAAGACATCCAGCCAGAACCGGTGCGCGCGATGATGCTCGAAGGCTCGGGAGATTGCGTGTTCGAGCAGAAGCCTGCCGAAGCCGCGGTTGGGCGTGCGGACCGCGATGCGCTTGAGATGAATGGAGCGATGTTTCGATTCGATGCCCTGCAGAATCGCGAAGCCTTCGACTGTGCCCTCTTCGCTGCACGCAACAAAGTACTCCGTATCCGGGTCGGCCATGGCGCGATGATGCTCCTCCGCGGTCCAGGAGCCGATGTAGCTGCGAAACTCCGGAATCTGCTCGATGGCAACGATATCCAAAATATCGCCGGGCCGAGCCGCGCGGATGATCATTCAGGCAGCATATCGCAACGATGGCACATCAGAAGCGCCCGCGCATGCGGTTCAACTCCTTGCGGTCGCGGCGCGACGGCTTTCCCTCGCGGATCAGGCCCTGCTGCATCGCGGCTCGCCGTTCGTCGGCCAGCTTCCGGCGAAGCTCGCGGCTCTCGTCTGTCTCGTGATAGAGCGTCTGCGCGACGGAGGCCGGTCCACGCACTTCGCTGAGCGCACGCACCTCCACGTGGAAGTCTCCCGCCTCCGTTCGTATATGCAGACGATCGCCGGCATGGACTTCGCGTGCCGGCTTCGCCTCATTCCCATTCGAAACAATGCGGCCGAGCTCGCAGGCGCGCGCCGCGAGTGCGCGCGTCTTGAAGAAGCGCGCTGCCCAGAGCCACTTGTCTATTCGGACACCGGTGCGGATGCCAGTCATGATTCCATTGTCGTACAGGAGTGCTCAGCAAACGCCGGTGAAGGCCTTTGCCTCGCGTCTCAGCTCCTTCTGTGGCCGTCCACTGGAATGTAATCGTGCCTGTGACGATACTTTGAACGAGAGACACAGCGGCTCACGCTCGTACTCATGAGCGTGAGCCGTCTGTGATCGAAGCGCCGGACGGGGAGTTGGATCAGCGGAGTTGGGTCAGCGAATCGTGCGACTCAGAAAGTCATCAATCGCCGAAGCGATTTCGTTCACGTGCGTCTCCAGTGCGAAATGGCCGGTATCGAGCAGGGTTACGGTTGCCTTCGGATTGTCTCGGCGATAGGCCTCCGCACCCGGCGGAATGAAGAACGGATCGTTCTTGCCCCAGACAGCGAGCAGCGGCGGCTTGCGCTCGCGAAAGTAACGCTGGAATTCGGGGTAGAGCGCAACGTTGGTTGCATAGTTGCCGAAGAGGTCGAGTTGAATGTCCTGATTGCCGGGCCGCGCGATCAGCGCCGCGTCCAGAGTCCAGGTCTCCGGTGCGACGCGCTCCGGTTCGGGCACGCCATGCGTGTACTGCCAGCGAATGCTGTCGAGGGTAAGGAACGCTCGCAGAGCGTCACGATTTTCCTGGCTGGGGTCACGCCAATACTTCTGAACGGGATTCCACGCCGCTTCGCCCAGACCCTCTTCGTACGCATTGCCGTTCTGCGAGACGATGGCGGTGATGCGCTCCGGATGCGCCAGGGCCAGCCGCAAGCCGACCGGCGCGCCGTAATCAAAGATGTAGATTGCAAATCTGGTCAGGCCAAGCTTTTCGACGAAGGCGTCGATGGTGTTTGCCAATGAGTCGAAGCTGTAGGTGTACTTGCGTTGTGGAGGCACCTCGGTGAAGCCGAAGCCAGGCAGGTCGGGCGCGATGACGCGGTAATGTGACGCCAGACGCGGCATCAGTTCACGGAACATCAGCGATGAGGTCGGAAAGCCGTGCAGAAGCAGAAGCACAGGGGCGTCGGCTGCGCCGGCTTCGCGGTAGAAGAGCTTGAGGCCATCCACTTCGACGGAATGGATGGAGACGTACTTCTCTGTAGGAGTGGCGGTGGGAGATGTAGATGTCGGCATGTGGACTCCTTTTGGGATGTTCGTTCGGTTCTTTCTGTAACCTATATAATTTATTTATACTGGTTACAGAACTCAGATGGAGCGAGGAGTGCGCGAGACGCAAAAGATCGAAACAAAATTTCAGAAGCGCCTCGGGGGTGCCTCCCTCGGGGGTGCCTCTATGACGGGACCGGCTGCGACTTCTCGACCACCGCTCGTCAATCCGCTGGTCGACCCGCTGTTTGTGGGCGATCATCCGGCGATGGACCTGCTGAACACGATTGTGCGCCTCGAAGGCCAACTCGTGGACGTATGGCAGAGCGACGATGACGTGCTGCACTGGCTGGTCCGGACCGGCCTGCTGGAAACGAAAATCGCTTCGGAAACGAAAACCGCTTCGCAGTTCCGGCCCGGGGATCTGATCGCGGCCGCGCGCCGGTTGCGCGATGTGGTCAGGACCCTGGTGGTCGCTCGGAAGACGAAGAAACGGCTCGATCTGGCACCGCTGAACCATTTCCTGAACAAAGGGAGCAGCCACTTGGAATTGACGGCTACCAAGGGGGGCGGTCTTTCTGTCGTCCGGCGGTATGACACGGCGACCCCGGAGGCGCTGCTGGCGCCGCTTGCGGAAGCTGCCGCGGAGTTTCTGGCGACTGCGGACTTCGATCTGGTGCGGGCGTGTGAAGGAGTGGACTGCGTCTTGTGGTTCTATGACCGCACCAAGGCTCACCGCCGCCGCTGGTGCAGCATGGATGCCTGTGGCAACCGCAATAAAGTCGCACGCTTCCGCTCACGGCAGGAGGCATAAGGACGGCCCAGGTTCGTGCAGCCTCGAGGCCACCGGCTGAGTCCAACCTTGCAGGTGGAGGAGTTGCGAAGATGGACAGACGTGCTTTCACGGCAATGCTCGGTGCGCTGGGGCTTGGTTCCGTCAGAGCCTTTGGCAAAAGCGAGGGCGAGGTCACCGGCGGTGGCAGCGGCGGCACTCACGATCCAGAAGTGCTGCGGCTCTCACGCAATGGCTGGATGCCGAACAATGAGCATCTTCCGGTGCTGCTCTACCGCGCTGTCATGCCATCGCAGGGGAATGACGCGGCTGCACAGTTCGAGCAGATCTTCGAGCGCAACGGCTGGCCGGCGCAGTGGCGGAATGGCGTCTACGACTTCCACCACTACCATTCGACGGCGCACGAGGTGCTCGGCTTTGCCGGCGGCTCGGCACGGCTGATGCTGGGTGGCGAGGGCGGTCACGAGGTGGTAGTCCGTGCCGGCGATATCGCCGTGCTGCCGACGGGAACCGGCCATTGCCGGCTGGAGCAGAGCGCGGATTTTCTTGTCGTCGGCGCCTATCCCCGTGGCCAGACCTGGGACATCTGCCGGCAGGCGCCTGATATCAAAGCGATTGCGCGCATGGAGTCGCTGCCCTTCCCGGCGAGCGATCCGCTGGAAGGCGCGCACGGAGCGCTCACCCGCTTGTGGCGATGATAGCGTGGGATTTCCGGCGATGAATAGCCGATCTTGGGACCCGAGTGAGATGGCTTAAGCGTATCATTCTACTGGGCCTGGGCGCTATCTCCAGTACGGAACGGAGGGTGACGAATCGGCCGCTAGTTAGCAGTGGCCGCTTGGGCAGCCTTGGCCCCGACAGCAGTTTGTTCTGGAGTAGATGAACCGCCATCGGCCGGCAGGCTATGGATCGGAAGGTAGACGGTGAACTCCGTGCCTGCGGGGCTGGAGTGCACCGCGATCTCGCCGCCGTGCTTCGATTCCACGATCCGCCGGGCGATGTCCAAGCCGAGACCCGTGCCGCTGCCGACGGGCTTGGTAGTGAAGAAGGGCTCGAAGATGTGCTTCTGGTCCTCTTCGGAGATGCCGGCGCCGCGGTCGGCAAAGCTGACGGTAACGCGATCTCCCTCTTGCCGTGTGCTGATCGCGATCTCGCCACCCTGCGGCGAAGCATCAATGGCGTTGTCGAGCAGGTTGGTCCAGACCTGATTCAGGCCGGGCGCGGCGTTTTCGAGCGGGGGCAGGTCGGCGGTGAAGTGCTTGCGCAGCACGATTCCCTTGTGACGCAACTTGTGCCCAAGAATGATCAGGGTGCTGTGCAGGCTCTCGTGCACGTTGAGCGAGGTGCCCACGCCCTTGCCCTCATAGGCGTACTTTTTCACGGCGACCACCAGGTCGGTCACACGCGCGATGCTGGACTCGATGGTCGAGACGAGCTGGATGTTGGAAATGACCGATTCGAGCCAGTTGAGGGTGTCGGAGAGATCCTGCCCTTCAAAGAACGCGCGCGTACATGCGAGCCGCTCCGCATCCATGCCCATATCGGCCAGTCCGGGCGCGATGCGCCAGGCATTTTCGACGCCTGCCTTTTCCAGCCACTCGGCCAGGGCTTCTTCGCGATCGGATTGTTCGAGCGAGCCCATCAGCACGCAGCAGTCGCGGCGCATGGCCTGCTGCTGTAGAGATCGCATGCAGTCCAGCTGATCCTGACTCTTGGGTTTGTTGGTAAAGCGCAGGCCGATCTCCTGCATTCGGGCAAGGTTTTCTCGAAGCTGCGAAGCTGCCCTGAGTGCCGCCGCGCCAGGGTTGTTCAGCTCATGCATCAGCCCCGCGGCGAGCGTGCCGAGCGACGCCAGCTTTTCGCGATGAACCGCGTTGACCTGATAGGACTCCAGCCGCCGCGCCATGTTGCCCAGGATGGCTGCGCGTACCCGTGGGCAGGAGAACATGAGCTGCCAGAAGGCTTCCTCGTCGAAGCGGACGAGACGGGATGCGGTGGTGGCGACCAGGTCAAAGCCCGTCCGGGTGCCTTTGAGCAGAGCCATCTCCCCGAAGGCCTCACCCTCGCCCATGGCCATGGCGCGAGGCGGCTCGCCTTCCCTTTCGTACTTGCGGATCTCCACTTCGCCGCTCAGCAGCACGTAGAAGGCGTCGCACATCGAACCCGGGGGCACGATGTTGGTGCCGGCCTCAGCCTCGATAAGCTCGACGGTGCCGAGACATTCCAGGTTCTCGACCTTCATGTCGACAAAGACAGGCACTTTTGACAGCTCGGGGAAAAGTGTCTCCGAGGGAACGCGCTGGATGCGAAGGCTGGTTTGATCACTGCTCATTGGTGGGTACTTGTCTCTGTTCCCTTTCTTTGCTTTACCGGGCCCATGTCTTCACCGGGCTGCCATGTATTGATGGATGAACTGTACGGCAATCGACCCTTCGCCTACAGCCGAAGCGCAGCGCTTTATGGAACCGTGGCGGACATCTCCGGCGACAAAGATCCCGGGCACGCTCGATTCCAACAGAAACGGGTCGCGCTGTAACTGCCACAGCCGCGTGAACTGCTGACACCGTTTTAGGTCATTTCCGCTCAAAACAAATCCTCGTTCATCCTTCAGCACGCCGGGGGGCAGCCAATCCGTCTTGGGCTCCGCACCGATGAAGATGAATAGCCCGGTGGCGTTTACCGTCTGTTCTCCGTCCGGGCGAGCGACCCGCAATTGATGCAGGCGGCCGTCACCCAATGCTTCGACCACCTTCGAACCGGTCCAGACCTCAATATTGGATTCACGACCGATCTCATCGATCAAGTATTTCGACATGGTGCTTTCGAGGGATGCGGCCCGCGCCAGGATGACAACCCGTCGAGCAAATTGACTGAAAGCCATGGCGGCCTGACCGGCGGAATTGGCGCCCCCGACCAGGAAAACCTCCTCGTCACGGCACGCCCGAGCCTCCGCAAGGGCTGCGCCATAGTAAATGCCGGCACCAGTAAGCCGTTCCACACCAGGGACATCCAGTCGTCGCCAGTCTACCCCGGTGGCGATGAGGCAGGTCTGCGCGGAGACCTCGCGGCCATCGCCCATGCAGACGAAGTGGTAACCCTGATCGGAGCGCAGGGACGCGGCACGGCCGGAGAGGAATTCAACGTTGAAGCGTACGGCCTGCTGGTAGGCACGCTGGGCCAGCTCCGCGCCGCTCAGGCCGGTGGGGAAGCCCAGGTAGTTTTCGATACGCGAGCTGGTGCCCGCCTGGCCGCCGGGAGCTTCCTGCTCAATGACCAGGGTGCGCAGCCCCTCGCTGGCGCCGTAGACGCCCGCGGCGAGGCCGGCGAGGCCGGCGCCCATCACCACCAGGTCGTAGACATCCTGTGAGGGTTGCGTGCGCAGGCCGATGCGCTGAGCCAACTCTGTCTGCGCAGGCTGCTCGAGGTAACTGCCGTCCTGAAAGAAGAGCACGGGCAGTTTCGCGTCCGTGAGGCCGTTCTGGTCCAGCAATTGCTGGGCCTCGGGCGAGTTCTCGACATCCAGCCACATGTAGGGAACGTAATTTCTGGTGAGGAACTGGCGGACGTTGTGATCGCGCAGTGCGTAGCGTGCACCCACCACCCGAAGCCCTTCAAAGGGAGCCTTGTGGGTCTCGGCCCAGGTTTCTATCAGATCGTCGACGACCGGGTAGAGTTTCTCCTCCGGAGGGTCCCATGGCTTGGTGAGGTAATAGTGAATGCGAGCGGCGTTGATGGCGCGGATTGCGGCCTCGGTGTCAGAGTAGGCGGTGAGCAGAGCGCGTTTCGCGTCGGGAAAGACCTCGATCGAGCGCTCGAGAAACTCCGTCCCGTTCATGCCCGGCATGCGCTGATCGGAGAGGAAGAGGGCCACGGATTCGGAACGCTGCTTCAACTGCGCGGCCAGATCGAGCGCGGCTTGTCCGGAGCTGGCGCGTAGGATGCGGTAGCTCGCGGCATAGCGGCGGCGCAGATCCTGCACCACCGCCTCCAAAACGCTGACATCATCATCAATTGCGAGAATGACTGGCTTGCTCATCGACTCCCCAAACGTTCTGGCCTCCATTGCAGGAGGCGAATTACGACTGCCCCTTTAGTGTAGTGCTTCGACGGCAGAGGTTGCAGCATGGCTGCGATGGTTGTAGAGGGCAACGAGCATGCGAACGATGCGTGACAGCGGCGTTGAAAACACGCAGGATGCGAAGGATGTCAAAGGCGATTTCCGGCCTAAGCCACACTCCCGTAACACTATCGTGGGGTTGTCGCTGCTGAGTCTATCACTGATCTTTAAGGGGCACGATTGCAGCAAGAAGTACCATCGGATGACCCGCCATAGATGTTAAAAAGCGTGCGTTCAGCGAGCAGTTCATGAGCAGCATAGAAAAGTTTTGCCAAAATCTGCCGATATGTCTTGGTGACAGCGCATTCGTTGTGGGAAGTTAAGAGACGAAACTCTTATGCGAGACGAGTGTCTCTGGAGTGGATACGTGAATTGCGCACTCCAATCTGTCGGCAAGGGGCTTGTATAACGAGGCGCAATGAATAAGATCATTCTCGGTGACAATCAGGCGATCTTCCGCGCAGGCATCGCAAAGGTGCTGGCGGGCGAAGAGGACTTCCGCGTAGCCGCGCAGTGCAGCGATATGGCGCGGATGGTCCTGGCAGTGGACACCTACCGTTCTTCGATTGTGGTCTTCGCGTCCGCCTTACGCCCGGACATGGCTGACTTCATGAACCGGATCAAGGCCGCCGGCAGCCGCGCCGTGGTGATCGCGGAAAACGGCGAATCGGCCTCCTCCTACACCGCCCAGGGTGTGCGCGGTGTGGTCTACCGCAACACTACCGGCGCCGCGCTGGTGGACTGCGTGCACAAGGTGATCCATGGGCTTACCTGCGTGCAGCGTCCGGCCGATGCCGCACACAACGAGGACGAGGATTCGGTGGGTGCGCGCGTGCGCGACCGCCTGACGCCCAAAGAGATGAAGATCGTTGCCCTGATCGTGCAGGGCTGCAAGAACAAGGAGATCGCGCAGCGGCTCGGCACTACAGAGCAGGTGATCAAAAACTATCTGCGCTCGGTATATGACAAGACCGGCGTCTCCGACCGACTGGAGCTTGCACTCTTCACGATTCATCACCGCATCCTTGCTGCCGCGGCGGCTGAAGCGGTGAATGGCCTGCCAGCACCGGAGCCAGCGGCGAATGGCATTCAGACGGCCACCAGCACATTACAGATGCGCAGCGCATAAAGATCAAAAGCGCACGGAGCAACACTTCGGGCCTTCAAAACAGCCCTCCGCAAGGAGGGCTTTTGTTTTGCGTGCAGGCGGCAGTTTCGAAAACTGCGACGCGGCGAATTCATACGTCAGCGATCGATGTGAACTTGAAGCCACGCCGCCCGGTGAATGCCGACAAGCGCCACCCTCTACGGGAACCGCTGCTTAACGCAGCTTCTCTGCCACAGACTTCGCCTGCGTGAACAGCAGCAGATAGTCAGGGCCGCCGGCTTTTGAGTCGGTTCCCGACATTTTGAAGCCGCCGAAGGGATGCGCGCCCACCATCGCGCCGGTGCTCTTGCGGTTGAAGTAGAGGTTCCCGACCTGGAAGGCGCGGGTTGCGTGCTCGAGCTTGCGGCGATCCGTAGTGTAGACCGAACCTGTGAGTCCATACTCGGTATTGTTGGCAACGTCGAGCGCCTCTTCGAAGTGCTTCACGCGGAGGATCGCCAGTACCGGACCGAAGATCTCTTCCTGGGCGATACGTGCGGTAGGGGCGACATCCGTAATCACGGTGGGTTGGATGTAGTAGCCACCGTCCGCATTCTCTACAGGCTCGCCGCCGGAAATGATGCGGCCTTCTCCTTTACCGATCTCGATGTAATTCAAGATCCGCTTCATTGCCGCCTCGTTCACCACTGGGCCCATGTAGACGTTGTCCACTGGATCGCCGACTTTGATCTGCGCGACCCGCTCCTGGATACGTTCGAGAAAGGCGTCATAGATCGGGTCCTCGACAATAGCGCGAGAGCAGGCAGAGCATTTCTGGCCATTGAAGCCGAAGGCTGAAGCCACGACGCCTTCGACGGCAGCATCGATATCGGCGTCCGAGCTGACGATGATGGAGTCCTTGCCGCCCATTTCGAGAACGGTGCGCTTGATCCAGAGTTGGCCCTCCTGCGTCTTCGCGGCGCGCTCGTGAATTTCTAGGCCGACGGCTTTTGAGCCTGTGAAGGCGATGAAACGTGTCTGCGGGTGCTCCACCAGCGCGCGCCCCACGGCCGGGCCGCCCTGCACCAGGTTCACGACGCCGGGCGGCATGCCGGCCTCTTCGAGCACATCAAGGAATCGGGTGGCGATGGTGGGCGCGTCGGTGGAGGGCTTGAGGACGACCGTGTTGCCGCACACGATGGCCGCGGCGGTCATGCCGGCCATGATGGCGAAGGGAAAGTTCCACGGCGGGATCACCGCGCCGACACCGAGCGGCACGTAGAGGAGCCGGTCGCGTTCGCCGGGATATTGGATCGGAGGTTCTGCATTGGCCAGACGCAGAGCTTCGCGGGCGTAGAACTCGAGGAAGTCAATGGTCTCTGCGACATCTGCATCGGCTTCTGCCCAATTCTTGCCGACTTCGTAGGTGAGCCACGCACAAAACTCGAACTTGCGATCACGGATGATGGCCGCAGCGCGCAACAACAGTGAAGTGCGCTGCTCCGGCGAAACGAACTGCCACTTCTGAAACGCCTTGAGTGCTTCGGCCAGCGCCTGTTCAGCATGCTCGACGCCGGCCTCCTGATGGATGCCAATTACCTGCAACGGCTTCGCCGGGTTAAGCGAGCGGATCTTCTTTGCAGTGCGCACTCGCTCACCGCCAATGATCAGCTCGTATTCGTGGCCAAGCATGTCGCCGACGCGTTCCAGGGCGGCCTTCATCGCGTGCTCATTCGCGCTCGACTTGAAATCGACGAAGGGCTCGTTGCGGAATTCGCCGCTGGGCGCAAGCGGAAGGATGACAGTAGAGATCTCAGTGGCAGCCATAACCGTTCAGTTTAAGGCAGTTCGACGTTTCGTGGCGAGGGACGCCAGATCGCCAGGAACGCCAGATCGGCGCGATCGCGAGGGTTCTCGAAGCCTGAGAGAGGATGCCTGTGACGCCAGGCAGATTTCCTGGGCGAGAAAGCGGTATAACTGCTGCGATGGCATGGACTCCCGGAACCCGTGTTGGCGATTACGAGATTGTCGGAACGCTCGGCTATGGCGGGATGGGCGAGGTGTACCGCGTCCGGCACACCATCTCGGACCGCATCGAGGCGATGAAGCTGCTGCGCGCCGGGCCCGCCTCCGGTATCCAGGCGCAGGAGATGATGGACCGCTTCGTGCGCGAAATCCGTCTGTTGGCTACGCTGGAGCATCCCAACATCGCCACGCTTCACACCGCCTTTCGCCACCAGCAGGAGCTGGCGATGGTGATGGAATGCGTGGAAGGCGAAGACCTGGGGCGACGGCTTCACGCCGGTCTGACGCTCGAAGAGTCGCTGCACTGCACGCGGCAGGTACTGGAAGCTCTGCGCTACGCGCACGCTCGCGGCATCGTCCACCGAGACATCAAGCCCTCGAACATCATGATCACGCCGCTCGGCCAGGTGAAGCTGCTGGATTTTGGCCTGGCGCTGGCCACTGAGCTGGGCGCGGCTGACCAGCGATTGACCACGACCGGCGCGCTGGTGGGCTCGATGCACTATATTGCGCCGGAGCATATCTCCGGCGAGCCGCACGACGCCCGTTCGGACATCTATGCGGTGGGCGTCACGCTCTACGAGATGATCACGGGCCGGCTGCCCATCGAGGGCACCACGCATATCCAGGTGATTGCCGGCCACCTGCAGCATGCGCCAGTGCCGCCGCCACAGATCAATCCGAAGATTCCGGCAGGCCTTTCAGCCGCGGTCATGCGCGCGCTGGCAAAGAGTCCGCGGGACCGCTGGCAGACGGCGGAGGCTTTTCTTCAGGCTCTGGACGACGCTGGCCTGCCCACCACGCCGGCGGGAGATGTTTCGCAGGTGCGTGTGACCAGGGCTCCGCCGCCGCAAGCGTCAGTGGCGGGTAGGTCAGGGTCGGGTACTCCGCCGCCGACCGGCTCGCATCGGCCGGAGTCGCTGACGGAGATCACCCGGCAATTAGCAGAGCACGTCGGCCCGATCGCCGGAGTGCTGGTGCGACGCGCGTCCGGCAGCACGGCCAACCTGCGGGAGATGTGCGACGCTCTGGCTCAGGAGATCGTATCGCCGGCGGCCCGGCAGAAGTTTCTCGCGGCGGTGCGCAGCCATCTACGAATCAGCGGACAATACTGATTCAGCACTGATTCAGCGGACCATACAGACGCTCGCGAATTGGCCAGCCGGTCAATCGATCAATCGATCGATGGTGAGGACGGTGCGATCGTCGGCCTGGGGAACGCCGTCGCTAAAGCGGTCGACCGCAGTGAAGATGGCTCTAATCGGGTTTTCTCCAGTAAGGTACTGCTCGAAGTGCGGGACGGTAAATTGATCGCCCTGTGGGTTTTCCGCTTCGCTGACGCCGTCGCTTAACAACACGACGCGGCCGCCCGCCGGGAAGCTGAGTGGGATAGCATGAAAGCTGGCCTCCGGCAGCATGCCAACCGGCATGTCTCCCTCTTCGATGGAGCTGACGCAGCCGCTCGCGTCGACCAGGAGCGGGAAGACGTGGCCGCCGTTGACCAGCTCGGCTGAACCATCCCGGCGGCAGCGGAGCGCGACCATGGTGACGTACTTCGCCCCCGAGACGCGAGCGCACAGGAATGCATGGACTGCGCTGACGGCATCGACAAGTGAGACGCCGCTGTTGATCTGCGCGTACATCATGCCGTGCACGATGGAGGCGAGCAACGCCGCCGACATCCCCTTGCCGGAGACGTCCGCGACGATGGCCACGCAGCCATCGTCGGTGCAGATGACGTCGTAGAAGTCGCCGCCGACGTCGGCGCAGGGCAAGGTTCGGCCGCTCACCGCAAAACCCGGCACAGCAGGCAGGTCGCTGGAGATGATGCGCTGCTGAATGGCCGCCGCGATGTCCATCTCCTTGCGCATCAGGGCGGCGGCCTGCTCCGCCTCCAGCATGCGTGCGTTTTCCACCAGGGTCGCGGCTTCGGTCGCGATCGCCCGCAGGATCTCGCGACTGACGCTGCTTAGATTGCAGGACTGCAGCCGGCTGTCCAGGTAGAGCAGGCCGAGCAGGGTGCCGTTGCTGCGGCGGCGCAGCGGAATCGCAATCACGCTGCGAAGGTCGTGCGCGATGATGCTCTCACGGCCGATGGCGGCACCTTCACCGGTTGCGTCGCCGAGGATGTAGTCGAGTCCGGAATGCGCGGCGTCACGCACGATGGAGCGGGAGATCTTCGAGTCATCCAGCAGCGTGGAGCCGTCGCTCGCCCGGCCGATGCGGAGCCGCAGGGAGGCGACATCGTCGCCCAGGAAAACAAAGCCACGCTCCGCGCAGGTGAGGCGAAGAGCGTATTCGATCATGGTGCTGAGGACATCGTCCAGCACCTGGGTGCCGTTGAAGCGCTGGGCGGCCTCGAGAAAGAGCGAGAGCTTTTCCAGGTCGGTGCCGCTGACCTGGCTTGAGGCACGCTCCAGCAGCTCGCGTGCACCGGTCGCGGTCTGGTGGGCGCGCGAATAGTTCTCCTCCTGTGCCGGACCCTCTAGAAACACCAACGTGACGCTTGACTGTCCCAGCGTGATCCGGTCGCCGGAGCGAAGTTGCACATGCTCCACTCGCTCGCCATTGTGTAGCGTGCCGTGGCGGCTGCCCAAATCGCGAAGATAGAGACCGTCCGGCTCCGATTCGATCGACGCATGGTGACGCGAGACTTGTGCGTGGGCCACGCAGAGATCGCTCTCGCCGCTGCGCCCCAGACTGAAGGGAAAATGTAACAGTGGGTGCGTCCGGGTGCCATCGGCATCGGTGAGCAGCAGCCGCGGTTGAAGGTCGTTGGTAGACATACGAAAGGGCGGCGCAGCAGCCGTCAGCACCTCGATGCACTCGGAGAGTGGCCGCAGTCTACATCAAGGGGGAAAGGAAAAGCGCTGGAATTGTGCAGCATTAGCGGCCGGCGCAACCGGCCGCCTACAACCGCAATCAGGCAGCGACTGTGCGGGCCTGCTGGCGCTCGCGCTCGACGCCGCTGAGCGTATTCCAGAGGGCGGCCGCAGTTTTCTCGGCGGCATCCAGTGCGGCGTCCGCATCTTCCGGATGCGCGGCCAGCTCGGCTTGGATCGCGGCACGCCACACATTTGCATGGTGCACGTCGGCGGTCTGGTGCAGGGTGAAATAGCGAGCCGTCGCCGTATCGGCGCCGTAGTGTTGCTTCAGCCCCTCAGCCTTGGTACGAGCAATGGCGGGCACACGTGACTCATAGGTGTAGAGCGAGGCCAGCGCCGATGCCGGCGAGGCCTGCATCGCACCGCGGAAATGCCCAATGAGGGCCGCGGTCTCCGGCTGCACTGTGCGCGCGCGTACTGCGGCGGAATCCGCTCCCATCCCGGCGGCAAAGTCCATCCAAAGATCGCTGTGGGCGCGGCCCGCGGGCAAACCCTCCTCGTCGGCCAGATTTTCCAGCACAGTCCGGCGTAGCGGCGCGTCTTCCAGGCGAGCATGCAGCGCGCTCAGATATGTCGGAAAAGCGGCGACGTGGTGCCAATACTCAGATGCGTATTCGCGCAGCTCGTCGTGGGTGAGTTCGCCTTTCGACCATGCCTGATAGAAGGGATGCTGCAACAGGTCGTAGCGGGCAATGCGGGCATCCAATGCGGCAAAAAACTCCGAGGCGGCGAAGGCTTCAGACATGGGGCAGCTCCTGATTCGAGATCGGCGAGTGATAGGTGGATTGTAGCAAGACAGAGGCTGTACCTTCCCGAGCAGGCAGTTCCCCTCCCGCGGTACATTCGAGAGAAGAAGGAGATTGACGATGAGCACAGCCGCACCCGCACCCGCCGCCGCGAAGAAAGCGCCAAGTCATGCCGCGCGATTGGACCGGCTCGCGGAAGTAGCGATCGAGGTCGGCCTCGGTCTGGCGCCAGGACAGGAGCTGTTGATCACCGCGTCGCTGGATGCGCTGCCGCTGGTGCGGCGCATTACCGAGCACGCTTACCGGGCCGGCGCGTCACTGGTGACGACCTTTTTCACGGACGATGAGGCGACGCTCGCTCGCTTCCGCTACGCACCCGATGCGAGCTTCGATACTGCAGCTACCTGGCTGCAGGAGGGCATTGCCCAGGCATTCCGCAACAACGCGGCTCGCATGGCGATCGCTGGCGCCAACCCCGCTCTGCTGGCGCAGGAGGACCCGGAAAAGGTGGGGCGTGCGAATCGCGCCTTCTCCAAGGCTAGCCGGCCGGCAATGGAGCTGATCACGCGCCACGCGATCAACTGGACGATCGTGGCGGCGGCCACACCGGCGTGGGCTGCCGCCGTGTTTCCGGAGGAGACGAAAAAAACGGCGATGGCCAAGCTGTGGGATGCGATCTTTGCGGCATCGCGCGTCGATGCGCCCGATCCAGTGGCGGCGTGGCGCGGGCACGACGAAGGACTGCGGAAACGCGCGGCGCTGCTGAACGAACGGCGATACAGCACGCTGCATTTCCGGGGGCCGGGCACCGATCTGCGCGTCGGCCTGGCCGACGATCACGTGTGGATGGGCGGCGGTACAACCGCGGGTAACGGACTGGCTTGCATCCCGAATATTCCGACGGAAGAGGTCTTCACCACGCCGCATTGCAAGCGTGTCGAGGGTACGGTGACCAGTACGAAACCTCTCTCGTACCAAGGCACTCTGATCGCGGGCATTCAGGTTCGTTTTGAGGAGGGCCGCGTGGTGGAGTCCCATGCATCGCAGGGCGAGGCGGTGCTGCGCAAGATGCTCGAGACCGACGAGGGCGCAAGCCAACTGGGTGAGGTGGCGCTGGTGCCGCACTCCTCGCCGATTGCGGCAAGCGGATTGCTTTTTTCCAACACCCTGTTCGATGAGAATGCCGCCAGCCATATCGCACTGGGACAGGCGTACAGCACGTGTATCCGCGGAGGCGACACGATGAACGCGGCAGCCCTGGCGGAGAAGGGTGCGAACGACAGCCTGATCCACGTGGACTGGATGATCGGCTCGGGTGAGATCGATCTGGATGGCATCACGGCGGATGGAGCGACGGAGCCGCTGATGCGCAAGGGCGAGTGGGTGCCCTAGCCGGCGCCCTCTAAGTCCCGGCCGCGATCTTTTCCGCCTGCTTTGACATCTTCGCGGTGCGCTCGATCTTGTCCCAGTTAAAGGGTCGTCCGTCGATGGCGCGCTTGAGGGTCTTGAACAACACAATCGAAAACACCTGCCGGTAGGAGAAACGCTGCAGCCAGATATGGAAGAGCAGCCATCCGTCGCCGCGCTTTGCCGGATGCCTCCGCTCCAGCGAAAAGGCAAGCGCTGAAGTTACGAAATCGATGATGAGGAAAGTGAGAAAGTAAACCAGCAGCTTCTCGAATCCCGCGGCGCTTGCGGTGTCCGGATGGAAGTGCCGGTCGAGCAGATACTGGACCGTCCCATAGACAAACATCAGGTCAATCAGCGGCGAGACCAGCGGCAGCAGTATCTGAAAGATAAGTATGTTGGGCAGCGCAAAAAAGCCCATCGCGCGGTTCTTGGTGAATGCCTGCTTGTGCTTGAAAACCGCCTGCAATGTGCCGAAAGACCAGCGGAAGCGCTGCCGCATCAGCCCTTTCGCATCGATGGGCGCTTCGGTGAAGGCGAGTGCCTGGTCCTCGTAGATGACCTTGTAGCCCTGTTCGAGCAGGTTCATGGTGAGGTCGGCATCTTCCGCAACCGTGTTGATGGGATAGCCGCCACCGTGACGCACTGCTTCCGTGCGCCAGCCACCGATGGCGCCGGGCACGACGGTGACGACATTGAAGAGATCGAGCGCGCGGCGCTCAAAGTTCTGGCTGGTGATGTACTCCAGGGCCTGCCACCGCGTCCACAGATTTACGCGATTGCCCACCTTGGCATTGCCGGCCACTGCGCCCACCTGCGGGTCTGCAAAGTGCACGATGAGCTTGGAAACCGCATCGCGCGCGATCACCGTATCGGCATCGATGCCGACGTAGTAGTCCTCCGTGAGCAGGCCAATCGCATAGTTAAGTGCTTCCGCTTTGCCTGCATTCGGTTTGCTCA
>DATBCB010000110.1:0-1710 GCA_036270675.1 Acidobacteriaceae bacterium | reverse complement strand
GAAGCTGCGGTTGCGATCACGCAGATCGAGATAATCGGGATACGAATGATTGATCGCCCGATCGCTTCCACGCTCGATGGCATAGAGACTCTTCGCCTGAGGCAGATGGAGCGGGCGCAGGACCATCGCATTCATCACACTGAAGACCACAGCGTTCGCACCAATCGCCAATGCCATTGTCAAAACGGCGGCGATGGTGAACCCGGGAGATTTGCGCAACATACGCAGAGCGACCCGCACATCCTGCAGCAGCGTCTCAAAGAAATGGCTTCCCGCCGCCTCATACGACTACTGCCGGTACCGCTCATACCCGCCAAACTCGACCCGCGCCCGCCGCTCCGCCTCCGTGCGCGCAAGACCCGAGCGCTCCAGATCATCCGCACGATGCTGAATGTGCGAGCGAAGCTCGTCTTCCATCTCAGCATTCATCTGCGAACGCTGGAAGAGAGCGGCGATACGAAAGCGAATCGAATCGAGGAGTTTCATACTTCCTCCGGTTGGGCTGCAAGTACTACGCCGATGGCGCGCTACTCCTCGCGCAGCAGCATCATCGGATCTACCGACAACGCGCGTTGTGCTGGAATCCACGTGGCCAGCAGGCCCAGGAATGCCATAGCCAGAACAACACCCGCCAATACCAGCGGATCGCGCGGCGTCGCCTGATACACGATGAAGGCCAGCACCCTAGTCGCCAGGAGTCCGAGGAGCAGTCCCGCTGTCGAACCAATTGCCAGCAATTTGACGGCACGTCCCAATGCGGCCTGCAACACTTCCGTCCGCTGCGCGCCGAGGGCGATGCGAATGCCCAACTCCCGCAGTCGCTTGCTCACCGAGTACGCAGCCATGCCGAAGATGCCGGTGATCGACAGCATCGCGCCCATCATGCCCAGCACACCCAGCGATGCCGTAGCCATACGGGGAGCAAACAGAGCTCCGTTCATTTCTTCGTTCCATGTCTGGATGAAGGCAGGCAGTCCCGGGTCCAGCTCCCGCAATTTGCTCCTAATGGCTGCGACAAGTTGCTGCCGATCTCGGTTCGAACGCAGCACTAGCCACGTATCACTTGAGGGTGATTGCAGGATGGGGAGAAACATGGCCGGCTGCGGATCCTCCGCGAGGTTCGCCGTATATTTTCCGTCTTCTGCGATGCCCACCACCCGCACGCGCGTGCCATCCGGCATCTTGTAGTAGCGGCCCAGGGCGCTGCTTGCGGAGCCAAAGATTTTGCGTGCAAATTCTTGGTTGACGACGGCCACGGATGGCGCATCTTTGTCGTCACGCTGGGAGAAAGTCCTACCCGCCAACATGGCAGTGCCCGCCGCCTGGAAATAGTTGGGAGATATCTTGTAGGTGACGGCTTGAGCGACGGCATTCCATGTCCTTAGATCGGTCGTTTTGTCGGTAAAAACAGGCGTGACGGCCCAGCCCATATGTAATGGCGGAACATCCACCAATCCGACCTGCGTTACTCCGGGAACCGCCTCTATGGCTTCGATCATGCGCTTTTGCAGGACGGGCACCTGGTCGCGGCTGTAGCCGGCTAAGCTCAGATTTGTATCTACCAGCATGGCGTTCCGCGGCTCAAAACCGAAGTTGCTGTGCAGCGAGCGTGCCAGTCCACGCAGGGCAACGAAGGAAGAGGTGACCAGTACGGCGCAGATCGCAATTTGGACCACAAGCAGAACGTCACGGACAGTTAGCCGCCGACCG
>DATBCB010000109.1:0-3161 GCA_036270675.1 Acidobacteriaceae bacterium | reverse complement strand
GCAAGTACATGGAAGAATCCGAGCACGACGGCGAAGATCCATTTGAGGGGGCCGCGCTTTTGCTCAGGCATGCGGCCAGCGGTGGCGGCGGGGTGACCCGGAACTGGGGTTGAGGTCGTAACCTCATCTTCTAGCTGGATTTGCGGGCTCATTCCTTGTGAGGATATCGCGAAGGCGGTGGAACGACTGTAAGAGTTCCGTCACCGTTCGGGGTGAGGTCCGGGTGAGCCTAAGACCGCCGTGTGTGACCGCCCTGGTGCTCTTTTTGGACAGATTTTCGATAATTGTTAGCGTTTACCGTGTTGGCGCCTTGTATGTGACCTTTTGGGAACCTATACTCGTAATTGCGACCGTTGAGGTAGGAGTTCAACGGGCCGGGCGAACGCAATGCTCAGACTTACCAAAAAAGCCGATTACGGGCTGATGGCGCTGAAGTATCTGGCCGAACATCCCGAGGTGCCCTCGCAGAGCGCGAAGGACATCTCGGACGCCTATGGTATTCCGCCGCAACTGCTTGCCAAGATCCTGCAGCGGCTGACCAAAGTCGGGCTCTTGCGGTCTCATGCCGGAATCAACGGCGGCTACTCGCTTTCCCGGGATGCTTCGACCATCACGGCGTTCGAGGTGATCTACGCCATCGATGGGCCGCTTTTCATTACGTCCTGCGGCCCCAGTGTTGGGACCGGACGCTCCTGCGACTTGTTGGACAGCTGCACCATCAAAGAGCCGTTGAGCAAGGTGAACGACACGATTTCGGATGTGCTGAAGGCCATCCGCATCGCCGATCTGGTGGATGCCATCCCCTACGACCGGCGCATACATACGAACGGCGGTCACGCGCGACCGCTGGTGACACTCGGCTAGTGCAAGATTTGACGGGCCACCCTGGTGGCGGGAATAGGGAACGACCGATGAGCATGAATACTTTCGACGATGATGTAACGACGGTTCCCGCGGCGACGGCGAACGGCGGTGCTCCAAAGGGCGTGAAGCTGCCGATCTATATGGATAACCACGCCACCAGCCCGCTCGATCCGCGGGTGCTGGAGGCGATGATGCCGTATCTGACCGGCATCTTCGGCAATGCGGCAAGCCGCAACCACTCCTTCGGCTGGGAAGCAGAAGGGGCAGTGGAGAAGGCGCGTGAGCAGGTAGCCAAGCTCATCGGGGCGACGGCGAAAGAGATCATCTTTACCTCCGGTTCGACCGAGAGCAACAACCTGGCGCTGAAGGGAATCGCGGAGATGTACCGCGAACGCGGCAATCACATCATCACCCAGGTCACTGAGCACAAGGCGGTCCTCGATACCTGCAAGCGGCTGGAGAAGGCGGGCTATCGTGTGACCTATCTTCCGGTGAAGGCCGACGGCCTGATCGATCTGGAGGACCTGAAGCGCGCTTTCGATGAGAAGACGATCCTGGTCAGCATTATGTTTGCTAATAACGAGATCGGCGTGGTGCAGCCGGTTACCGAGATCGGTAAACTTTGCCGCGAGCGCAATGTGATCTTCCACACTGACGCCGTCCAGGCAGTGGGCAAGATTCCCGTGGACGTGAACAGCATGAACATCGACGTGCTGTCGCTCACCGCGCACAAGCTGTATGGGCCAAAGGGAGTGGGCGCCCTGTACGTCCGGCGCCGCAACCCGCGTGTGCAGATTTCCGAGCAGATCAACGGCGGGGGACACGAGCGTGGCATGCGTTCCGGGACATTGAATGTGCCCGGTATTGTGGGGCTGGGCAAGGCTTGCGAACTTGCCGGGCAAGAGATGGCCGAAGAGGGCGAGCGCCTGCGCACCTTGCGCGACAAGCTGAAGGCGAAACTAGAGGGTTCGCTCGACTACATCCACGTGAATGGCTCGATGGAGCGGCGCCTGCCGAATAATCTAAACATCAGCTTCGTCTACGTCGAAGGCGAATCGCTGCTGATGGGCATCAACGATGTGGCGGTTTCGAGCGGATCGGCATGCACCTCTGCCACGCTAGAGCCATCGTATGTATTGAAGGCCCTTGGACTGGGCGACGATGTGGCGCATAGCTCGATTCGGTTCGGACTAGGACGTTTCAACACCGAAGCCGAAGTCGACTATGTGGCGGACAAGGTGATCGACATCGTGAAGAAGCTTCGCGAACTGTCGCCGCTCTACGAGATGGTGAAGGAAGGCATCGACATCTCGAAGATCGAGTGGCAGGCGCACTAGGACAAACAATTTCAGGGCACGACCGTACTGGGCAGGATCTGGAGGAAAAGAAATGGCATATAGCGACAAGGTGATCGACCACTACAACAATCCACGCAACGTTGGCCAGATGGACAAGACCAATGACGCCGTTGGTACCGGTCTGGTGGGGGCGCCGGAGTGCGGCGACGTGATGCGGCTGCAGATCCGTGTGAACCCCGAGACGCAGGTGATCGAGGAGGCCAAGTTCAAGACCTTTGGCTGCGGCTCGGCCATCGCTTCTTCTTCGCTCGCGACTGAGTGGGTGAAGGGAAAGACTGTCTCCGAGGCGATGGAGATCAAGAACACGGACATCGTGAAGGAGCTGGCGTTGCCGCCAGTAAAGATTCACTGCTCCGTGCTGGCCGAAGATGCGATCCGTGCCGCGATCGGTGACTGGAAGAAGAAGAATGGCGTCGGCGAAACAGCCGCGGTTCCGGCTGCGGTAGCGGCGAAGTAAGAGCAATGGCAGGCGCCACGACGAACGTGCTGCAGCCGGCAGCCACCACTGCCGGCAAGCAGGGTGTGGAACTTACACCGCGTGCCGTGGCGCGTGTCCGCATCGCAATGGCCAAGGAGGGCATTTCACCCACGGAGGGTGGACTGCGCCTGGGCATTCTCGGCGGCGGCTGTTCGGGTCTGTCGTACAGCATCCGTTTCGATACTCAGCCGCGCGAGCGAGATCGTGTCTTCACCTATGACGGTGATGTCCGCGTGTTCATCGATCCGAAGTCGTTCATTTATCTGAACGGCATGGTGCTCGACTACGAAGAGACGCTGATGCGGCAGGGCTTCAACTTTATCAATCCGAATTCGAAGAAGTCCTGCGGCTGCGGCTCCTCCTTCACCGCGTAGACGCGTAGATATTTGCTTCGGATCGTATCGTCCAGCGTATGCAGAGTTATGCCCAGAATTCGATTGAAGCCGAGGCCGAGCAGACCT
>DATBCB010000108.1:0-2955 GCA_036270675.1 Acidobacteriaceae bacterium | reverse complement strand
CAGGCGACATGACCATGGCGCTGCTGCGCCGCCGTCCACCCCAGGCCACGCCGGTGCTCGCTATCGACTTCTCCCATCAGATGCTGCTGCGCGGCGCCGCGAAGTTCCGCAAGCACGGAGCGATCGCAATCGAGGCCGACGCTCTGCATCTGCCCATTGCCGATGCATCTCTGCATCTCCTGACCACCGCCTTTGGCTTTCGCAACCTTGCCAATTACCAAGCGGGCCTCGGGGAATTTCATCGCGTGCTGGCGCCGGGAGGCGAACTCGGCATCCTCGACTTCAGTGAGCCCGGCGGCATCCTCGTCAAACTCTACGCGTTCTACTTCCGTCATGTGCTGCCGCGCATCGGCCGTCTGCTCTCGGGGGCGGCCAGCGCCTATACCTACCTGCCCACATCTGTCGGGCGTTTTCCCGCTCCGCCGCAGATGCTCGCAGCGCTCGAACAGGCGGGCTTCCGCGATGCACGCTGGACGCCCTATACCTTCGGCATCGCAGGCCTCTATACCGCCCGCAAGCTCGCCCGCACACGCTAGACGCGCCTGCTGGCCCGGCATCCACAGCCGCGTGTAGGCTGTGGGCATGTCCCCGGCGGATGAGATAGTCGCGAAGCCGACCAAGGATTCCCTCGTGAGGCGTAAGCGAGCCGCCGCGCTGGTCTCCATGCTGGCGGCGTGCGGCATGACCGCGCTCAAGCTGATCGCGGGTCTACTCACCGGAAGCCTCGGCATGCTCTCCGACGCTGCGCACTCCGGCCTCGATCTGCTGGGCGCTGCACTGACATTCGCCTCTGTTCGCATCTCGGATAAACCTGCTGATGAAGACCACCCCTACGGCCATGCGCGCGTGGAGACGCTCTCCGCCTTCACCGAAACCTTTCTCATGGGCGCGTCCTGCGTGTGGATCGTCGTTGAAGCCATCATGCGCATCTTCGTCGCGCCGGTTACGGTGCGCCCGTCGGCGTGGCCCTTCGCCGTGCTCGCGCTTTCCATTACCGTCGATCTCAGCCGCTCCCGCGCGCTGAAACACGTCGCGGAAGCCTCCGGCTCACAGGCGCTCGAGGCCGATGCCCTTCACTTCGCCTCGGACATCTGGTCCAGCGTGGCCGTCGCCGTTGGGCTGGCAGCCACGTACGCGGGTGTGCATTTCGGGATCGGCTGGCTGCGCTTTGCAGATCCAATTGCGGCCCTCGCCGTCTCCGGGGTCATCCTGCACTTTGCCTGGGGATTGGCGCGCCGCACCACTGTTGAACTGCTCGACACAGCGCCGGCCGGAGCGCGGCAGCGCATCGCCCATGCCGTGGAACACATCGACGGCGTGGTGGAACTGGAGCGGGTGCGCGTACGCCGCTCCGGCAACGGCGTCTTCGCCGATCTGCGCGTCGCCGTGCCCCGCTTCGATACCGCAGAGCACATCGAAGTGCTGGTACAGCGGGTTACCGCAGCGGTGAAGGCAGTGGTGCCCGGCGCCGATGTCACTGTCCGCACCGTGCCCCGCCAGGTGCTGGGCGAAAACATCTTCGATCGCATCCGCGGCGTGGCCGCTCTCAACAATGTCACGCTGCACGACCTGAGCGTGCAGCAGGAAGAAGGCGGCTTGCGCGTCGAGCAGCACATTGAGGTCGCCGAATCGCTGCCGCTGGTAGAAGCGCATCGCTTCGTCTGCGAGTTGGAAGAGCAGATGTACCGTGCCGCTCCCGAGGTGAGCAATGTGCTGACGCACATTGAGAGCGAGCCCGCTACCATCGAAGCATCGGCCACCATCGAGCACGACCGCCGGCTGCAGGAAGTTCTGCGCGATGTAGCGCGAACACTGCCGGAGATCATCGACATACACGAGGTGGCAGTCTCGCGTATGGGAGACAACCTGCATCTCTCGTGTCACTGCACGCTTCCCGATGCGCTGCCGATGCATCGCGTCCACGAGGTCATCACCGCGCTCGAAGACCGGCTGAAGCTGGAGCGCCCGGAGGTTGATAGCATGCTCGTGCATCCTGAGCCGGAGGCCGACAACCGGCACGAGGGCCGGCGGTGCAATCGCCCGGAGAGCGGGAACAGTATGGAGGAAAAGAATGATCGCGAAGGCAGAATGGCAGCACGATCAGGTCTACGCAGCCACATCGGATAGCGGGCACACGCTGACCCTCGACAGCGACCGCCTCGAAGGCCCGACACCGACGGAATGCGTCCTGATGGGCCTGTGCGGCTGCACGTCGGTGGACGTCATCAGCATTCTCACTAAAAAGCGCGAGCCCTTCACCGGGCTGACCGTCTCCGCGACTGCCGAGAAGGCGAAGGAACCGCCTACTGTCTTCACGAAAATCGAACTGGTCTATCGCGTCACAGGCGCCGTCAACCACAAAAGCATGGAAGACGCAGTCCGGCTGTCGAAGGAGAAGTACTGCTCGGTCTCCGCCATGCTGGAGAAGACGGCCAAGATCACCTACACCATCGAGTACGCGGACGCATGATCCTTCGCCTCTTTCAATTCGCGCTGGTGCTTGTGCTGCTGGTGGTGGTCGCCATGGTATCGGCATTGACCACGATGCACTTCGCCATTCACGGCGCTGAGGTGAAGGTGCCGGACTTCCGCGGCATGAGCGAAGCAGACGCCCGGCGCAAAGCCGCCGCAGATGGCCTGGAGATCAGCATCGACGACCACTTCTACAGCGCGGTCGTGCCCGCGTCGCGCATGGTGACGCAGTCGCCCGCGCCGGGAACCATCGTGCGCACGGGCTGGCAGGTGCGACTCGGCCAGAGCCTGGGCGCGCAGAAGGTTGCGGTGCCTTCGCTGATCCATGACCGGGAGCGGGTAGCGGCGCTGGATATCCGACGCGCCAGCCTGCAGCTCGGCACCATTGCCCACCTGCCATACGCGCCCGCCGAGCCGGGCACCGTAATTGCCCAGTCTCCGGACGCCGGTGCCGCATCCGTAGACCGCCCAACGGTCGCTGTG
>DATBCB010000107.1:0-4520 GCA_036270675.1 Acidobacteriaceae bacterium | reverse complement strand
CGCGTTACAGCGGGGCTCATCTGCTAGGGTTTCCGCATGCTGCGCGTCCTTGTTCTCCTCTGCACGCTGATCGTGTCGCTTCCCGCCCTAGCGCAGTATGCGCCGGCCAACGCGAAGTGGAACCAGCCGGTGCCGCCGTTTCGCATTGCCGACAATCTGTATTACGTGGGGGCGGAGGGCGTGGCTTCCTACCTGATCACCACGCCGGCGGGCGACGTCCTGCTGGACACGGGATTTAGGGAGACGGTGCCGATCGTCCAGGCGAGTATTCGCAAGCTGGGCTTTCGGGTTTCGGATGTGCGCATCCTGCTGATCAGCCATGGACACTTCGACCACGCCGGCGGCGTAGCGGCGATGAAGGCGGCGACCCATGCGCGGCTGCTGGTGAGTCCGGCGGAAGCGCCGATGCTGGAGAACGGCGACAAAGACGATTTCGCATGGGGTGGCAAGTACAGCTATCCGCCGGTCGCGCCGGATGGCTTGCTCAAGGATGGCGAGCCGGTGCAGTTGGGCGGGGTTGCGCTGACACCGCACTTTACGCCGGGCCATACCAAGGGCTGCACCACGTGGACGATGACGGTACGCGATCGCGGTGAGTTGCGGCACGTGGTCTTTGCGTGCAGCTTGTCTACGCCCGACTACCAGGTGGTGAACAACCCTAAGTATCCGAATATTCAGAAGGACCTTGCGACGAGCTTCGCTACGATGCGCGCTCTGCCGTGCGATATCTTCCTGGCTGCACATCCCTGGGAGTTCGATCTGGACCGCAAGCGCGCGGCGCTCGTGGCGAATCCCGCGGGTGCTGCGAATCCTTTCGTCGACCCGGCGGGGTATCGCGCATATATCGATCGAGCGGAAGCGGCCTTGCGAGACAAAGTTGCGCAGCAGACGAAGGCGGAGGGCGGCCATTCCTGAGAGGGCGGATCGCCGTCGTATACTACGGGTATGTCGATCGTCCGCAATATTGCCGGCGTAGCCAAGGGCATGTCGATCACCTTCGGCGAGATGTTCAAACCCACCGAGGTGGAGAATTATCCAGACGGGCCGGGGCCGTACCGGGGCGCGCACTTCGAGGACCGCTTCCGCGGCGCGCACGTGCTGCAGCGCGATGAGAATGGGCTGGAAAAGTGCGTGGCGTGCTTCCTGTGTGCGGCCGCCTGCCCTTCCAACTGCATTTACATCGAAGCGGCGGATAACACGGAAGAGAAGCGCATCTCAAGCGCCGAGCGCTACGCGAAGGTCTACAACATCGATTACAACCGCTGCATCTTCTGCGGTTATTGTGTCGAGGCGTGTCCCACGGATGCGATCACGCACGGACACGGCTTCGAGCTGGCGACGCTGAATGCGACCAATCTGATCTATCGCAAGGAAGACATGCTGGTGCCGCAGATTGCATTGCCCGGCGCGACCCGGGCGCAGTCGGATTCGATCAAGTAGCAGGTCAGGAACGGAGAGCGAACTGTATGCATCCATTGACGCGAATGCGGGATTGAGCCAGAACCTCCTGCCTATTCGCGCAGTGCTCTGCGCATTCCCCGCTCCGTAGTGACACCTGAGAGGCCTGCTTGCAATCCATACTCGACATTCTCAAAGAACGCGTCCTCATCTATGACGGCGCTACGGGAACCAATCTCCAGACGCGCAATTTGACCGTAGACGACTACTGGGGCAAGGAAGGCTGCAACGAGCTGCTGGTGCTCTCGCGTCCCGATGTCATCCGCGATCTGCATGCGAGCTTCTTCGAAGTGGGCTCGGACATCGTGGAGACGAACAGTTTTGGCTCCTCTTCCATCGTGCTGGCCGAGTATGAGCTGCAGGAGAAGACGCGCGAGCTGAACATCGCGGCGGCCAAGCTCGCAAAGGAAGTCGCGGCGCAGTTTTCGACGCCGGCAAAGCCGCGCTTCGTTGCCGGATCCATTGGGCCGACAACCAAGCTGCCATCGCTCGGGCACATCAGCTACGACGCTATGGCTGCGACGTATCGGGAGCAGGCGGAGGCGCTGATCGAAGGCGGCGTGGACCTGTTGCTGATCGAGACCTCACAGGACCTGCTGCAGGCGAAGATCGCGCTGGCGGCGTGCGAAGACGCGATGAAGACGGCGGGGCGCCGCGTGCCGGTGCAGATGCAGGTGACGCTGGAAGCGACGGGCACGATGCTGCTGGGGTCCGAGATTGGCGCGGCGCTGGCGACGCTCGAATGCTTCCGGCCGGATATCGTCGGGCTGAATTGCGCGACCGGACCGGTGGAGATGAACGATGCGGTGCGCTTCCTGTGCCAGAATGCGCTGGAGCCGATCAGCGTGCTGCCCAACGCGGGCCTGCCGCAGAACGAGGGCGGCCACGCCGTCTACAAGCTGACGCCGCAGGAACTTGCGAGCTATCACCATCGCTTTATCACCGAGTACGGCGTGCAGGTGGTGGGTGGCTGTTGCGGCACCACGCCTGCGCACCTGAAAGCGGTGGTGGAAGCGTGCGCGCATGCCACGCCTGCCAAGCGCGAGGTGAAGCCGCAGAGCGTTGCCGCCTCGGCCTTCTCTGCCATGCCGCTGGAGATCGACGGGCAGCCGGTTGTGGTGGCGGAGGAGATGAACACCACCACGCGCGTGGAGCACTTCCGCAACATGGTACGCGCAGGCGACTACGACGGCATTCTTGCACTGGCGAAGCGGCTCTCGACCGAAGGTTCGCAGATGCTCGACCTGTGCTGCGCCATTGTGGGCGAGGACGAAAAGGCATACATGAACGCGGTGCTGGAGAAGATCGCGACGCGCATCACTGCGCCCATCTTGGTCGACTCGACTGAAGCCGATGTGGTGGAGGAGGGGCTGAAGCGCATTCCGGGCAAGCCGATCATCAACTCGATCAATCTCGAAGACGGTGAGAAGCGGACTTCGCTGGTGCTGCCGATGGCGCGGCGCTATGGGGCCGCGGTGATCGCGCTGACCATCGATGAAGACGGCATGGCACTGACGGCAGACAAGAAGCTTGCGGTGGCCAAGCGCATCTATGCGCTGGCTACAGAGAAGTATGGCCTGCGTGGGCAGGACATCATCTTTGATCCGCTGACCTTGCCGATCTCGACCGGCCAG
Organism: Acidobacteriaceae bacterium; assembly: GCA_036270675.1. Lineage (GTDB taxonomy): Bacteria > Acidobacteriota > Terriglobia > Terriglobales > Acidobacteriaceae > KBS-83. Next base: position 1,428 of record DATBCB010000107.1, on the reverse strand, counting down.
GAGGACTACCGGACGGCGGGGATGGAGACGCTGGAGGCAGTGCGGCGCATCAAGCAGGAGCTGCCGGATGCGAAGACCATCCTGGGCGTGTCGAATATCTCGTTCGGGCTTTCCGCTTACTCGCGGCGGGTGCTGAATTCGGTCTTTCTGAAGGAAGCGGTGGATCGTGGGCTGGATGCGGCGATCATCAACTACGCGAAGATCTATCCGCTGTACAAGATCCCCGAGCGCGAGGTGGAGCTCGCGCGCAAGCTGATCTTCCAGGACACCTCGGAGGGCGATCCGCTGCAGGTGTACATGGCGCACTTCAGCGGCATGACAAAGGGCGCTGCGGCGGAGGACAACACCGAGGCGGATGCGCTGCTCTCGGAAGAAGACAAGCTGAAGCAGCTCATCATTCGCGGCGAGCGCACGATCGGGCTGGGAGCGAACAAGAAGACGCTCGAGGAGACACTGGAGTCGGCTCTGACCCGCTACACGCCGCTGGAGCTGATCAACACTGTTCTGCTGGATGGGATGAAGACGGTAGGCGAGCTCTTCGGAGCGCGCAAGATGCAGTTGCCGTCGGTGCTCGACTCGGCTGCCGTTATGAAGGCGGCGGTGGCGTATCTGGAACCGAAGATGGAGAAGGTGGAGGGCACGCAGAAGGGAACGATTGTGCTGGCGACGGTGAAGGGCGACGTCCACGACATTGGGAAGAATCTGGTGGACATCATCCTTTCGAATAATGGCTACAAGGTCGTCAACCTGGGCATCAAGCAGCCGGCGGATGTGATCATCAAGGCTGCGCAGGATAACAAGGCGGATGCTATCGGGCTCTCCGGGCTGCTGGTGAAATCGACGCTGGAGATGAAGTACGTTATCCAGGACCTCGAGCGGCTGGAGCTGGTGACGCCGGTGATCTGCGGCGGCGCTGCGTTGACGCGCAAGTATGTCGAAGAAGACCTGCGCAAGGAATACTCGTCCGCGGTCTTCTATGCAGAGGATGCCTTCGCCGGCCTGCACGTGATGAGCGACCTGACCGGCGCAGAGGCTGGGGTCGCCAAGCGATTGGAAGAGGGCAGGACGGTGAAGATTTATCCGAAGAAGCCGGTTCACGACGATGGAGCGGCGGAAGCGGTCGGCGCCCCGCCGAGCACGAAGCGCTCTGCCGTCGTCGCGGATGCGGAGCGCATTCCGGAGCCGGCATTTTTCGGCGTACGGGTGAAGAAGGACTGGGACCTGGACCAGGTCTTTGGCTACATCAACGAGACGGCGCTGTTCAAGAACCAGTGGCAGCTCAAGACGGCATCGGCGACGGACTATGTGCGCCTGGTCGAGGAGAAGTACCGGCCGATCCTGCACGAATTGCAGGCCGAGGTGAAGCAGAACGGATGGTTTGAGCCGAAGGTCGTCTACGGGTTTTTTCCTGCCAAGGCGGACGGGAAC
>DATBCB010000106.1:0-7159 GCA_036270675.1 Acidobacteriaceae bacterium | reverse complement strand
AGCTTCTCCTTGCCCAAGGCGGCGAGCGGCCAGCATCCCGGGCGATATCTGCTGCCTCCCGATGCGGCGCGATATTGCAGACCTTCGATGAGCTTTCCTGGCTGACGCGAGAGAGAGGCGCTGAAGCGCGCGAGCTGGCGGTGGCTGGCCTGCTCTGCAACGGTGGTGACGCGCGCGCCCATCTGCCGCAGGTGCGCGGCCACGGCGAGAAGCAACGGGCCGGTGCCGGCGACGACGACGCGCCTGCCGGTGACGGAGAATCCACCTTGCGCCAAGGCTTGCAAACCGCCAGCACCGAAGACGCCGGGCAGCATCCATCCGGGGAAGGGAAGAAATCGTTCACGCGCGCCGGTCGCGAGGATGAGCTGCTCGTAGGAGATATCGGTGGTGTGAATGTCACGAACGTTGTCACATATTGCGCGCAGTGTTTGCGGGCGAGGCGCATCGAAGACAAGCCATCCGGAGAAGACGCGGGCGCCGGAGACCCGGAGCGCCAGGAGCGATTTGCGCTTGGCGTCATCGGGGTCTTCCGGCTGGGCGGTGGTTGCATCGCGCCAGATCTGTCCGCCGGGTGCGAGGTTATCGTCGAGCAGCAACACCTGCCTGCCGTGCATGGCTGCAGTGGTTGCTGCGGTGATGCCCGCGGGACCGGCGCCGACGACGAGGACTTCGGTATCCGTATTCATGCCTTTCGGATCATTGGGTTTCTACGACCATGCCGGCGTGGCAGAGCAGCTGGCAAGTGCGACGGTGTGGGACCCCATCCACCGTGGCGCGGCACTCAAAGCAGATACCCATGCCGCAGAGTGCGGTGCGCGGTTGGCCGATGGAAGATCTGCGGCAGGGAATGTCTGCTGCCAGCAGGACTGCAGCGACGACGGTACCGCCTTCGACTTTGTGCTTGCGGCCATTCACGGTGATGGAGACGAGGTCAGGCAAGGATCGCCTCCGTACGCGCCATGCGCTGTGGCAGATAGGGTGTTGGATCGATGACGGATTTTCGTGCGAGCAGATGATCGACGAGCAGCCGCGCGGCCGCGGGCGCGAGTGTGATGCCGAGGCCTTCGAATCCTGCGAGGAGGTAGAGGGTTGGATCGCGCGTGGGACCGATGAGCGGGAGATTGTCGGAGGTCGCTGCGCGAACGCCTGTCCAGACGCGGGTGCAGAAAAGTGAAGCCAGTTGGGGCATGTACTCGCAGGCGCGACGGAGCATGGCGGCGACGATGGTTGCGTCGGCCGCAGTCTCTTCGCGCCGGTGCTGTCTTGACGAGCCGATGAGCAACTGCCCGGTCAGGCGTGGCTGAACGTTGAAGGCTACGGAGTCGGATGCGGTGGAGTGTGCGTTCTTGAGGTAGCCGAGTTCGACGAGCTGGTGGCGGACGAATCCGGGATAGCGATCGGTAATGATGAGATGGCCTTTGCGGCTTTCCAGGCGCACCCAGGGAACGATATTTGTATCGATGCCGGTGGCAATTACGATGTGGTCGCTGGCCAGGGTCGTGCCGTCACTCATGGTCAGCGCGCCCGCGCCTGCGCGGGTTACGGTGCCGTGGATGAGGCGTGCGCCGGAACGCTGGGCTGCCTGCAGCAGGGCGAGCGCAGCGGCCGGCGGATAGAGGATTGCGTCCTCGGGCACCAGCAATGCACCGGCGAGGCCTGGGCGGAGGCGCGGCTCGGCTTCGGCGAGCGCTGCGGCATCCAGTACCTCACTTGGGATTCCAGCGCGGGTGTAGGTGTGATGCTTTGCGTGCACTGCGGCCATCTCCTGCTCGTCTGCCGCAATCCACAGCGTACCGCGCTCTTCGTACTCCGCCGCCGCGGGCAACTCCGCAGTCAGCTTCTGCCAGAGCGATCGCGCATAGTGTGTCAATGCGAGCTGTGCGGGCGAATCATCCATGACCACGATGTGGCCCATGCCAGCCGCAGTCGCTCCGCTCGCAGGTGCGTCGCGCTCGATGACGGCGACCTGTACACCGGCTTCGGCCAATTCTCGCGCGCAAGCGCATCCGGCGATGCCGGCGCCGACGATCACCACGTCGAAGGCACTCGTCAAAACGGAATTCCTTCGCGAAATGGATCGCTGTCGTCGAAGAGCAGCGTGTTTTCCGCCGTGACGTAGGCAGAGCCTTTGATGGTGGGAATGACGCGATCGCCAGCAACGTGTATGGAGCCTTCGAATACAGTGCCGAGGATGCCTTCCTGATGCCAGGTCTGGCCGGGGAGGAGCTTGCCGTCCGCATAGAGGCAGGCCATCTTCGCACTGGTGCCGGTACCGCATGGCGAGCGGTCGAAGGCTGCGCCGGGGCAGAGAACGAAGTTGCGGCCGGAGTTTGCGGGGTCTTCGGCGGGCCCGGTGAATTCGATGTGGTCGATGACCGCGCCTGCTTCGCCGCGGATGCCGGAGTCCATCAAGGTCGTGCGCACGGCGTCGGCCGCCTGGATCAGGGAGGCGCGATTGTCCACGCGGAGCGAGAGCTTATGGTCGGCTACGAGAAAGAACCAGTTTCCGCCCCAGGCGATGTCGCCGTGCATCGTGCCATACCGCGTCACTTCGACGGAAACGGCTTTGCGATAGCGGTAGCTGGGGACGTTCGTGATGGAAATCGCGCCGTTCGCGTGAAGCGTGGCTGCGATCGATCCAACAGGTGTTTCGATTTGGTGGCCGCCGAGCGCAATGCGTCCGAGATGCGCCAGGGTGGCGATCAGTCCGATGGAGCCATGGCCGCACATGCCGAGATAGCCCACGTCGTTGAAAAAGATAACACCGGTTGCTGCGGCGGGGTCCTGCGGCTTGCAGAGCAGGGCGCCGACGAGTACTTCGGAGCCGCGCGGCTCCAGGAGAACGGATCTACGAAAGCTATCGTGGCTGGAGCGCAATCGCTCCAGCTGAGACTGGAGGCTGCCCCCGTCCAGCGGCGGACCGCCCGCAATGACAACCCGGGTGGGCTCGCCGGCGGTGTGGGAATCGATGACCTGCACTCGATTCTGGACTCGATTGCGGAGACTGACGCCATGCGCCATGCGAGGATTGTAGTCTTCGCGCTTCGCGTGGACTTTCCTCTTATTTGGATTGAAGATCGAGCACCTGAATGCTGTACGGCGGCATGGTGTGTTCGAAGCTTGTCGCGACGTTGTGGATGGTGGTGACGATGGGCAGGATGCGGCCAGGATCGGTGATGCTGTTTGTCTCCTCCGGTGTGTTGCCGCGCAGGGTTGTCAACTGTGCCTCCTTGTTGACTTGTGTCACTCCACTGAGATGAATATGCACGCTCTGCGGCAGGGACGAGCCGTTCACCAGCTTGAGATGGATGGTTCCTGTCGCCGAGTCGCGCGTGGAGGAGACGAAGAAGCGAGGACCAGCGCCAGTGATTTGCGCGCCGAGCAGCTGATTGCCGAGATGCCCGCCAAACATGACCTGCGCGTAGTAGCTGGGCGAGCCATAGCTGTTTACCGCGTCGTAGCCTATCAGGTCAGTGTCCCACTGCAAGGCGCCGGGGTTCACGTTGGTGAGCAGTGGCGCATAGGAGGCCATGACGATGAGGTCGCTGTTGCGCTCGAGGCCGGTCATCCATGCTGCATCGCCCAGAGCGGCGCCCATGTTCGGGGTGGGCGCTCCCTCGCGCGTTGCCCATTCGCCCACAAAAATCTTCGGGCCGTTGCGGTCTGTCTTGTCGTAGTGATGCGTGTCGTTGAAGAACTCGGTTGCGCTGCGATAGTAGTGGTCGTCGATGACATCCGGTCTGACGCTGTTCACCGGAGTAGTCGCGATGAGCTGAAGCTGCGGGTAACGGGCTTTGATCGCTTTGTAGAACTGCGCGTAGCGGCCGTCATATCTGTGCGAGCGGTCGAACCAGTCTTCGTTGCCGATCTCGACGTAGGTGAGCGGAAAGCCAGATGGGTGGCCGTCCTTCGCGCGCTCCGCGCCCCATTTGCTGTTCGCGTCGCCCATCACATATTCGATCTCGTCGAGCGCGTCCTCGACGTAAGGTTCGAGATCGGGGCCGGGCTCCACGTGCTCCTGCTTCATGGAGTAGCCGGCATAGACGGCGAGCACCGGCTGGATCTTCAGGTCCTCGCACCATTCGAGAAACTCGAGCAGTCCCATGCCGTCGGAAGAGTGATAGTTCCAGGGACTGATATGGGTGGGCCGATCGACCCATGGGCCGATCGTTTTCTTCCACTCGAAGCGTTCGGGAATGTGATCGCCTTCGAGGTAGTTGCCACCGGGCAGCCGCAGGAAGTTCGGGTGCATGGCGGCGAGCTTCTCCATCAGGTCGGGGCGCAGGCCATCCTTGCGATCGTGGTAGGTCGGCGGGAAGACAGAGACGAGACTGAGATAGAGATTTCCACGATGAGTCGCTGCCAGCTCGAAGTGGTTTTCCGCGGTGACGACGGGCACGCTGCCGGTCTTGAGCGGAAGTTTGTACTGTTGCCATTGGTCAGTGATTGCGGGAACGGAAGCCTGGGCGAGCACGGTGCCGGTACGGTCGCTGACGAGTCGCGCGGTGAGGGGCCCTCTGAGCCCTGCATCGGCCTTGGCATAGAAGGAACACTGATAGCTCTCGTTACCGCGCACCGCCATGCCCCAGTAGCCGGTGTTGACGACGCCCGCCTGGTTGCTGGCATCGGCGCTTTGGATCGTCACCTTGAGGCTGCGCGGGATTGCCTCGCTGGGACCGGTCGTCTTGTCCAGGTCCATCGCAGCCTGCGCATTGCCTTGCTCCAGCAGCACCCATCCATGCGGACCATAGGAATTGTCCATGAATGCGCGGTTGCGGATCAGCTCCGGATAGAGGCCGCCATCGTAAGAGTGGTTGATCTCCTCGGTCATCAGGCCGTAGAGCGTCGGACTGACCTGCGCGATGGGCTTGTGTGCGTCGATCTCAAGCGTGGCCGGCGGTTGTTGCGCAGAGGCGCAGGTGACAGCGATCAGCAGAGTGGCCAGGAGTGCGGCTTGGCGGGTTGCGTGCATCGATTGGGATGTTCCTTCGGACTGGGTATGAACTATGGGGAAATCGGCCTCAGATAACGTTTGCCGGATGCCATTAGAACCGATCCAGCCGTATATCAGCAAGAGTTGTCTCCCGCGATCAGCTGTCCGCCGGATTCGCATTCCTGCAAGGGCGATATAAGGGAACGACAAAGCAGGAGGAAGAGTGAACACAATTTCCGGTCGCGTCATCTCGGGCCGCATAGACGCTCATCATCATCTGTGGCAGTACACGCGAGACGAGTATGGCTGGATTGACGAGCAGATGGGTGTGCTGCGCCGCGATTTTCTTCCACGCGATCTGAAGCCGCTGCTCGAGGGCGCTGGGATCTCCGGAGCCATTGCCGTGCAGGCGCGCCAGGATTTGGAGGAGACGCGTTGGCTGCTGGGCCTAGCCGAGGAGCCCGCGAACGCTGGATGGATGAAGGGTGTCGTCGGCTGGGCGGCGATTGCTGCTGAGGATTTTTCCGAGACGCTGGGAGAGCTTCGCGCGAGCGCCAGGTTGCGAGGACTGCGCCACGTCATCCAGGATGAGCCGGACGATCAGTTCATCCTGAACCCAGAATTCAATCGCGGTATCCGCGCGCTGCGCGATACCGGATTGGTGTACGACATTCTGATTCGCGCGCGCCATTTGCCGCAGACGGTGCGCTTCGTGGACATGCACCCGGATCAGCCATTTGTGCTGGACCATTGCGCGAAGCCGGCGATTGCGACGGGAGAGATCGAGCCGTGGGCGACGCAGATGCGTGAGCTGGCGAAGCGGCCGAACGTGTGCTCGAAGCTCTCCGGACTGGTGACGGAGGCGGATTGGCAACGATGGACTCCGGCGAGCCTGGAGCCGTACTGGCGTGTTGTGCTGGAGGCCTTCGGACCCGGGCGGCTGCTCTTTGGCTCCGACTGGCCGGTAGCGTTGCTGGCCACGAGCTACCAGCGATGGGTGGACATAGTCGCTGAATGGCTTCGGCCGCTTGCGAAGAGCGAGCAGGAGGCGATCTGGGGCGGCAATGCTCGCCGCGTCTACTCGCTTTAGAGCAACGCGGTCGAGTGATTTATTTGTGTTTCGTGGTTTTCCGCGTTGGCATTGCAGAGGCTTTGGGTTTTGCTGGAGCTCCGGTGGTCGAGGCGCGCACCACCAACGTGGGTTCCAGGATGACCTTTGCCGGGGGCGGCCACTCGCGTCCTTCGATCATGGCGAGCAGAATCTCGCCGGCACGCTGGCCGATGAGATGGCTGTGCTGATCGATGCTGGTGAGGGGGACGCACAGCCACTCGTTGTAGTTAAGGTTGCCGCAGCCGACCAGGGCGATGTCCTCGGGAATGCGCAGCCCGGCGTCGAGGATCACGTTCATGGCGCCGATGGCGATGGGGTCGTTGTAGCAGAAGACAGCATCCGGGCGCGGGCTTCTTTCGAGGAGCTGGCGCATGGCCTCGGCTCCCTGGCGCGCGCTGTCGATGTCCACGAAATCGCGGCTGAGGATGTAATTCTCCCGCACCGGTAGTTTGTGCGCGCGCAGTGCTTCGAGATAGCCCTCTTTGCGGCGGATTCCGGTGCTGTTCTCGCGTCCGCTGATATGCGCGATGTTGCGGCGGCCCGTTTCGATCAGGTGAGTGGTGGCGATGCGCCCGGCCGCGACATCGTCGATGCCGACAAAATCTGCTTCGAGATCATCGAAGGCGCGATCGATCAACACGAAGGGCTGCGACTGGCTGCGCATGCGGCGGAAGAGCTGCGTGTCCTGCCCAGAGGAGGCGATGACAAGCGCATCGAGACGACGGGCGAGGAGATGACGGATCTCGCGTGCTTCCAGGGCGGGGTCCTCCTCCGAGGAGGAGACGATCAGCGAGTAGCCCTTGTCCACGATGGCTTTCGAGAGCGCTCTCGCAACCTCCGCGAAGAATGGGTGGATCAGCCCGGGCACGATCAGGCCGACGAGATAGCTGCGGCCGGTGACCAGGCTGCGGGCCAGGATATTGGGCTCGTAGTCCAATTCCTTCACGCGCTGGAGCACACGTTTGCGCGTCTCTTCGCCGATATCGGGGTGGTCGCGGAGGACCTTGGATACCGTTACCACCGAGAGACCGAGGTCCCTGGCGATGTCTTTCATGCGGATCGTCATACGGTGGACTATATCGTGTTGGCGAAGGTGAGTTGTCTCGCACCACCGC
>DATBCB010000105.1:0-7789 GCA_036270675.1 Acidobacteriaceae bacterium | reverse complement strand
GACCTCAGCTCGGCGCCCATCATCGTCTCGGTAGGCCGCGGCATCAAGGAGCAGGACAATCTCCCGCTCGTGGAAGAACTGGCGCAGGCGCTGGGCGGCGAGCTTGCCGCCTCGCGTCCCATCTGCGACAACGGATGGCTTCCCATGGAACGGCAGGTCGGCAGCTCCGGCCAGACCGTCGCACCCAAGCTTTACCTCGCCGTCGGCATCTCCGGCGCCATCCAGCACCTGGTGGGCATGAAGGGGTCGAAGACCGTGGTCGCCATCAACAAAGATGAGAACGCGCCTATCTTCGAAGTGGCCGACTACGGCATCGTCGGCGATCTCTTCGAAATCGTGCCTGCGCTCACCGAGGCGGTGAAGAAGGCCAAGGGCACGTAGTACGCTGCTTCCAGCAAACTGAATTACCCTCGAGGCAATCTGGATGGCGCAGTGGAGCGATGAATACCTCCCGCTGGGACGGGCCTATCACTGGGAGAGCGTCCGCGCACGTGAGACCTACCTCGTCCAGCCGATGAGCGATGGCACGGTCCGCTCCTGGACCTGGCAGCAAACCATGGGTGAAGCGCGCCGCATCGCCAGCTTTCTGCTCGCGCGGGGATGGGAGCCGGGAAGCCGCATCGCTACGCTTGCGCGCAACAGCGCGTGGTGGATCATCGCCGAGCTGGGCGCCTGGATGGCCGGGCTGGTCACTGTGCCGCTCTATCCCTCCTTGCGCGCGGAATCCATCCGCACGCTGCTGCAGCATGCCGATGTTCGGGCCTGCTTCGTCGGCGCGATGGATGATCGTGAGGCCATGCAGCAGGGGATTCCCGTGGGCGTGCTGCGCATCGCCATGCCCAATGCCGCGCCCGAGGTGCTGCGCGGCTGCGACCGCCGCTGGGACGAGATTCTCACTGAATGCTCGCCCTTGGCCGGCTCGCCCACGCGCTCCGGCGATGAACTCGCCACCATCATGTATACCTCCGGCACCACCGGGCAGCCCAAGGGCGTGATGCACCGCTTCTCCGTTTTCCCGCACATGGGCGACAGCATCGCAAAGCTGGTCAACATGGACAGCAACGAGCGCTTTATTTCGTATCTACCGCTGGCCCATATTGCGGAACGCGGGGCGATTGGAGCGACCAGCCTGCACATCGGCTGCGCCGTCTACTTCACCGCCGGGCAGGAAAGCTTCCTCACGGACCTGACGCGGGCCAAGCCGACGCTCTTCTTCTCCGTTCCCCGGCTCTATCTGCGCTTCCGCCAGGGAGTGCTCGAAAAGGTTCCGCAGCCGAAGCTCGATCGCCTCTTGCGCATCCCCATCCTGCGCGGCATCGTCAAGCGGAAGATACTGCGTCAGCTCGGCCTGGACTCCGTGCGCTTCGCGGCATCGGGAGCAGCGCCGCTTCCCGGGGAGGTGCTCAGCTGGTATCGCCGGCTTGGCCTGGGACTGGTCGAAGGCTACGGCCTCACCGAGACGGCCATCACGCACGCGCCCCGGCCCGAAGACTTTCGCATCGGCTACGTCGGCGCCGCGCTTCCTGGCGTCGAGGTGCGCATTGGAGCCGAGGACGAAGTCCAGATGCGCAGCCCCATGAACATGATCGGCTACTACCGCGACGACGAGGGCACCCGCGCCTGCTTTACCGCGGATGGCTTCTTCCGCACCGGAGACAAAGGCGAGCTGGCGCCGGATGGCCAGCTCAAGATCGTCGGCCGCATCAAGGAGCAATTCAAGACCAGCAAGGGCAAGTACGTTTCCCCGGTGCCGATAGAAAAGCGCCTCAGCATCCATCCTGCACTCGAGGCCACCTGCGTCATGGGCGACGGCCGGCCGCACCCGTTTGCGATCTCCGTGCTCTCGGCAGAGGCCCGCAAGCAGTGCGAGGCGAATGGGCTCAATGGCGAGCTGGGGCGCACCCTCCAGAATTTATTGACCGAGGTAAATGCTGAGCTCGATCCCCATGAGCGGCTCCAGTTCCTTGCGCTCGTCGACGGCCCCTGGGACATCGGCAGCGGCCTGATCACGCCAACCCTGAAGCTGAAGCGGAATGCGCTCGAGCAGCGTTACGCTTCGCGGGTGGAGGATTGGATCGCCGCGCAGAAGTCCGTGTTGTGGGCACGCGGACTGTGAGCAAACCCCAACTTCACAGCATTGTGGAAGATGGGACTTTCGCTGGTCGATGGGTCCAACCTTCCACTTTGGAGGGAGCGTCCTAGGCAAAGACACATCCTCTGTGCCACCCTCTTCGGACAGGCAATCGAGCTTGAGCCCATAGGAGAATCATTCCGCATGACGATCTGCCGGGGCCGGGCATTGCCAATCTTGTTCTCTGTACTGCTCCTGTTCTCTGTACTGCTCCTGTTTTCTGTACTGCTCCTGGGCTCCGCGTCGGCCTGGGCATCGCCTGCAGCCAGCGACGCTGACTGCTCACTCATCATCCATGTCACCGGTTTTCGCAATACGAAGGGCGTTCTCGGCGCGGAGCTCTTCACCTCTTCACATGGCTGGCCGGAAGATGTAGCCAAATCCTTCCGGAATGAGAATTTCCCGATCGAGGGCGACCATGCCACCGCGCGCTTCGATCACATTCCCGCAGGGAGATACGGCGTGGCCGTTCTGCATGACGAGAACGAAAACCAGAAGCTGGATCGCAATCTGTTCCTGTTTCCCAAGGAAGGTTTTGGCTTCGCCAACAACCCTCACGTTCTGCTGGAGGCGCCTCCCTTCGAAAAAGCTACTATACCGGTGACGTGTCCAACGACTACCACGGACATCCACCTTATCTACAAGTAGCCGTCTCCAGATCAGGCTGTCATCCTGAGCGTAACCGAAGGTGGAGCGAGGAGCCTGCCCTGAGCTTGTCGAAGGGATCTGCTGTACCTATCGTTCAATATCGGCGCGAAGCGCCGCTCAGCCAAAGCCAAAAACAACTTACTTGACCGGCACCGTCAGCCCCAGCGCTTCGATGTAGCCAGTGTTGACGCGGCACTTTTCCAGCTTCACATTCTCCAGGAGCTGGTTCAGCGCTGCCGCCGCAATCTCCGGCGAGGGCCGCATAGCGATCTGCTTCTCCGTGTTGCCCACGCCGCGGCGCTCGCTCGCATACTTCACGATCTCGTTCCAGTGCTCCGGCCGCTGGATAGAGACAATCGCCGAGCTCTTTTCCATCTTCTTGTACGGCCAGAAGCACCAGCCGATCTTGTCCTTCTCGAGCAGCAGACGGAAGTTGCGAATCCAGTTATCGTCATTCTCGCCCGACTCTCCCAGCCAGATCGGCACGTGATACTTATCGCGGAATGCCACATAGCGCTCCAGCGACTTCTCCGTTTTCGCCGCGGTGGTTGCGTTCCACGGAGTGTTGAAGTCGTACTTGTGGAGCTGGTACATCACATTGCTGTCGAAGGGCGGTCCAAAGACATCGAAGTTCGTGTCCCATTGCGCCCCGCCAAGGATCAGCACATGGTTTTTGTCCACCTCGCGAATCGCCGCCGAAATGCGCTTGTAGAGCGGCTCAAGCTGGCTGTTGTACTTCTGCAGCTGCGGATACTGCGGGATCGGCTCGTTCAACAGGTCGTATCCCAGCACCGTTCGATCGTCGTGGTAATGGTCAGCGATGCCCTTCCAGATATCGATCAGCTCCTGCTGGTCGCCGGGCGAGTCGTAAAGCCACGGATAGCCGTAGCTGTCGTCGATGTTGGTGCCGGTCTGGCCGCCGGGCGCCATATGCATATCGATGACGACGTACATATCGTCGGCCTTCGCCCACCTGACCACGCGATCCAGCAGACGGAAGCCCTCGTCGTTTCCCCTGGTAAAGAACTTGTAGTGGATCGGCACTCTTACCGAGTTCATGCCGGTGGATTTCAGCAGGTCGATATCTGCCTTGGTGATGTATGCGTCGCGGTACTGGTGCCAGAAGGACTTCGCCTCTTCCGGACCGATCAGTTCGTCGAAATACTCCTAGATCTCACGCGGGGAGGTCGGTCCATCATCGCCGAACAGGAACATGTAGCCTTCCGGCTCCAGCCAGTTGCCCAGGTTGGTTCCGCGCAGCATCAGCGGATGGCCGCTGCCATCCACCAGTTCGCTGCCCTGCGCGTGGACAAAACCGGCCGTCTGGGCATGCAGCGAGATCGAGGACGTGGCTGTCCATAGAGCGAGAGTGCAAAGCAGCAAGGAACGTGTCACGGGGCCTCCGGGCGCATCACCGGTCTCGTGCCGGCTGCGGCGTCATTTTAAAGCATTAAAGCAAACGATAATCTTTGGGCCGATCAGCGACCGTTTCCGTATCCGGCATGGCATCATCCTCAAAAAACGTAGTTTCCGGGTGCGCAATTCGCTGTTGCCGGGCTACTATCACCTTCACTCACGCACTCAGGCGATCGTGGAGACAAATGGCGCGCAAGAAACAACCGAATCCTCATGGAGAAAAGCCGGCAAGCCTGAAGACGCTGGCTGAGCACCTCGGGTTGAGTCCAGCGACCATCTCCGTGGTGCTGAATGACGTGCCGGGCCGGTCGATTCCGCAGGCCACGCGCGATCGCATCAAGGCCGCTGCGAAGAAGCTCAACTACCAACCCAGCCTGCTGGCCCGCTCACTGCGCAACCGGCGAACCCACACCATTGGCATCCTGGTGCCGGAGCTGGGCGAGGGATATCACACCCAGGTGCTGAGCGGCGTGGGCGATCAATTGGTGCAGGAGGGCTACTTCTACTTCACCGCACACCATCGTCATAAGCCGGAGCTGGTGGAGCAATACGCGCGCCTGCTGGTGGGCCGCGGCGCCGAGGGGCTCATCCTGGTAGATACCGCATTCCAGCATAATTTTCCGGTTCCGGCCGTGGCCGTCGCCGGCCATCGCCATATCGAGGGCGTCACGAACGTGATCCTCGACCAGTGCAAGGCGGCGGAGCTGGCGCTCGGTCACCTGTACAAGCTCGGCCATCGCTCGATCGCCTTCATGCGCGGCCAGCCCTTCAGCTCCGACTCGGAAGACCGCTGGCGCAGCATTGAGGATGCCGCGAACAAGCTCGGGCTGACCATCGATCCATCGCTGGTAGTGCAGCTCGACCGCGATCTTACCTCGCCCGAACTCGGCTATCCGGTCGTCGAGCAGTTGCTGGCCGGCGGCAAGCGTTTCAGCGCGCTCTTTTCTTTCAATGACGTGGCTGCGATCGGTGCCATCCGCGCGTTGCGCGACGCCAAACTGCGCGTGCCGGAGGATGTCTCGGTCATGGGCTTTGACGACATCCGTGCCGCTGCCTTCATCACGCCTAGCCTGACCACCATTCGCCAGCCCCTGGAGGACATGGGCCGAACGGCGGCCCGCATTGTGCTCAGCCGCCTCCGCAATCAGCAGGAGTATGGTGACCAGGTGGCACTGGAGCCCGCGCTGATGGCGCGCGAATCCACCCGGGAACCATCGTGGAAGCCAGACTGACCCCAACTCGCCCTGCCCCCCGCTCTGCCGCGCGTTATCCCCTTGGTCCCATCCTCGGCATTCAAGGTATGGAGCTGATCACCGGTATCGGCCTCACCTTGCTGGGCAGCGGCCTTCCGGCGCTCGCGGCCCTCTGGCATCTGGACGACGCCCGCTCCGGCCGGCTACTGCTCGCGGTCTTTGCCGGCTCCGCCATAGGGGCGCTGCTGGTGCGCTTTCCGTTTCATCGCACGCTGGCCGCAGGGATGGCGATGATCGCGGCCAGCATGGCGGGACTCCCCTTCAGTGGCGGCCACGGTCTATTTCTCCTATTTCTCCTCTTCGGCACTGGTCTGGGCGTGGCCATGACTGCGAACAGCGTGCTCACCGGCGATCGCTATCCCGAACGCCGAGCCGCCATGCTCACCCTGCTCAACTTCTCGTGGAGCGCGGGTGCGGCCGTGTCTCCCTTCGCCGTGCAGCTTCTCATCCACCATGCCGGCGTGCGCGGTCTCTTCTGGTGCATGACCGCTGCCGGAGCTCTGAGCACCATCCTCGCTCTTTGTTTGCGGGACAGACGAACCGCCGAGGCACAGCAGGTCTCGCGGCAAGCCTTCGCAGGAAAAGTTCCGAGCGGGACGCGCGTGCTCGCATTCTTCGCCATCTTCGGGCTGCTCTACTGCGGGACGGAGGCTGCGCTGGGCGGCTGGGTTCTTACTTACGTGCATCGCCTTCACCTCCAGGTTGCCGCGGCGCCTCCGCTGGCCGCCTCCTGTTTTTGGCTGTCGCTGCTCGTCGGCCGCGCCGTAGCGCCCGCCGTGCTGCTGCGCGTTCGCGAAGAGTTGGTTCTCGCCATCGCTCTGGCCGGTGCCTTCGCCGGTGTGGCTGCTCTGCTCACACTGCACTCTTTTCCAGCGGTGATGCTGTCCGCCGCCGTCGCCGGCATCAGTATGGCTCCCATCTTCCCCATCTGCGTTTCTATCTTCATGGCGCTCACCAGCGATCCCGCACAAACCCGGTGGATGTTCGCCATCGCGGGATTGGGCAGCGCCACGCTGCCCTGGGCCACCGGGCAGCTCGCGGCACGCACCGGGTCGCTCCATACCGGCCTTCTGGTGCCGCTGCTCGCGCTGGGAGTCATGCTGCTCATGATGCGCTGGCCCGGCGGCGGCACCGATCTCTATCGCACAGTGTTTCGCGCGGCGGCAGAGCAGCCTCTTCCGCCCGCTGGCCCCACCGCTTTGCCATCGCTCTAGCGAGGCGTGAGATGGTGGTGCATCGTAGTCAATGAGTCTGTTTCCCTAGGAGGGTGCATGGCGCGCCTGAAAGATCGCATCGCCGTAGTGACTGGATCAAGCTCCGGGATTGGCCAGGGAATCGCCGTGCGCTTCGCGCAGGAGGGCGCACGCGTGGTCGTCGACTACGTTGGCCATCCGGAGGGAGCAGACCAAACGGTCGACGCGATTCAAAAGGCCGGCGGGCAGGCCGTCGTCTGTCAGGCCGATGTCACGAGCATGAATGACATCCGCAAGCTGATCGACACCGCCTGGCAAACCTACGGCGGCTGCGACATTCTGGTGAACAACGCAGGCATGGAAAAGGAGGCCAACTTCTGGGAGGTCACCGAAGCCGACTACGACAAGGTGCTCGCCGTCAATTTAAAGGCCCCGTTCTTCCTGATGCAATATTTCGTGCAGAAGCTGCTGGCTGCCAATCAGCCCGGGCGCATCATCAACATCTCATCCGTCCACGAGGACATGGCCTTCCCCCATTTCTCCACTTACTGCGCCAGCAAGGGTGGCATCCGCATGCTCATGCGCGATCTCGCCGTCGAGCTCGGCCCGAAGAACATCACGGTCAATAACATCGCGCCCGGCGCCATCAGCACTCCCATCAACGCGAGCCTGCTCAATAACAAGTCTGAACTGGATGGGTTGCTCAAGAACATTCCGCTCGGCCGCATGGGAACCGTGGAGGATGTAGCCGGTCTGGCCGCCTTCCTCGCTTCCGATGAAGCTGCCTACGTCACCGGATCGACCTATGTCATCGATGGCGGACTGATGCGCAGCTATCATGAACAGTAATCGCTGAAGCAGGCGTGGCATGGCCCCGGACCCGCTTGTTTGTGTTAGTGTCCTCAGGAGGTTTTGAGAGAAAAGATGGCTCTAGGCAGTGCTTCAGGACAAACCGTTTCTGCTTCAGAGAGCGGCAGCGCCCACTACGGACGCGCACTGGCCGTCGTCACCACGCTCTTCTTCATGTGGGGCTTTCTCACCGCGCTCAATGACACGCTGATCCCTCACCTGAAGCAGATCTTCGATCTGAATTACACCAAGTCTCAACTGATCAACCTCGCCTTTTTCGGCAGTTACTTCATCTTCGC
>DATBCB010000104.1:0-1666 GCA_036270675.1 Acidobacteriaceae bacterium | reverse complement strand
GCTGCATGGTTTCCAGGTGGCGCCGCAGCACAGCAGTGGAAATCGTATCTGCGACTGCGGCAATTTTGTTACCGCCGGCTTCGATCGCGTGCAGCGTGCCTAAGCGCAGAGCTCGGCGATTCGCCTTCTCGTCCGGATCATCTCCAGCGTCGTACCAGGCCGAGACCTTCGCATACACATCCCAGCAGTAGTAGTCCAGCCGCTCGTTGCGCGCCGCAAGTTCGCGGAAGAGCGTCGCAATCTGCTCCTGCGAAAGGTTCTCCAGGTGCATCAGGCCGACGACCACATCCGCCACCTGCACGCCGGTGTTGTCGATGTAGTTCTGCACATCCACGCGCTGCCCCGCTGCCCTCAACATCCGCACAAACGTATCGCCCAGGATGGCGTTACGCAGGTGTCCCACGTGGGCGGCCTTATTCGGATTGATGCTGGTGTGCTCCACCAGCGAGTGCACGCCCGCGCCGAAGCTTGCGTCATCCTGAGCCTTGGCAATCGCCGTCAGCGCCGCGCCGCGGTCGAGCCGCGCATTCAGGTAGCCGGTCCCGGCAACTTCAAAACTCGCGAATCCAGGCAGCGGCTGACTCTCGAGCGACTCCAGCAATTCCGCGGCAATCTGCTTTGGTGAACGCCGCAGCGGCCGCGCCAGTTCGAAGGCCACCGGCGTAGCGTAGTCGCCGAGCGCCACCTGCGGCGGCTGTTCTATGTTGATCTTCGCGGCCACAGGGCCGACGGCGTCGCCGTAGCGTTCGAGCAGGATGCTGCGCAGTCGGTCGCGCAGAACTTGTTGCATATCCCTGTACAGTGGAGGTTCCTTGCGGCTGCGGCCCCATCTCAGCAGCGACCAGAAGGGGGCGCGAAAGCCTTGATTTTATTGCCGATTCTAGCAGAGCGCGATATGGCTGCCGGTTTGACGCACTCCGGCAGCACACCTAAGATAAACAGTAGTCTCGGTCGTCCTGCCGCAACGCAATTGCCGGAAAGTCCAGCCTGCTGATGCCTGATCGCCCACCCTACTACCTGACCACGCCGATTTACTACGTGAACGCGCGGCCGCACCTCGGCACTGCGTACTCGACGATCGTCACCGACACCATCGCCCGCTACAAGCGCGCGCAGGGCTTCGACGTCTTCTTCCTCACAGGCACCGATGAGCACGGGCAGAAGATCGAGCGTTCCGCCAAAGCGATGAAGTGCACGCCGCAGGAGTTTGTGGACCAGATGTCCGCGGAGTTCCGCGCCCTCTGGGACAAGTTAGGCCTCACCTACACCGACTTCATCCGCACCACGGAGCCGCGCCACAAGCGTGGCGCGCAGCGACTGTTTACGCTGCTGAAGGAGCGCGGCTATATCTACAAGGGCACCTACACCGGCCAGTACTGCGTATCGGACGAGGCGTGGGTGGACGTCGGCCCGGGTGAGCCGTGCCCGGACTGCGGCCGCATCACCGAGACGGTGACGGAGGAGAATTACTTCTTCAAGCTCTCCGCCTTCGAGCGCAAGTTGCTCGAACTTTACGAGCAGCAGCCGGACTTCATCCGTCCCGAAACGCGCCGCAACGAGGTGCTCTCCTTCGTGCGCGGCGGCCTACGCGATCTCTCGATCAGCCGCACCAGCTTCTCCTGGGGCATCCCCGTGCCCGGCGATGAGAAGCACGTGATCTACGTGT
>DATBCB010000103.1:0-12370 GCA_036270675.1 Acidobacteriaceae bacterium | reverse complement strand
GTCGCCGAATACTTCCATCTGCACGGCCAGACGCTCTCCACCCTCGGTCTCGGCGCGCAGATCAGCCGGGCCACCGACCACGGCCAGTTCGCGACGCTGCTGATGGCAACCATCATCATGGCGCTCATGGTGGTCACCATCAATCGCCTCGTCTGGCGTCCGCTCTTTCAGTTGGCTGAAACCAAATACCGCCTCGAAGCCTAGAACCGAATTCAGCGTGTCCGAACAACCGGTTTGCTTTGGAGCAACCGATCTGCTTTGGATAGAAGTTTCGGGAAAATTCCCCCAGACTGTCCATTTCCCTCCCCTGCCGGCGACTACCTGATAAATACGGCAGACCCTCTGCCGTCCGGAGGACTCATGCGATACGTATGTTTTGTCTACCTGGAGGAAAAAAAACTGGAGGCTCTTTCTCCAGCCGAGTCGCAAGCACTCGATGACGAAAGCCTCGTCTACGATGAAACCCTGCGGCAGGGCGGTCACTTCATTGCCGCGCAGGCCCTTCAGTCCGTGCAGGCCGCAACCACGTTGCGCGTCCGCAAGGGCAAAGTCTCAGTCACGGATGGCCCCTTCGCCGAGACCCACGAACAGCTTGGCGGACTCATCATCATCGAAGCGCGCGATCTGAATGAGGCCATCCAGCTCGCAGGCAAGATTCCGTCCGCATTCCTTGGTTGTATCGAGGTGCGCCCGGTCAAAGAGCTCACAGCCAGCAAGCCTCTATGAAGAAAGGAATAGGAAGAAAGGAAAAGGAAGAAAGGAAAAAGAGATGACAGAGATTATGAATGAATCGCCCAGAGTCGTCACCCGCGAGCAGTGGCTGCAAGAGCGAACACAGTTGCTCATGAAAGAGAAAGCATTGACCAGAGCCTACGACGCACTGGCCCGCGAGCGGCGCAGCCTCCCCTGGGTGAAGATCGACAAGCCTTACCTCTTTCACACGACAGAGGGAAAAATGAGTCTGGCTGACCTGTTCGATGGCCGCAGCCAGCTGATCGTGCAGCACTTCATGCTTGCGCCCGGCTGGGAAGAAGGCTGCATCGGTTGCTCCTTCAAGTCCGATCACATCGATGGGGCGCTGCTGCACCTGGAGCAGCACGACGTCTCCTTGGTCTCCGTCTCCCGTGCGCCGATTGCGGAGATCGAGGCTTTCCGCCAACGCATGGGATGGCGTTTTCGCTGGGTCTCATCCTATGGCAGCGACTTCAATTACGACTTCCAGGTGGCCTTTTCGGCGGAGCAGATCACGGCAGGAAAGGTCTATTACAACTACGCCCTGCGTCCATTCGAGTCCGACGAACTCGCCGGCAACAGCGTCTTCATAAAGGACGAGCGTGGCGATGTTTTCCATACCTACTCCACCTACGGCCGAGGCGATGAGCTGGTCGATGGTGCCTATATGTATCTCGACATGACGCCGAAAGGCCGCAATGAGACCGGGCCGCACCGCAACCTCCAGGACTGGGTACGGCTGCACGATCGATACGACACATCGCAGCACGGCGCATCCGGCTGCAGATGCGAACATTAAAGTCATATAGAACTGGACCGCGGTGTGCAGACGAGGCTGCGTCCCCTTGTCTGCACACCCATCCACGATGTGCACTGTGTCTGTGAACCCCGCCGCTCTCACCGTCGTTGAAGAGGTCTATCGCGCAGATTCGCGTCGCGTTCTTGCCACGCTCATCCGGCTTCTGGGTGACTTCGAACGCGCCGAGGAGGCGATGCATGACGCCTTCCGCGCGGCCATCGAAACCTGGCCGAAGTCCGGGGTGCCGGAGAATCCGCGGGCCTGGCTGGTCTCCACAGGAAGGTTCAAGGCCATCGATGCGTACCGGCGACAGGCACGTATGGATGCATCCCTTACCGAGCTGGCATATCGATGGGAAAGAGAATCCGTCAGTCCCCCGGATACCGATTCCGATATCAATTCCGATCCATGCGTTGAGGATGACCAGTTGCGCCTCATCTTCACCTGCTGTCATCCGGCGCTCCCGCCGGACGCCCGGGTAGCCATGGCCTTGCGCGAGATTTGCGGCCTGAAGACCGAAGAGGTCGCGCGCGCCTTTCTCACCGGCCCGCCCACCATTGCCAAACGCATCGTTCGCGCGAAGGCCAAGATCCGTGACGCCGGCATCCCCTACGAGATTCCGTCGCGAGAGGAGCTGCCAGAGCGCCTCGAATCGGTGCTTCAGGTCATCTATCTCATTTTCACCGAAGGCTACTCCGCCTCCGCTGGCGATTCGCTCACCCGGCCCGATCTATCAGGCGAGGCCATCCGGCTGGGCCGCCTGCTCACCGGTCTGCTGTCCCATCCCGAGGCGGAGGGGCTGCTTGCTCTGCTATTGCTGCAGGAGTCGCGGCGTGCGGCGCGCTCCTCTCCGCAGGGCGAGATCGTGCTGCTGGACGAGCAGGACCGCTCGCTCTGGGATCAGGCGTTGATCGCCGACGGCGCAGTGCACCTGTCGTCTGCGCTTGCATCCCCCACACCTGGACCGTACGCGCTGCAGGCTGCCATCGCCGCAGTGCACGCCCAGGCTGCAACGGCAGCCGCAACCGACTGGGCGAAGATCGTCGAGCTCTACGACACGCTGCTGCTCCTCAGCCCATCGCCCGTTATCGCGCTCAATCGCGCGGTGGCCGTCTCTATGGTTCAGGGACCGCTGGCTGGTCTTGCACTCATCGACGAACTTCCTGCCAATGAGCTGGCCGACTTCTATCCCGTCCACGTTGCCCGCGCCGATCTCTGCCGCCGGCTGGGAAGAACCCGCGAATCCTGCAGCCACTACGCGCGGGCCCTGCAGCTTGCACAGCAGCAGCCTGTGCGCCTGTTCCTGACGCGTCGCCTGCAGGAACTCCAAGCTCGAGTCCCATCTCCGCAGGTACCGTAAGATTCTGGAAATCGAACTTCTCAGTACCTTCTCTCGGGCAGACTGCAACGCCTAACTCAATGGAGTACCATACGCGTGATGATGACGGTTAACGAACGCATGATTCTTCTGGTAGAAGACGACCCGGATCACGAGGCGCTGACCATTCGTGCGCTCAAAAAGGCCAACATCGCCAACCACATTCGTGTTGCGCACGATGGCGAAGAGGCCCTCAGCCTGCTCTTCGGCACGAGCGAGAACCCGCTGCCGTACGTACCGCAGGTGGTTCTGCTGGACCTGAAGCTGCCCAAGATCGACGGACTCGAGGTGCTCCGCCGCATCCGCGAGTCGGAACAGCACCGCATGCTGCCCGTCGTTGTCCTTACCTCCTCTGACGAAGAAAGCGATCTGATGCGCAGCTATAAGCTCGGCGTCAACAGTTATATCCGCAAGCCGGTCAATTTCACCGACTTCGCAGAGGCGACCCGCCAGCTCGGCATGTACTGGCTGGTGCTGAACGAGGCGCCTCCCATGTCGCTCCGTTAAGTGTCGCTCCGTTAAACTGTTTCCTGCCAGGGACTGACCCGCTTCCCCACGCCCGATGCGCGCCCCAGATCAGCCGGACCAGATCGAGAGCCTGCCAGCGACGGCAACTCCGTTGCGCGTCCTGCTGGTCGAAGATGACGAGGACGACGCAGCGCTGCTGGCCCGCTACTTTGAACGCGCCGGGTATCGGCCCTCGGTGCGCCGCGTTGAAACCGCGGATGAGATGCGCAGGGCGCTCGGCGACAGCAATGACGACTGGGATGTGGTGCTGGCCGACTTCAACCTGCCCAGCTTCAGCGCTCCTGCCGCCCTGCAGCTGCTCAAGCATCTGGGACACGACGTGCCCTTTATCATCATGTCCGGCAACATCAGCGAAGAAACCGCCGTCGAAGCCATGCGCGCCGGCGCCCACGACTACGTCTCGAAGCAGAACCTCACGCGCCTGCTGCCCGCCATCGAGCGCGAGATGCGCGAAGCGGACGCCCGCCGCTTGAGGCTCAACGCCGAACAGGCACTGCGCACCAGCCAGGAGCGATTCCTGCGCCTGGTCCAGGCGATGCCCGTCGGCCTGATGATCGTGGAGACCAATGGCATCGTTCGCTATGCCAATACGAGCGTCGAGCGGCTGCTGGGTTACGGCGAGCAGGAGCTGCGCAGCGGCGCCGTCGCCTTCGGCAGCATCTTTGGAGCGGAGGGGCCCGCAGTGCTCTCCCGGCTGCAGGCCAGCACTGCCGATCCCTGGCGCCCCTTCGAAGCACTCTGCCGCACCCGCGCCGGCGATCTCATTCCGGTGCTGATCGCACTTGCTCCCCTCGCGCCCGAGAGCTCCTCCGCCGCCGCACCCGCGCCGGAGCAGATCGCCATCTTCTTCGTCGATCTCACGGAACAGAAGCGCAGCGAAGAGGTCATGCGCCGGACCGAGAAGCTGGCCGCCACCGGCCGCCTTGCCGCCTCCATTGCGCACGAGATCAATAATCCTCTCGAAGCGGTCACCAATTGCCTCTTCCTCATCGGCTCCAGCCGCCTCGATGCGCGAGCGCAGGAATATCTGCGCATGGCACAGCGGGAGTTGGACCGCGTCACCCACATCACCACCCAGACGCTGCGCTTCTATCGCCAGAGCACCCGGCCGGTGGAGGCTGGCGTGAACGAGCTGCTGGATGGCGTGATTACGCTCTACGAGCCGCGTCTGCGCAGCTACTCAATCCTCATCGACCGGCAATACCGCGATGTGCCCGCCGTGCACGCCTACGAGGGCGAGATCCGCCAGGTGCTCGCCAACTTTATCGGCAACGCCATCGACGCCATGCATCGCGACGGCGGACGCCTTACCCTGCGCAGCGCTGCCGGCCGCGATCCCCGCACCGGGCTGGAAGGCGTATACGTCACCGTGGCAGATACGGGTTGCGGCATGGATGCGGCCACCCGCTCCCGCATCTTTGAGCCTTTCTTCTCCACCAAGGGCATGACCGGCACCGGGCTCGGCCTCTGGGTCAGCCAGACCATCCTGGAAAAGCACGGCGGCCGCGTCTCCCTCCGCAGCCGTGTCCGCGAGCGCCCCGATGGGCCCGGCGGTACGGTCTTCCGCATCTTCCTTCCGCTCCAGTCCTCGGTCGTGCCTGCCGCTCACAGCACCCTGTAAGCGCCTGCAAAAGCAACGCCCTCCCGCTCACACGCTTCTGAGTCGAAGAACCCACTCTGCGAAAATTTGTCAGGATTCAGGAAGATCACTCAGGAAGATCACACAGGAAAATCACACATGGCACGCACACTACTGCCCGGAAAGCCTTATCCCCTGGGCGCAAAATGGAATGGCAAAGGCACAAATTTCGCTGTCTACTCGGAAAACGCGACCGGCGTTGAGCTCTGCCTCTACGATGACCAGAACCGCCAGACCGCCTCGCTGCGCCTGGAAGAATGCACTGCCTTTGTATGGCACGGATTTGTACCCGGTCTCCATCCCGGTCAGCGCTACGGATTTCGCGTCCATGGGCCGTGGGACCCGGCGCTGGGCCATCGCTTCAATGAAAATAAGCTGCTCGTCGACCCCTATGCGCAGGCCATCGTCGGTGAGGTCGAGTGGAATCAATCCATCTTCCCTTACACCTTCGGCGAGACCGACCCCGACCTGAACAAGAATGAGGAAGACAGCGGGCCAGGCATGCCCAAGTCGATCGTGGTCGATCCGACATTCGACTGGACCGGCGACCGCCGGCTGCGCATCGCGCTCGCTGACTCCATCATTTACGAAGTCCACGTACGCGGCTTCTCCGTCACCAACCCCGCGATCCCCGAAGAGCTGCGCGGCACCTATGCCGGACTCGCTCACCCCGCCAACATCGCGTACCTGAAAAAGCTCGGCATCACTGCAGTGGAGCTGTTGCCGGTCCACCACTTCATCGATGACGCGCGCCTGGTCGAAGAGGGGCTTAAGAACTACTGGGGCTACAACACGCTTGGCTACTTCGCGCCTGCGGAGCGCTACAGCTCAGACAGAACGCCCGGCGCGTCCGTGCGCGAGTTCAAGACCATGGTGAAAGAGTTGCACAAGGCCGGTATCGAGGTCATCCTCGACGTCGTCTACAACCACACCTGCGAGGGCAACGAGATGGGCCCGATGCTCAACTTCAAAGGCATCGACAACTTTGTCTACTACCGCACCAAGCCTGATAATCCGCGCTTCTACATCGACTACACCGGCACCGGCAATACGCTCAACGTGCGCCATCCGCAGGTGCTCAAGCTCATCATGGACTCCCTGCGCTATTGGGTGACGGAGATGCACGTCGACGGCTTCCGCTTCGATCTCGCCGCCACGCTCGCGCGCGAGTTGCACGATGTCGATCGCCTCTCCGGCTTCTTCGACATCATCAACCAGGACCCCACGCTCGCCGACGTCAAGCTCATCGCCGAGCCCTGGGACGTAGGCGACGGCGGCTACCAGGTCGGTAATTTCCCTGTGATCTGGGCGGAGTGGAATGGCAAATACCGCGACACCGTGCGCAAATTCTGGAGAGGCGATGAAGGCCAGCTCACCGACCTCGGCTATCGTCTCACCGGCTCCAGCGACCTCTATCAGCACGACGGCCGCCGTCCCTATGCCAGCATCAACTTCGTGACTGCGCACGATGGCTTCACGCTGCGCGATCTGGTCAGCTACGACCAGAAGCACAACGAAGCCAACCTGGAGGACAACAAGGACGGCACTGACGCGAACTACTCCTGGAACATGGGCGTCGAAGGCGACACCGACGACGAGGCCATCAACCACGCGCGCGAGCGGCAGATCCGCAATTTCCTCGCCACGCTCATCCTGTCGCAGGGCGTGCCCATGATCTGCGGTGGCGATGAGCGCGGCCGCACGCAGTACGGCAACAACAACGCCTTCTGCCAGGACAACGAGATCAGTTGGTATGACTGGCGACCGAGCGACCGCAAGCAACTGCTCATCGACTTCACCAGCCGCCTGGTCCATGTCCGCAGGAAGCACAACAACTTCCGCCGCCGCAAATTCTTCCAGGGGGCAGCCATCCACCACTCGGCAGTCCGCGACATTGCCTGGTACGAAGCCAGCGGCGCAGAGCTGGATGAAGGCGCATGGAACGCGCCCTGGGGGCGCAGCCTCGGCTTCATGCTGAATGGCCGCACTCTCAACGCCAAAGACGCACATGGTAATCCCATCAGGGACGACTCGTTCCTGATCCTGATCAATGCGTACCATGAAGGAGTCGAGTTCAAACTTCCAGCGTGCCCCTGTGATGGATACTGGGAGTGCATGATGAACACGGACGATCTGCACGAGGAGTTCCAGCGCAGAAGAGTGGATGAGACCGTCATCGTCGCCGGCCGCTCCATGATGCTGCTCACCGAGTGCGCAGCCGATACCAATCTTGACGAAGCTGGACCGGAGGAGAAAGATTGACCGCTCAACCCATTCGCTGCGGCGTGATAGGCTTTGGCCTCGCCGGCCGCATCTTTCATTCCGCTGTGATCGACGCAACCCCAGGACTCGAGCTCGCAGCCATCGTTCAGCGCAGCGGCGATGCCGCGCAGAAGACCTATCCGCGCCTCCCCGTTTATCCGTCGCTGGACGCGATGCTCCAGCAGGCCACGCTCGACCTCATCGTCGTCGCGACGCCCAACGATACTCACGTGCCCCTCGCCGAACAGTGTCTGCGCGCCGGCAAGCACGTCGTCATCGATAAGCCGGTCGCCGTCTCCTCGAGCGAGGCCGCTCGCTTGTTCTCCGTGATGCGGGAGACCGGCGGGCGGGTCTTCGTCTATCACAACCGCCGCTGGGATGGCGATTTCCTGACTGTCCAGCAGCTTCTCAAGCACAGCAAAAACGGTGACGATCGTCTCGGCACGGTGCGCACCTTCGAATCGCACTTCGATCGCTTCCGTCCCACACCGAAGCAGGGCGCATGGCGCGAAGCCGCAGGGCACGGCAACGGCATCCTGCTTGATCTCGGCTCGCACCTCTTCGATCAGGCGCTTGTCCTCTTCGGCCTGCCCACCGCCGTGTGGGGCGATGTGCGCTCGGAGCGCGCCGGCTCAACCGTCGATGATGCCTTCGATCTGCGCCTCTACTATCCGGAGATCACGGTGTGGCTGCGCTCTACATCGCTATCGCCTCTTCCCGCCGTCCGCTTTCTGGTCGAAGGCACGAGCGGCAGCTACCGCAAGGACAATCTCGACCCGCAGGAAGATGCGCTTCGCTCGGGCGATCTCTTCAAAAGCACACCCTGGGGCACAGACCCAGAGAGCGCATGGGGCGCCATCACCACGCTCGATGCCAACGGCGCGACGCGGCACACCACCGTCCCCACACTAGCCGGCGATTACCGCGGCTTCTACGGCAATGTGCGCGATACCCTGCTGGGCAAAGCCGAACAGGCCGTCACGCTGGTCGATGCATGGCGGGTCCTGCGCCTGCTCGAATGGGCACGCGAGAGCAGCGAAAAGCGCGCAGCAATCACCTGCGACTGGAGCACGGCACCGCAGCTGTCGGATTAGCAAACTGCCGGAAGCATGCCACGATTCCACATGCGAGCGACCAAAGGGAGCGAGCCCAAAGCACGCGCCGCAGGCGCCTTTGCCTCGGACGGCCAGTCCGGCCTCGGATGGCCAGTCCGTTAGCTCAGCATCTTGCGCAGAAAGGTGTAGCTGATCTTCAAACTATCCATCGGCGACTTGTCACTCTCGTCCTGCTCGACATAGTAGTGTTCGATGCCCAGCTTCTGCGCCAGCGCCAGCAGGGGGCGCCACTGAATCGTGCCGTTGCCTACCTCGGTAAAGTGTTCTGCAGAAGCATCCAGGACCTGCGACGTGGGCACATCGGCCTTGCGATCCTTCAAATGCAGCAGCCGCACCCGCTTGCCCAACTGGTTCAGCAGCAGCACCGGGTCGCGCCCCGCCTGCGTGATCCAGTACGTGTCCATCTCCAGCCACACCAGCTCGGGATCGGTTTCCTTCAGCAGGATGTCGTAGCCCGTGGTTCCCTTCAAATCCTGGAACTCGTAGTTGTGATTGTGAAACGCAAACCGCATCCCCTGCTGCTGGCACTGCTTGCCCCAGTCATTGAATGTTGTCGCCGCCCGGCGGAAACTTTCCGGCGATCCCCACTGCGCCTTGGGCAGCATCGGGCATACCATCCACTTCAGCCCCAACCGTCGCGCGTAGGGAATCTTCGCAACGAAATCTTCATAATTGAAGTGTCCGCTGGCGGCCGTCAGCCCCGATCGCTGCAGCATGCTCGAAAGCTCATGCGTTGTGTGTTTGTAAAGATTCCCGTAGAGTTCGACCTCTTCATAACCGATGGCGCGAATCTGCTTCAGCAGTTGCGGAAGATTGTTGTCCTTCACCAGACTACGAATCGTATAGAGCTGCACACCGAGGGGAATGTGCTTCCCGGCGCCGAAGGCCATCGCTGGCCACGCAGCCGCCGAGAGAGTGAGGAACTTTCGCCGGTTCAGCATGATTGCGCTCATCATAGCGACACCGCCCGCGAAGTGCCACCCGTCCCCTGCATCTCTGGTGTTACTTCGCGTCGAAGCGGAACCGCTATCTCAAAACGAACCGGCCCAAAGAACTGCACCTCAAAGGACTGCGCCCCAAAAACTACGGTGTGGATAAGAACTGCAGTGTGGATAACTTCAGTGTGGATAACTTCGTTTTCCGGCCTACACCTTGCGTGAGGCCAACGGATCTTCGCGCAACGCCCACCACACGCCCACGGCAATCTGCGTCGCTCCCACCCAACGCGTCAGCGCCGGGCGCCTGGCCATGTAACTCATCAACGAGCGAAATGGCTCCGGCCCCATGCGCCAGGCAAGGGCGTCTCGCTCCGGCGTGAACAGTGCCAGCAAGCCATCGCCAATCAGGACGATTGCCGTAATGTGTCTCAGACCAAGGGCCATCGTTCGGTCCCCTTTCTCACTGACGTCTCTCGTCAGTCGTGGAAGAATCTGTTCTCTGCGATGCACCGCAGCCCGCGCGCGTCCGGTCATTCCCTAAAAAAATGTAAAGGGACAGGCCGGAGCCTGCCCCTTCTGTTGGTGATCCAACTGGAACTACCGCACCACGACCTGCAGCTGTAGATTATGCACGACCGCTACCGTGGTGTTCGGCTGCGACCTGGTGAAGACGTTGGCAGTACCGGTCACGATCACCGTGTAGATGCCAGGACCGAGCACAGGAGCGGCATTGGGCGTGGGGTTGCTGCTGATGCCATTGAGTTGCTCATTGGGGAGTTGCTTATTGGGTTGGGACAAACCGTTCGCCATCCCTCCGCAACCCGTGATGCCAAAGGCGGCCACGAAGAGCACCAGCGAGCCCAGCAGCGACTGCCACCGGCTGCGCCGTCCCGGGAGACCAAAGAGCAGGAAGCATGCCAGCGTCGCCCCACCTTCTGCCATCCACAGGCCGCGCGGATTCCCTCCAGGCTGCCCCGGCATGGTCAGTTGTCCGACTCTGAACCCAGTCGCCGCACCACAGGTAAAGGCCACCTTGGCGTAGAGAGCGTTGCCAAAGTTTGGAGCCGCCGGTGAACTCGTGCAGCTGATGCCCACGGGCGCGGTGTAGCTCAGCGCGATCGGAATCTTCAGCGCCGAGAAGTTGTTCATCGAGCTGAACTCGAGCGTAAACCTCGCCGCCGTGCTCGGAGAGAGGATCCGGTTGGTCAGATTGCTTTGCATCGCGAAGTCGGGTGTCGAGTTCTGGTCGTACACGTTGATGGTGTAAACCGAACTCGATGGCGCGTGTCTCGCGTCGCCGTAGTACTGGGCTTCAATGCGGCTCTGCCCCAGCGGCAGCGCCAGCAATCCGCTGTTTGGATCGTCGGCGATGGTGAAGCTCCAGACCCCCGGCGAAACCAGCGTACCGTTGCCGAGTGCCGTTCCGTTGGAGAAGAACGTGACCGTGCCGGTCGGCCTTCCAAATCCGCCCACCACCTGGTTCCTCACGGTGGCGGTGAAGGTCAACGTCGATGTGTCTGTGAAATTGATGGCATTCGCAGGCGTCGTCGACAGGGCGAGCCTGGTGTTCACCTCGCCATGCGTCCCTCCGATAGTGATCGCCAGCGGAGCCGAGGACGATCCGGTGTAATTGACGCCGTTCGGCAGATACGTGGCGACGATCGAATGTGAAGTATTCAGTTGAAAGGTGTCTTGACTGAGCGTCAGCGCACCCGATGACGTGGGCGTCGTGCCGGTGTTCACACCCTGGCCCAGCGTCACCGTTCCCAGGATCGTGCCGCCATCCGTGAACTGGACCTTACCCGCCGGCGCTGCTCCGAAGGTTGTCGGAGTGCATGGGGCAAGGCAGGACACCGGCGTCACCGTCGCCACCAGAACCATGGTGTTGTTCGCAGAGGTTGGATTCGGATCTGTAGAGATCAGCGTCGTCGCCGTCGGAACGCCGGTAATCACCACCGAGGGCGCCCCGCCGCTGAGGGTTGCCGCAGTGAAGGTGGAATCGCCGCTGTACGTCGCATTGAAGGAATGTGCGCCGCCGAGCAGCCGGGTGCTGCTGAAGCTGGCGAAGCCTTCCGAATCCAGCGGCAGCACCGTCAACTGCTTCCCGTTATCGGTCAGCGTAACGAAGCCAGTCGCATACTCCGGATCGTTGCGATCATTCGCATCACTCACGAACAGAGTGAAGTGGACGTTCGTCCCGTACGGCACCGCTTGCCCGGTGAAGAGCGGCAGCGGAGTCCCGGCCTGATCGCTCGTCTCCACCACCAGCTTGCCCGGAACCGACGAGACGGTCACTGGAGTCGAAGCTACCGCAGGGGCATACAGCGAGTTGCCCGCATAGCGTGCGACAACCGAATACCTTCCGCCCGGCAGCAGCCCCGCCACATCGCCGAAGGGAAACGTGGCCACACCCGTGCTATCGAGCGTCAGCCGCACCACGCCCTGAGTTGTGTTCGCGATTGCAGTGCGGGTGATCGCCACATCGCCGGTGGGGGTACCAGCACCGCCCGTCACCGACACGCTGAGTTGCACCGCTGGATCGTCATGCTGGAACGACGCTACCGGGCTTCCATTTTTCGTGATCGAAAGAGTGACAGCAGGCGTGCCCGACCCGATGCCGCTCGTCCAGCCGCTGATCAGCTTCGCAACATCCGCACTGCCCAGCCCGGACGCCGCGTCATATCCGGCAGTGGCGTTGTACGCCGGAGCGCCACCGCTCGTGGCCGTAAAGCCTCCAACGCAGTTCGGGCTTCCGGTTGCGCACGTCACCTTGTTCGTGCCTGCAGCGACGTCATGGAAGGCACCGGGCGTTGCTGCGGCGGTCGCGTACAGGCCGTCGTTCAGGTTGCCCTGCGGCCCGTGAGCCTGCACCACCAGCGCCGCCACGCCGGCAAAGCCCGCGGCCGCAAAGGCAGTGTTGCCGCCCTCGCTGTACTGCAGCGAATCCGGTGTGCCATTCACGCAGTCCGCCGGATCGAT
>DATBCB010000102.1:0-18211 GCA_036270675.1 Acidobacteriaceae bacterium | reverse complement strand
TGAATGGTGCAGCCCTGGGCGCAACCGGCGGGCCATGTAGGGAGCTTCTCCCACTCGTTGGTGCCGGTTTCAAATGCGGTGACGGTGGAGATCTGGGGCGTGTCGTCCTTGAGGTAGTGGGCGAGGAAGGGCGCGAGTACGTGCTGGCGGAAGTAGAGGCCGGTGTCCTGGCCGAAGTGGAGCTCGCCGAGGGTGCTGACGTCTTCGATCTCCTGGCCGTGGTGCCAGGGGCCCATGACCAGAAACAGCTTGTCGTTGGCGGTGTCCTTGGGCTTGACGGCCTTCCAGACGGCGATGGCGCCGTAGATGTCTTCCTGGTCCCAGAGCGAGTGAACGAGCAGCGTGGGGACGATGAGAGGTTCGTTCGCGAGGATTTTGTCGAGCGCCTGGTCGCTCCAGAAGCTGTCGTAGGCAGGATGCGCGGCGACCTTGTTCCAGAAGGGGAGCTGGTCCATGCCACGCTCTTTCGCGAGCGCTCCGGCAGAACCTGCTCGCATCCACATATCGTAATCGTCATAGTTGCTTGTCCACCAGGTGATGGTGTTGGAGCGCGTTGCCGACTGATCGTAGATGTAGGTGAGGTTCTGCTGACGGAAGGCGCCATTGTGGAACCAGTCGTCGCCCATCCACCCGTCCACCATGGGGTTCATCGGAACATCGACCTTCAGCGCCGGATGCGGATGGACGAGCGCCATGAGCGGCAGAAAGCCGTCGTAGGAGATGCCGAGGATGCCGACCTTGCCGTTGGATTCGGGGGTGTTTTTGACGAGCCAGTCGATGGTGTCATAGGTGTCGGTGGATTCATCGATGGGCGTGGGGTTCTGCGGCCCGTGGAGGGGGCGGTTCATGATGAAGTCGCCCTCGGAGCCGTACTTTCCGCGAATGTCCTGCACGACCCGGATGTAGCCGCCATCCACGATGACGTCGACGGCGTTGTCGTAGCCCTCGAGAATGGGGGCGAGATGCGAGCTCTGCTCGTGCGAGGTCAGCGCCGTGGCATCGTAAGGCGTGCGGGTGAGCAGGATGGGCGCGTTCTTCGCGGCGTTGGGAACCAGGATGACAGTGTGCAGCTTGACGCCGTCGCGCATGGGGATCATCACGTCGCGGCGCTGGTATTCGAAGCCCGCATAGGTGGGCTGGAAGTGCGCCGGCGTTTCGCTGGGATAAGCGGGGGTGTTCTGGGCGATGGCAGGAAGGGAAACGGCGAGCAAGGCAGCCGCCAAAGCGAGGCGGCGTGGCGAAACGTGCATGCGGGTCCTCAAAGAGTGGGTGTGGGTGACAGCAGGACGCTACCACACGGAGGATGCCGTGGCTAGTCCGTGACCGCGCGCTCATGTGCTAGGTGCCCGTGGCGACAACGAAGTACTGCGCCGGCGTTGTACCGGGGTTGCGCACACCATGGAGTTCGCCGGAGTGGACGAAGGCGGCGCCGCCGGGATCGATGGTGGTGGTTTTTCCGGCAATGGTGACGGCGAGCTGGCCTTCGATCATGAGGAAGAGCTCTTCATGCGCATGCTGATGCGGCGGATGTGGCGAGGCGCCGGGGGCGAGCGTGGTTTCGTGGACTTCGAGGTGGTCGTTCGAGTGCGTGGTGCCGTCGAGGATGGCGCGCGAGGCGTTGGCACCGTTCTGGTGAACGGGCAGTGTGTCGAAGGG
Organism: Acidobacteriaceae bacterium; assembly: GCA_036270675.1. Classification (GTDB taxonomy): domain Bacteria; phylum Acidobacteriota; class Terriglobia; order Terriglobales; family Acidobacteriaceae; genus KBS-83. Next base: position 16,555 of record DATBCB010000102.1, on the reverse strand, counting down.
CTTGGCAAAAGACTGGATGGGCGCGAGGGGCTGGGCGTCAATGTGCGTGGCTGCAGAGGCGCCTGCGGCTCGAGCAGCTAGCGCGGCGGTGGCGGCGAGGGTGGGGAGCGACAGACAGAGTGTGCGGCGCGTTGTGTCCATGGACGAGATAGTACGCCGGGCCGGGTCCGGGCCGCGAGCTAGCGTGCAGAAACCGAGCGTGCATTCGGAGAGCTTGTCTGGAGAGCTTGTCTGGAGAACTTGTCGGCGAAGTGCGCGCAGATTCAGCGACTTCTTTAGGCTACGCTGTCGATGATGGGCGATGGAGCTCGAGGGGAGCGCTCTTTTTCCGCATGCTTTCGACGCACCTGGCGTTGCGCCACATAGAGAAGACCGATGAACGTTGCGATCAGCAACGAGAGTGCGTAGACGCCGTGCAGCTGAGGAACTTCGCCGTAGAGTAGCGCCAAGCCTACGAAGACAAAGAACAGGTGTGCGCAGAAGACCTCGATGGAAGCGCGTCCCAGCGTGATGAACGGCTCGCGTGAGATGACCCACCCCACTGCGCCGCGCAGGCTGTAAAGCACGCACACAAAGGCGATGATGTTCAGCACGCGCAGCGGCCCGAGCTGCCATTTGTCCAGCAGCAGGCCGAGGCTATCCTGGGTCAGCCGCGTGCCCCACCAGGCGTGCCGCACACCAACGAAGAAGAGGCAAATAGCGCCGGCAATCGCAATTGTCCATTTGGGAAGAGAATGCAGCGGCAACTCGCCCTCGATCGAACGGGCGCCCATCCACATACCCATGATCCAGACCCATTGCCAGGCGAAGAGATTGAATGCGCCCCATTGCTGGGAGGGAATGGGCAGGTGCGTGACGCTCACAACATAGTGCTGGACTACGGCGCGCAAACCGAACTGCGCCAGCAGCCAGATGATGGTGCTGCCGAGGATGACCGGCCGCCAGCTTCGCTTCACCGCAATCGAGAATGCGAAGGGCGACGCGAACAGGAAGATGACGTACATGGGAAGGATGTCCAGCAACGGCGGGCAATAGATCAGCAGGAGCGAGCCGACGACGGCGACCGCTGGATGGGCGATGTAGAAATCCAGCAGATGCTCGAGCGCGGCATGATGGCGGTAGACCGCAAAGGCCGCGGCGAAGGTGAAGGCCAGCAAGAGCAGCGACACATGATAGACGTAGACGCGAAGCGCGCGCTTCCATAACTTGCCGCGCAGGCGGCCGCTGTTCTCCATCGCCTGACGCATGTAGACGCGGCCGACCAGCAACGCAGAGAGGAAAACGAATCCCTCGGCCGAGGAGACAAAGCCGAAGGGCTGATTGACCAGGTCGCTCAGGCGCGTGGGCAGATGCGTCAAGGTCATCCACACCAGAAATAGGCCGCGCAGCGCATCAAACTCCGGCTTGCGCGGGAGTTGCATGCTTTTCACGACAGCGACGGATGTGGTCTTGAGCGTCAAGCGGAAACACTGCCCCTTACCTGCTTAGACGACATTTGGAGGAGCAAGTTGCTGTCTTAATCTAACGCAAATGTATGGGGCAATTTCTGCATCGCTCGGGGGATGGACGCAGCGTTTCTGGGCTAAGTCGGGGCTCAGTAAGCCGCGATGCCGGTGATGGCCTGCCCGATGATCAGCGTGTGGATATCCTGGGTACCTTCGTATGTCTTGACCGATTCGAGGTTCATCATGTGGCGCATGACCGGATAGTCGTCGCTGATGCCATTGGCGCCCAGGACATCGCGCGCCATGCGTGCGCATTCGAGCGCAATCGCAACGTTGTTCCGCTTTGCCATGGAGATATGTTCATGGCCCACTTTGCCGGCATCCTTCAGTCGGCCCACCTGCAGTGAAAGCAGCTGACCTTTGGTGATCTCCGTGATCATCCAGGCCAGTTTCTCCTGCACCAGTTGATGGCTGGCGATGGGCTGGTCGCGGAACTGCTTGCGCATCAGTGCGTATTGCAGCGCCGTGTCATAGCAGGACATGGCCGCGCCCAGCGCGCCCCAGCCGATGCCGTAGCGCGCCTGGTTCAGGCACATCAGCGGCGACTTCAGGCCATCCGAGCCGGGCAGCAGAGCCGAGGCGGGCAGCCGGACATCCTGTAACGAGAGCCCCGACGTGACCGAAGCGCGAAGCGACCACTTGCCGTGGACGTCGAAAGCGCGGAAGCCGGGCGTTTTGGTGGGGACCAGGAAGCCGCGAACCCGATCGTCCTCGTCCGCTACTTTGGCCCAGATCACTGCGACATCCGCGATGGACCCGGAGGTGATCCACATCTTTTCGCCATTCAGGATGTAGTCCGCGCCGTCACGCCGCGCGCGTGTCCGCATGCCACCAGGATTCGACCCGAAATCCGGCTCTGTCAGCCCGAAGCAGCCCAGCTTTTCGCCCTTCGCCATGGCGGGCAGCCACTCCTCCTTCTGCTCGTCGGAGCCGAAGGTGTAGATGGGATACATGACAAGTGCCGATTGCACGCTGACAAAAGAGCGGATGCCGGAGTCGCCGCGCTCCATTTCCTGTGTCACGAGTCCGTATTCGACGTTGGACATGCCGGCGCAGCCATAGCCACGCAGATTGGCGCCAAAGAACCCCATCTCACCCATCGGTTTCACCAGCTCACGCGGGAAACGGCCCTCGCGGTTGCACTCTTCGATGATGGGGATCAGGTTGTCTTCAATGAAGCGGCGAGCAGTGTCGCGAACCATCCGCTCATCTTGGGAAAGCATGGCATCGAAGCCGATGAAGTCGACGTTTTTGAACTTGAAAGCCATTGCGCGCTATGTCCTTTACAGCAGATCTGCAAACCATCAAGGGTAGCAGAGCAGCAGGCCGCGCTGCCGGCAGGCTCTTCTCTCGGGTACCGTCTCAATTTGATATTCAGTCCAGTCCGAACCGGATCTTTGCCGTCTGCCATTGCCGAAGGCACCGAACGTCCCTTTGCCTGACACGCACGGGCAGAACGGGGAGGAATCTGTGATAGATGTTCGATGAGGGGCAGGAGCCTGCTCCTTGCAGTCTGACCGGAGAGATGTTCACGATGGACGAAAATGGCAGCGGATCTGAAGAGGAAACAGCAATTCGCAACATCGTGGAGGATTGGGCAAGCGCTGTGCGTGAACGGAACCTCCCCGCGGTGCTGCGCCATCATTCACCGGACATCTTGATGTTCGATGTGCCTCCGCCTTTTCAATCCAAGGGGATCGAGGCTTACCGGAAGACATGGGACCTGTTCTTCTCGTGCGCACCCGATCCTGCAGTCTTCGATATCAAAGAGATGCAGGTTATTGCCGGTAGAGACGTGGCGTTTGTTACCGCAGCGATGCGTTGCACAGAGCGGGAAGCCGGCGGAGAGGATGTCGAACTCGATTTTCGATTGACGATCGGTCTGCACAAGGTCGATGGCAAGTGGCTGATTGTCCATGAGCACCATTCGGTGCCGGCTGCCGAATAGTATTGCCCGGAACGGCACTTCCCGCTCAAAGCCACATTCAAATTGAGACAGTTAGAGAGCACTAACTGACGTGTTGTCCTTCATCGGCGGACGGCCCATACAGGGCCGGTACTGCGGCTTCATTCAGCCGCAGATACACGGTCAACTGTCCGCGGTGGTGGGCCAGATGACTGAACACGGCGTCGGAGATCATGACGTAACGGGGACCCTCCGTCAGCACACGATTGCCTGAAACGAGCCGCCAGCGATCATGCAAGTGCTTTTCGTCCGTGCCTTCCAGCGCGCGCTTGGCCTTTGCGGCGCCGTCTGTCAGGATCTCTAGGAGCTCTGCCCGCGTCTCCACTGCACGCGAGCGGAACTTGTCGTGAGCAGGGTTCTCGAAGTCCAGCTCGTCGCCTTCAATCATGAAGGCCGCCCATCCGGGCATGGCGGCCACCAGCCCTGCCAGATAGCCAAGAGCCATGGACTTCTGGTGTGGCTTCCAATCGTTACGCCCTTCGGGCACACGCTCGATGACTTTGCGGGTCAGCGTGGTTTCCTGTTCCAGCTGCTTCAAGAAAAACTCCTTCAGCTCCATCTCTTCCTCCCAGCGTTCTGTTTACGAGAGCAAGAATAAAAATCCATTTATGACAACTGATGTCATGATTAAAAATAAAAATTGAATGCACGAGGTGACGTCCTGAAGTCCGACCGGCTGCTCTCCGCGCTCATGCTGTTGCAGGCTCATGGCCGCATGACCGGCCGCGCGCTTGCGGAGCGGCTGGAGGTCTCCCAACGAACGATGCACCGCGACATGGAGGCGCTGAGCGCCGCGGGCGTGCCGGTTACGGCGCTGCGCGGAGCGCAGGGTGGCTGGCAACTGGAGAAGGGATGGCGCACGCAGGTTCCGGGGCTGGACGCCTCCGAATTGCGCGCACTGCTGATGGCGCAGCCCCGTGCGTTGAGCGAGCCTCGACTGGCCGCGGCCGCCGAGCGTGCTCTTGGTAAGTTGATGGCGTCGCTGCCGGGAAACATGCGCGAGCAAGCCGTTGCCATGCGACAACGGCTGCATGTGGATGCGAACGATTGGCGACCGGTGAGCGAAGACCTCTCCATGCTGCCGGCGGTGCAGGATGCGGTGGCGCGTGACTGCCGGCTCAGTTTTGACTACACGCGGGCCGATGGCGAGCGCGGTCCGCGGGTGGTCGATCCACTTGGCCTGGTGGTGAAGGGGATGACCTGGTACCTGGTGGCGCGCACGCCGCGCGGCATGCGCACCTATCGCGTGTCGCGGATGCGCGCTGTCACGCCGCTGGCGGTCTCGTTTGAGCGCCCGGCGCGTTTCGATCTGGCGAAGCATTGGCAGAAGTCTGTCAGTGAACTCGAGGCGCTGCGGCGCCGCTACGATGCCACGCTGCTGCTGTCTCCGCAGACGGCCGAATCATTGATCCGCTGGTGTGTTGCGAAGCCGGCTGCGACGGCCATTCCGCAAGATGCTCCGCCAGGATGGACGGCGATGCAGGTTGATTTTGAGAGCGAAGAGCAGGCGCTCTTTTTGACCCTCGGGCTGGGAGCGCGGGTTCGCGTGATGGGCCCGGCGGCATTGCGGGAAAGAGTTGACGCCGAAGTGCGGGCGATGTCAGAGGCGGCGAACCCTGCTGATTAGCTTTGCTGATTTAGGTTTTTGGGGCCCGATCGGCTTTCGACGATTTTGATTCTGCGACGCGGAGCGCCTCCTCCACCGCCTTCTGCGCGCGTCGCTCACGTGCCTCGGGACTCTGGTAGTAGAAGATGCCCAGGAGTTGTGCGCGTCGCTGCACCGGCGTCATCGCGTCCCAGCCGGCACGTGCCCGCGGTGCGCGACGAAAGGCCACCTGCAGTATGGGCGGCAGGGCCTGCTCGCCCTCCATTGCCAGCATCATGCGCTCGGCGATCTGCTCGGCGCGACGTTGCCGGACCTCGGGGTTCTTCGGCTTACGCACGTCGTCTGACATGTACTTGCGAGAGGAGTAGCTCAATGCTTGAAACCATCGCGCGAGTGCGGGCTCCTGCTTTAGCAGCTTTGCCAATTCCGGCGGCACGGCGGCGCTGCGCTCTTCCAGATCGGGCTCGAGCATGAACTCCGCCATCTCGCCGGCATAGGCCTTCGCGCCCTTCTGCATAATCTTGTTTACCAGCACCACGTAGCCTTTTTCCGCGGAGCCGAAGAGCGAAGTGCGAAACGGAAAGCCGTTGATGGTGCCCTTCACGCGCATGCGATTGCGCGTCTTCCACACTTTTGCGGGCGCAAAAGGAACCTGCGCGATGACCCACTTCAGGTTGGTGCCGTCCGGTTTCAGCAGGGACCGGAAGCGCTGCCGCGTACTCATGCGCGCCAGCCTATCACGGGTTCAGCGGCTTACCGTGAGCCTGACTGAAACGGTGACGGAGATATCCTGTTCGCCTGCTTCCGTGGCCATCGGTGGAGTAGGCGCCGCCATCGCGTTCACCGACATGCGCATCATCGGCACGGGGCGGATGCCACCGCCCGACTCAACGTTCACTTCGCGCACTCCGATCACCCGCGTACCCGCTGCCTGTGCGACAGCATCTCCTTGCGCGACCGCCGTGCGGGTTGCTTCCTGTGCCAGATCTTTGCGGACCTTGTCCTGCTCTTCTTCCTTGGGCGCATAGCTGGTCTGCTGGATAGTGTTCGCGCCATGGTCGAGCACTCCGGAGAGGATCGCGCCGACCTTCTCCGGCGTGGTGCGGAAGCTGACCGACGTGCTGCCCGTGTAACCGACGATCTTCTGCTGACCACTTTTCTCTTCGTGTGTCTGTGGCTGGAACGAGACCTGATCTGTGGCCAGCCGCTCCGCACCCTGCCCGCGCAGCCAGTCGAGCAGTGTCTGCGAGCGCTGTACAAGATCACGCGAGACGGATGCCGCGTCCGCACCTTGCGTCTGTATGCCCACCGATACGTCGGCGACCGTGTTTGGAATGCGTCGATGCGCTGTAGCGCTGGTCGAGACGATGCCGGCATTTACGGGCAACGTCAGCTCGTTGCCCTGCTGTGCGCGAGCGCGTGGCGTGCACATCGAGAAGAGCACGACAGAGAGCACAACAGAGAGCGTGGCAGAGTGCCTTTGATTCGGCCTGGGGTTCATGCTTGGCACTGTACCGCATTTCTGCTGAAGGCTGACTCACTGATCTGACTCACAGATCCGCCCCCGCCTCAGGCTAGGGGGCGCGAGTAGACGGCACTCCGAAGCTTGCTGTGGAAGTAAGGGAGCACATGCTGAGTTAGCATGGGCGGCATGGCTCGCATCACTCGTCGCGTGTTTCTGGCTGCGGCTCCACTGCTTCCGTTGGCTCCTTACATCACTCGCTCACTCTTCGGGCAGCATATCGCCGGGCGCAAAGCGCAGCTCTACATTGGCACCTACACGCACGATATGGGGCCGGGTGGGCAGGCGGACGGCATCTACGTGGCGGATTGGGATGCTGCTGCCGGCACGCTCAGTCCGCTACGCCTTACGATCAAGACGGCGAATCCATCGTTTCTGGCGGTGCCGCCTGGCGGCGACGTGCTGTATGCGGTGAATGAAAATGAGGATGATCCGCAACCGAACGGCGGCAAGGGCGGCTCGGTCACAGGGTTTCGCCGTGATCCGGCGACGGGCAGCCTGTCGGTGCAGAACACGAAGCCCGCCGGCGGCAGCGATCCGTGTCACATCACGGTCGATCGCCGGAACCGCGCGGTGTTTGTAGCGAATTACGGCAGCGGTTCACTCACCTCTTTTCGCGTGACGGCGAAGGGAATCGAAGGACCGGTCTCTCAATTCGATGCTCATGGCAGCGGGCCGAATGAAGAGCGGCAGAAGGGTCCGCACCTTCACTGCGTCACGCTCTCGCCCGACCAACGGTTCCTGCTGGTCAACGATCTCGGTACGGACCACATCTGGATTTTTCATGTCGATCTGAAGACGGCGGAAGTCAAGGAAACCGGCGCGCCCTGGCAGGCCAAGCCCGGTTCCGGGCCGCGCCACGCGCACTTTCATCCCGGCGGCAAGTGGGTCTATTCGATCAACGAGTTGACCTCCACGGTGGACGTGCTGGCATGGGATGCGAAGAACGGCACACTTAAGTGGCTTTCCGAGGTGCCGCTGCGCGATTCCGCGTATACCGGAGAGAGCACCGGGGCCGAGCTCGCGATCGACCGCGCCGGCCGGTTTCTTTATGCCTCCAACCGCGCGGAAGATGTGCTCGTTGTCTTCGCTGTTGATCCGGCGAGCGGCGCGCTCACGTTTGTGCAGCGCACCGGCTGTGGCGGCAAGAGTCCGCGCGACTTCACGCTCGACCCGTCTGAGAAGTGGCTGGTCGTTGCCAACCAGGACACGCAGAACGTTGTGGTGTTCGCGCGCGATCCGCGTACAGGAAAGCTGACCCAGAGCGAGCGCAGCGCTCACGTGGGCGCGCCGGTCGTGGTGCTGTTCGTCTAGTTCTCAGGAAAGATATTCCTTCAAAAACGGATCGTCCGAGTGCACCAGGTCGTGCGTCGATCCGTCGAAGACCAGCTTGCCCTCATGCAACACCATGAAGCTGGTATCGCGGTCTGCTTCGCCGCTGGGGAGCGCGACCATCGTGTTCTTGTCGCGATCGAAGTAGTGCGTTGCCAGCATGAAGGCATCCTGCAGCCGATGCGTGATGAGGATGGAGCTGGTGTGATAGACATCGCGCTGCTTCATGATCAACGCAATGATGTTGGTCGAAGTAATCGGGTCGAGGCCGCCGGTGGGCGAGTCGTAAAGCAGCAGGCTGGGTTTCGCAATGATGGCGCGCGCGATAGCCACGCGGCGCCGCATGCCGCCGGAGAGCTCCGAGGGAAACTTCTCCATCGTCTTATCCAGCTCTACGAACTTCAGCGCTTCTTCCACGCGCTGGTAAACCTCCTCCTCGGCCACATGCTGCTCCATCAACTGGAAGCCGACGTTGTCGTGGATGTTCATCGAGTCAAAGAGCGCGCCTTCCTGGAAGACCATGCCGATCGCCGAGCGCAGCTCGAATATTTCATTCTCCTGCATCGCGGTGATCTCATGGCCAAAGATGAAGATGCGTCCGCTATCCGGACAGATGAGGCCGTTGGCCAGCTTCATCAGCACGCTCTTGCCGCCGCCCGCCGGGCCCAGCAACAGACGGGTCTCACCATGCTTCACCTGAAACGAGATGTTTTTCAGAACCTCGTTGCGGTCAAAGGCGATGGAGACATCTTCGAAGACGACGGGCAGTGCGTCCGCCTTCGGCTGAAAGCGGCTGGGTGCGGTTTCCTGGAGGGAAGCGGGCATCGGTCAGCGTCCGAATATCCCAATCATGAATTGGCTGATGAGGAAGTCGACGACGATGATGAGCACGGAAGCGACGACGACGGCCTGCGTTGTGGACCGGCCCACGCCCTGCGTGCCGCCGCGCGTGGACATGCCGAAATAGCAGCCGACGGACGCGATGATGAAGCCGAAGAAGACCGGCTTGATGAGTCCTTGGACGACATCGATGTATTTCAGTGACTGATACGCGTTGTGAAAGTACTGCGAGCCGCTCTGGCCCAGCAAATAGACGGCTATCCACGCTCCCCCCAATATCCCAACCGTATCGGAGATGATGGTGAGGAAGAAGTTCATGACCACGGTGGCGACCATGCGCGGAACCACCAGTTTTTTCATCGGATCGGTGCCCAGGGCGCGCATCGCATCGATCTGCTCGGTCACCACCATCGAACCCAGCTCGGATGCCATGCCCGAAGCATTGCGGCCGGAGATCATCAGCGAGGTCAGGACCGGCCCCAGCTCCTTGATCATGGAGAGCGACACCAGAGTGCCGGTGAGGGCGGTGGCGCCGAAGGTTGCCAGCGATGAGGCGGACTGCAGCGCCAGCACCGCGCCGGTAAAGAAGCCGGTAAGGATCACGATGGGGATCGAGCCCACGCCGATGATGTCGGCCTGGGTAAAGATATCGTTGACGTAACGGGGATGCCGAAAGAGATTCGTGATCGCGCGGCCGGAAAGGATTGCGTAGTCCTGTACGGACCGGACGCTTTTCTTGGCAAAGCCATCCAGCGTAGGCATGGGGGAATTGTAACGGCTGACAGCAGCAGCCACGGCCGGCCGGCACGTCGGCTCTGAAACATTCGTATGCAGCCCTAACCTGGCGGTGTACCATCGTGGCGCCCGGAAGGAGCCGACGATGCCAGCGACATACGATTTGAAGCACGGGGCCAACGGGGAGAAGTACCGCTTCCATTTGAAGACTGCAAACGGGGAAGTGGTCCTGGTGAGCGAGAGCTATGAGAGCAAGGAGAGCGCGCTCAACGGTATTGAGTCGGTGAAGGAAAATGCACGCATCGAGGATCGCTTTGAAAGAAAAAACTCAAAGCGCCTGGAGCCGTATTTCGTGCTCAAAGCGGCAAATGGGCAGATCATCGGCATCAGCGAGATGTATTCCTCTGAAGCGGCGTGCGAAAACGGTATTGCTTCAGTAAAGAAGAACGGTCCGCTGGCACAGCTTCGCGATCACACGACTCACTGAGTGAAAACGTTGTTACCAGCCGAGCCCGGCCGCCTACTCTTTTTGCTTCTTGCGTATTTCGATATTCAGCCGCTTGATCTTCTGATTCAGCGTCGATAGCGGGATGCGGAACTGCTCCGCCGCCTCGGTCTGGTTCCAGTTCGAGCGCTCCAGTTTGTCCATGATGATGCGGCGCTCGATATCTTCGAGGATGTCGAAGAGCGACGCGTTGGCCTCGTGCTCCAGCAGGGATGCCGAGTAAGAACGGCCTGTCAGCTCGCCGGGAAGGACCTCCAGCGGGATCACAGGAGTGGGTGAGAGCGCCACGCCGCGTGCGACGACATGCTCCAGCTCGCGCACATTGCCCGGCCAGTCGTAGTCCATCATGGCCCGCATCACTTCAGGCGCCAGCCGCCGTGTTTCGAGCTGGTTTTCTTCTGAGAAATGCTCCAGGAAATGGGTTGCCAGCAGCGGAATGTCCTCACGGCGAGCGCGCAGCGGCGGCAGATCGATGGTGACTACGTTCAGCCGGTAGTAAAGGTCTTCACGGAAACGTCCGTCTCGAACCCCCTGGCGCAGGTTGCTGTTGGTCGCGGCCAGGATACGGACATCGACCTGCACCTCCTGCACCGAGCCCAGGGGGCGGAAGCGGCGGTCCTGCAGGACGCGCAGGATCTTCGCCTGTGTCTCCAGACTCATGGTGCCGATCTCATCCAGGAAGAGCGTGCCGCCGTTGGCAATCTCGAAGAGACCCTTCTGCGCTGCGTGTGCGGAGGTGAAGGCGCCCTTCACGTGACCGAAGAGCTGCGACTCCAGCAGTTCGGTCGGCAGTGCGCCGGTATTGATGGGAACGAACGGTTTATCGCGTCGCGGCGAGTTCGAATGGATGGCCTTGGCGATAACGTCCTTGCCCGTCCCCGTCTCGCCCTGGATCAGGACAGTGAAGCGCGACGGCGCGACCTGAGCCACCAGGTCCAAAATGCGCAGCATTGACTCGCTCTTGCCCACGATGTTCTCGAAGGTGTAGCGCTGCTTCAATGCGCGCTTGAGCTGGACGTTCTCCTCTTCGGTGCGGTGCTGCGCGATGGCAGCCCGGATGTCCGCCAGCAGCTTTTCGTTCTCCCACGGCTTCTGGACAAAATTGCGGGCGCCGGCGCGGATGGCGTCCACCACGTTGGTCACGGTGCCGTAGGCGGTGATCATGATGACCGGCAACTGGGGATGCCGGTCCAGGATGCGCGGCAGCAGGTCAATGCCGTTCTCACCCGGCAACGCGAGATCGAGCAGCACCAGGTCGTAGGGCTGACGGTCGAGCTCGTCCAGCCCCTTCACGCCATCCGGTGCGGCGCCCACGCTGTAGCCTTCGAGCATCAGCAACGTTTCGAGCGATTCGCGAATGGCCGCTTCGTCATCGATGATGAGGATGCGGGCGCTCTGGGTATCGCCGGCCGTCGTGTGCGGGGCCAGCAGCGTAGTCCCTTCAGACATGTATTGCTTTCCTTACTGCGGGAAAATCGAGCCGGAACGTTGTGCCGCGTCCGATGGCGCTCTCTACCTGGATGCGTCCAGCGTGCTCCTGGATGATGCCGTAGGTCACGGCCAGCCCGAGACCGGTGCCGCGGCGCTGTCCTTCCGAGGGCGCGTGCTTCGTGGTAAAGAAGGGATCGTAGATGCGCTGCATATGCTCCGGCGCGATGCCCGCCCCGGTATCTGCGATGAGCACCCCAACGCGGCCATTCACCTCGGTCGCCACCTGCAGCGATCCACCGGCGGTCATGGCGTCCTTGGCATTGAGGAAGAGATTCAGGAAGACCTGCTGCAGCTTGTCTGCGTTGCCGGTGATGCGCGGCAGCTCCGGCTTGAGATTCACGTCCAGGTGTACAGCAGCGGTTTTGAACTGGTGCTCCAGTAAGGTCAGCGTATCGCGGATCACGGTGTTCAGATCGATCTCCGAGAATTCGGTGCTGCCGGTGCGGGAGAAGTTCAGCAGGCTGTTCACGATGCCGGATGCGCGGAAGGTCTGGCTGGTGATGCGATCGAGCAGCGGCGCCAGCCGTTCGTTGCCGCGCACTTCTTTGGCCAGCATCTGCGTGTAGCTGGAGATTACGGCCAGCGGTGTGTTGACTTCATGCGCGACGCCGGCGGCCAGCAGGCCGATCGAAGAAAGCTTTTCTGCCTGCGCGAGCTGCGACTCCAGTTGCATGCGGCCGGTGATGTCGTCCACCAGGATGATGCGGCCGAGCACGGAAAAGCTGCGCGAAACCAGCGGGGCAATGGCGATATTGGCAGTGCGGGTCTCGCCAGTGCGCATCGGCAGCGGGAACTTGTACAGGTTGTGGACGCCGGGCTCATCTTTCAGACGGCGGAACTCAGCCATGAACTCCGGCGGGAAGACGTTGCCGATGGGCTGATTCAGGACGTCGACGCGGGGCATGGCGAACATCACTTCCATCTGCGCGTTCCAGCTTTCGACCGTCTCGTCGAGGCCGATGGCGAGAATGCCGACGTTGATCGACTCGACGATGTTTTCGTTGAATTCCTTGAGCCGCTCGTACTCGGAGGCTTTCTGGGCGAGCGAGGCGTACAGGCGGGCGTTCTGGATGGCGATGCCGATGTAGGAGGCGAGCGACTCCAGCAGCTCCATATCTTCGGAGGAGAGGAAGTCACCGGAGGTGGTCCGGCCGAGGCCAACGATGGCGATGGTACGCTGCTGCACTCGACAGGGCAGGTAGTAGTGCAGATCGAGCGCGGCCGCCGCCGCCCGCTCCGAGTCGCTCAAATACAGAGCCTGGCTCGGGTTCTCGAAAAAGAGGTGGGAACCCGTCTCGCCGTGCTCGGCGGGATGCATCTCGTCCGGCCGCCCCGCTTCCATCCGGCCGGAATCGAACCTCAGAAAACTCAGATCGAGCGCTCTCGCAGCGGACCCGGTCACAGGCGTCAGGCTGGCATCCAGCCCCTTGGCCGCGGCGAGCGTGTAGTGTCCGCGGGGGCCATCCAGGAAGAGCGCAACACGAGAGACAAGCAAGGTGCGCGTCAGTCGGTCATTCACCGAGGCCAGCACCGCGTCCAGGTCGGTCTCTGAGCTCAGTCCGCGCCCGAATTCGATCAGAGTCTGGCGATAGTCATACCGCCGGCGGTCGAATACCCGGTCGACCCGCGCCTGAATCGCGCGCTTCAGCGGATCGAAGAGCTGGGCTGTGATGATGATGGTGGCAATCAATCCCCACGCGCCGAAGCTCGGCAGGTTCTTGTGGATGGTCTCTGCTGCGAGAGCGACAGCGCCAAAATAAAGACCGATCAGCGAGGCGGTGGCCAGCGTATAGGCGACGCCGCGCTTGAAGATCAGATCCACATCCATGAGCCGGTAGCGCACGATGGCCCATGAGAAGGTCAATGGCAGGAAGACGAGGCAAAGGCCTGCGACCTTGTTCAGGATCGAGGGCACCGGCCAGTCCGCCAGGAAGGGGATGACCTGCAGCAGGGTGAACGGAATCACCGTCAGCAGCGTGCCGCGTGTGAGCCATTTGAGTTGCTGGCGGCGCAGGGGATCATGGGTGAAGCGGTAATGGCTGAAGAAGACCACCGCTGCGAGCACGTAATACGCTGCCAGATAGCCGACGGCAACCTGGTCCAGCCGGTGCGACAGCCGTGCCGTGGCCGACCAGAGGGTGAAGGCGAGCGCCTGCGTGGCGATCACAACGACGGCGGGCAGATAGACCAGGCCCAGCACCCAACGGCGGCGCATCAAGCCACGGCGGTCGCTGCGATCTTCCGGAAACGCAAGAGCGAAGTGCAGGAAGAGCGCGGGCTGCAGAGCGCCTGCGATGATCCAGCCCCAGTAGATCGTCCAGTCGAATGCGTTCAGCTTGCCGGTGTATTGGAATGCATAGAGGACGAATGAAGCCAGACAGAAGACGTAGAAATGCGTCGCGTGCGGCGCCGTCCAGCGGCGGAAGAGCACGTAGAGGCCGATGAGCAGATAGACCAGCGCGACCAGCCGCAGTCCTTCGTACTGCGAACGATCGGTCGCGATCAGGATCACCGATGCGTCGATGCGAACGCCGGAGCGCAACAGCGTGTAATCGATGCGGCGGTAGACGCCGGTGCGGAACCACTCCCGGACCAGGCTGGCGAGTCGCGGCGTGGGATGGTCCCCCGCTGCCAGCAGAACGTCGCCCGGCTTGATGCCGGCGTGTTCTCCCGGGCTGCCTGCAGGGACGCGTTGCGCCTCCAGGCCGCCGTGCGCCTCCATCCACCAGATGCCGTCGGTCGGCTTCTGGTACTCTGCATCCTTCACCAGGTTCAGCGACGCGAAAACGATCGCCGCCAGCGTGAACAGCGCCAGCAGGACCACGGTGAGCCGAGTTGAAATCGACTTCTGCATGTGCCTGGTAACGGCAAAGGGGGAGCCACTTCAGTCTAGTGCGAAGCACGCAGCTTGCCAGCCCCCAAAAATTGGACTGGTGGGATCAAATTTCGTCCCTAACCTGTTAAAAAAGAAAGAATTAGCACCGATGAAGGCGGTTTCAGCGATACTCCTATCCCCGGTTGCGGCCGTCGCAGCTCCGGGAAACGGTAGGGGGCTATGGCATGGCATAGGTGGATGTATCGCATTTTCGTAGGGTTAGAAATGCTTATTCACCGAGCGAAGACATTTCAAAGACATTCCCAAAGTGGGCAAACCGAGGCCCTGGATGACCCGTAGGCGGTCCGGCTGCTCCGTCGATACATCTTTTTCTGAAACAGGGCTTTCTATGTTTCAAGAGTTTGAATATCGTGCGAATACGATCGGTTTTTACGACGTTCGGGGAGGACTCCAGGATGTCGCTTGATATCTGGATGAATGCTTTAGGAGAACAGCGGGAGACGGAGGAGTTCGTCCGGGTTCCGGGGGGCCGCATGCGCTGCCTCTTCGCCGGCAGTGGGCCGTCATTGCTTTTGCTGCACGGTTTGCTGGGTACCGCGGATGCCTGGGGGCTCGCTGCGCAGCGATTGGTCGGCAGCTCGACGGTCTATGCACCGGATGCGCTTGGGATGGGCGGATCGGATCGCGTCCCAAATCTGGATGTCAGCCTGACCGCGACCGCGGCCCGTCTGGTCGAATTCATGGATGCAAAAGACATCGGACAGGCCGATATCGTCGGCACGTCGCATGGCGGAGCCGTGGGCCTGATGCTGGCCGCGTGCTACCCGGAACGCGTGCGCAGCCTGGTGCTCCACGCGCCGGCAAATCCCTTTTCCGACATTGCCGACCCCATGATTCACTTCTATCGCACGGGGCTGGGACGCTGGTTCGCCAGTCGCCTGAATAGCGTGCCTGCCAGCGTTCACTCGCTGGCGCTGGGACGCATGTACGGCGATGCCAGCCGGGTCCGCAATGGCTCACTGGAAGACTACACCGCCTCGCTGCGCGTTCCTGGCACCGTCTCCTACGTTCTGAGCATTCTCGAGCGCTGGGAGCTCGATATGGCGGCGCTCCAGGCGGCGCTGCCGGCGGTGCGCAACGTACCTGCTCTGCTGCTCTGGGGAAACCGGGACCGTGTCGTGAGTCTCCGCAGCGGCGAACGGCTGATCGAATACTTCGATCGCGCGGCACTGGTGGTCATTCCCGGCGCCGGTCACCTGCCTCATGAGGAGGTCCCGGTTGCGTTCGCGGGAGCAATCAATGGGTTCCTGGGCGGCCTGAACCGCGGGGCGGCACATCCCACTGTTCACGGCGCGGGTGTGGTCGCTCAGAGCGATGCTGCCTGATCTGCACATGCCTAATCTGCACAAAGGAGTGCGATTCAGGAGACAATCGCTACACCTCGCACGAGGCAGGAGGATCCATTGAAACAGTTTAGAAACCGGATGGGTACATTCATCGTAACCGCGGCGTTGGTGGTGGGTGTAGCAGCGCCTGGGATGCTGGCGCAGACCGCTGGGCAGGACGTCAAGAATGCTGGCCACGATACCAAGGACGCGGCCAAGGATACCGGCCACGGCATTGCCAAGGGCACAACGAAGGCCTACGACAAGACCAAGGAAGGCACTGAGAAGGGGTACGACGCGACCAAGTCAGGTACGAAGAAGGTGTACCACAAGACCAAGAGCGGTACGAAGCATGTGGTCCACAAGTCCGCACATGCGACCGCGAGCGGCGCGGACAAGGTAGAAGACAAGACCGCACAGCACCCGCAATAACGACGCTCGATCACGAAGGCGTTCGATCCGGGCGCGCAACCCAGGCGCGCAACCCCGACGGGTTGCGCGCCCTTTCGTTTGCCCTGCGCTTCAGATTTTCCCGTTCAGCTCGCCAGATACACGCCGCGGCGATGGAATCGCGGATCGGTGAGCTGCTGCAGCATGAAATCGGCCACGTCCGCGCGTGAGATACGACGGCTGCTCGAAGGTAGCGCGTCCGGCAGCACACGGTACGTTCCGGTTGGCGGGTCGTCGGTGAGGCGCGGCGGCCGCACAACAGTGTAGTCGAGATCGCTTGCGGCAAGAAACCGCTCCTGCGCACGCAGGTCGGCCATTGGATGACGCAGCAAT
Source organism: Acidobacteriaceae bacterium (assembly GCA_036270675.1). Classification (GTDB taxonomy): domain Bacteria; phylum Acidobacteriota; class Terriglobia; order Terriglobales; family Acidobacteriaceae; genus KBS-83. The sequence goes on along the minus strand of DATBCB010000102.1, from coordinate 49 downwards.
GTTGCCCGTGCGATGGCAAAGAGGAAGCCTGCCATCGGCGGCTGATACT
>DATBCB010000101.1:0-6251 GCA_036270675.1 Acidobacteriaceae bacterium | reverse complement strand
GCCTGGCGGCGGGAGTGCAGGTCACCGCGCTTGCCCAGCGTGATCAGTTTCTCTACGTGGGGACGCGCGGCCTTGGCCTTGGTGACAGTGGTCACGACACGGTCTTCCAGCAGGATGGACGTCACCAGGTTGCGCAGCAGGGCGCGGCGGTGGCTGGTGTTGCGTCCGAGTTTGTATCCAGCATTGCGATGGCGCATGGCAAAATCTCTCGCTTACGTGCGGCGGTCGGCCGCGGAATCAGCGCCGGAGAGAGTCACCTCTCTCCGGCGGAAATGCTTGGCGGTAAATAGGGCTGATGTGTGCCGGAGCCTCGACTGTCATCAGGCTTTTTCCGTTACGAAAAAGCCTACAGAATCGAATCTCAGCCAGGCCACCTCTGCCCTATTTGCCGCTTAGAAGTTCTCCGGCTCGTTCTGCATCGGCTCGAGCACGTCGAGGTCATCCTCTTCGTCGTCGAAGCGGTTGTATGCCTGAGCTCTCACTTCCGAGGGCAGGATCGAAGTCGGGCCGGGGACGGCGTTGCCGTTCTCGTCGATCTTCATACCCAACGACAGACCCATCTGCGCCAGGATTTCCTTGATCTCGTTCAGCGATTTGCGGCCGAAGTTCTTGGTCTTCAGCATCTCGGGCTCGGTCTTCTGCACCAGCTCGCCGATGGTCTGAATGTTGGCGTTCTTCAGGCAGTTGTAGCTGCGCACGGACAACTCAAGCTCTTCGACCGAACGGTTGAGGTTCTCATTCCGCAGTTGCATGCGGCCCTCTTCCGACTGGTGCTCGGCTTCGATCTCTTCCTCGAAGTTGATGAAGATGCTCATGTGGTCTTTGATCAGCTTGGCTGCAAGGCCGATCGCATCGGCGGGAAGCACGGAGCCGTTGGTCCACACCTCGAGCGTCAGCTTGTCGTAGTCGGTGATCTGACCCAGACGGGCTGCGTCGACGGCGTAGTTGACCTTACGCACTGGAGAGTGGACCGAGTCCACCGGGATGAAGCCGATGCCGAGATCGCTGTCGAAGTTCTTGTCGGCCGCGATGTAGCCGCGTCCGCGCTTCAGGCGCATCTCCATGTCCAGCTTGCCGCCTTCGCTCACGGTCGCGATGTAGATCTCCTTGTCCAGGATCTCCACGTCCCCGTCCGCTTCGATCATGCCCGAGGTGACGACGCCAGGCTGGTCCGAGCGCAGGTAAAGCGCCTTTGGACCTTCACCATTCAACTTGAAGGGAATCTGCTTCAGGTTGAGGATGATGTCTGTCGCATCTTCCACCACGCCGGTGATCGATTGGAACTCGTGCAGCACACCTTCGATCTTGACTGCGGTTACGGCAGCACCCTCGATCGAGGAGAGCAGCACGCGACGCAGCGCATTGCCGACAGTGGTGCCGAAGCCCCGCTCAAAGGGCTGGGCGCTGAACTTTCCGTATTTCTCGGTGAGCGTCTCGTTATCGACTGCAAGACGCTTGGGCTTTTGAAATCCTCTCCAAAGCATGTCGTATCTCCTGCACAGCAAGCGCCGCGAAGCATTCTGCAGCGGCTGTGCCTGTGTCTCCTGTTTCGTGATTGTGGCCGCTTGCGCGGGTCGTGCTCCCGGCAGCGAAGGCCGCCGGGCAAACTTGGTTTACTTGCTATACAACTCGACGATCAGCTGCTCGTTCACCGGCAGGTTCACGTCCTCGCGCTTCGGCAACGCCAGCACCTTGCCGGAGAGGTTCTGATGATCGACCTGCAGCCACTGCGGCGACTGCTGGTGGCTGGCGAACTCGGTCGAGCTCTCCAGCACCGTCATCTTCTTCGAGCCCTCGCGGACCTTGATCTCATCGCCCACCTGCACCTGATAGGAGGGGATGTTGACCTTGCGGCCATTCACTTCGACGTGGCCGTGACGCACGATCTGACGCGACTGGCGGCGGCTGGAGGCAAAGCCTAGACGATAGGCCACGTTGTCCAGACGGCGCTCCAGTTGCTGCAGCAGGATCTCGCCGGTAACGCCCGCGGAGCGGTTCGCCTTCTCGTAGTATTCGCGGAACTGGCTCTCCAGCGTGAAGTAAATGCGCTTCGCCTTCTGCTTCTCGCGCAGCTGCAGACCGTAGCCGACGATCTTTACCTTGCGGTCGCGGCCATGCTGGCCGGGGGCGAAGTTGCGCTTGTCCACCGGACACTTCTCGGTGTGGCACTTGGTGCCCTTCAGAAAAAGTTTCATGCCTTCGCGACGGCAAAGGCGACAGACTGCTCCGGTATAACGTGCCACGTATCTCTCTCCTCAACTTCGAGTGTCGACTGGTTTACGGGCCCGGAAATCAGAATCCGGTCACCCTTCGTCCCAGTCCGTAGGAGCTTCTAGCCACTAGCTCCTAGCTACATCATTTTAATCATCAGCTTCTGCTCGTTGCCCCGCTTCAAAAGCTAGAGGCTAGGAGCTAGAAGCCTGTGTTTCATTCGCGCAAGCGCGAATTAAACACGACGCCGCTTGGGCGGACGGCAGCCGTTGTGCGGAATCGGGGTGACGTCGCGAATCGAACGTACCTCGATGCCGGCAGCGGCCAGCGCGCGCACCGCGGACTCGCGGCCTGAACCGGGGCCGCTGACCCGCACATCCACCGAGCGCAGACCATGATCGCGCGCCTGGTTTGCAGCGTTGATCGCAGCCTGCTGCGCCGCGAATGGGGTGCCCTTGCGCGATCCGCGGAAGCCGAGCGAACCTGAGCTCTTCCAGGAAAGCGTGTTGCCCATGTTGTCCGTGATGGTGACGATCGTGTTGTTGAACGAAGCCTGAATGTGCACCAGACCGTAGGGCACGTTCTTGCGTTCGCGCTTCTTGAACTTCTTGTTCTTGCCGGCCTTGCCGGTTGCCGCTGCCTGTGCCTTTGCCATTTAGGTCTTCGTCGCTTTCTTCTTGCCCGCGATGGTGCCCTTGCGTGGGCCCTTGCGCGTGCGCGCGTTGGTGTGACTGCGCTGGCCGCGGACCGGCAGGCTGCGGCGGTGGCGGCTGCCACGGTAGCTCTGGATATCGATCAGGCGCTTGATGTGCATCGCGACATCTTTGCGCGCGTCGCCCTCGACATCGCCTTCCTGCTCGATCACCTGACGGATGCGGTTGACCTCATCCTCGCCCAGATCCTGGACCTTCTTGAACGGATCGACGTTCGCTGCCTTCAGAATGCGTGCCGCGCGTGGGTCGCCGATGCCGTAGATGTACGTGAGCGCGATCCGTGCCTGCTTGTTCCTGGGCAGATCGACGCCAGCAATACGTGCCATGCTCTTCCTTCACTTGCCCCAGCGAAGCTTTGCCGCCGGAGGCGTCTCGCCCGGAGTCGCTAAGACCCCTGGCAGGTTGCGCGGAGATGAGGTTCATCGCAAGCCTTGACTTCGGCTAACTCGCCCCAGAACCGCTTTGAATACGCCTGAGTTTTAGCCCTGGCGCTGCTTATGTTTCTGGTTCTCGCAGATCACCCGCACCACACCGCGGCGATGGATGACCTTGCACTTGTCACAAATCTTCTTGACCGACGCACGTACCTTCATGGAAACAGCTCCTAGCTAAGAAACAGCCACCAGCTTGCGACCTCAGGCTAGAAGCTAGAGGCTAGGAGCTAGCAGCTCAATGGCTACTTGTATCTGTAAACAATGCGGCCGCGGTTCAGATCGTATGGACTCAGCTCCACCGCAACACGATCTCCAGGAAGGATGCGGATGAAGTTCTTCCGCATGCGTCCGGATACGTGGGCCAGCACCTGATGCTTATTCTCGAGCTCCACTTTGAACATTGCGTTTGGCAACGTCTCGAGCACCGTCGCCATAACTTCTATTGCGTCTTCCTTCGACAATCCATCTTCCTGGTTCCGCCAGACTCGTCCCGCCAGAGAGTTCTGGCAAAGCCTCCGGCCACTGAAGCATTTTCGGTATAAGCTAGACCGCCCAACGGCCGCTATTGTGGATTTTCTTTGAAGGAAAAGCCACGCTGAGAGAATCTCCGCAAGTCAACAGTATTACCGAAAATGCTTTTATGTGCCAACCCCTATGATACCTGATTCACGGGACTTGGAGAGAATTTCCTCCACTGCCCGCCAGCGAACCTCGCCCGTCGCAGCTTTTCCGTCAAGAAAAGCCGCACATCGGAATACCTTCCCCGGAATACCTTCTCAGACAGCCAAGAGGAAATTCTCGCTTTACAGAGTCAAAATCGCCGCGCCATCCTTCGTCACCGCAACTGTGTGCTCGAAATGCGCGCTAAGGCTGCCGTCCTCGGTCACTGCCGTCCAACCGTCCTTCAAGACCCGTACTGCATCGCCGCCCGCGTTGACCATGGGCTCGATGGCCAGCACCATGCCCTCACGCAGCCGGACCCCGCGTCCCCGCTGGCCAAAGTTGGGAATCTGCGGGTCTTCGTGCATGTGCGTCCCGATGCCATGGCCCACAAACTCCTTCACCACGCTGAAGCCCTCGGCCTCGACCATCTCCTGCACCGCCGCACCCACATCGCCCAGCATGGCCCCGGGACGGACGGTCTCGATGGCCTTTTCGAGCGATCCTCGCGTCACATCAAGCAGCCGCTGGGTCGTCGCCGCCACCTTGCCCACCGGGATCGTGATAGCCGAATCGCCATAGTATCCATCGATCACCGCGCCGCAATCGACCGAGAGAATGTCGCCCTCGCGCAGCACCGTCTTCGCCGACGGAATCCCGTGCACCACCTGCTCGTTCAGCGAAGTGCAGAGCACGCAGGGAAATCCGTGATAGCCCTTGAAGGCCGGCGTGGCGCCTGCGTCTTCGATCATCTTCGCCGCCATGTTCTCTAACTCCAGCGTCGTCACCCCCGGCCTCACCATGGCCCGCACCGCATGGAGCACCTCGCGCACAATCCCGCCAGCGCGGCGCATCTTCTCCACTTCCTTCGAGGTCTTGATCACGATTGCCATGATGTTGTCGCTTACGCTAGCCCCGTAACTGTTCCACCGCTGCCAGGATGCTCTCTGTCACCGCCTCGACAGATGAATCACCATCCACTTCGGCATAGCGGCCCAAAGCCCGGTAATGTTCGAGCACCGGCGCTGTCTGCTCGGCATAGGCGCGCATGCGTTCGGCAAAGACCGCCTCCGTGTCATCGACGCGCTGCTCGAGCACCGTCTGATCGAAGTCGCAGACCGTGTCGGCGACCGGCGGCTTCAGGTGCACGTTATAGATGCGCTTGCAGACCGGACAGCTTCGCCGGCCGGTGATGCGCAGCAGCAATTGCCGCTCATTCACCCGCAAACTGACCGCGACCACAGGAAGGCTGTCGCCGCGGGAGGCCAGGTACGCATCGAGCCAGTCGGCCTGCACCAGGGTGCGGGGAAAGCCGTCCAGGATGTAGCCGTGCACGGTATCGGGCTCCTCCAGGCGGGCGGCAACCATGTCGTTCACCAGCGCGTCGGAGACCAGCTTGCCGGCTGCCATGCGGGCCAGGTCGTCTTCGTGCAGCTTACCTTCGCGCAGCAGGCGATTGGCCAGGGCGCTCGGCTGCACGTCGCGGTTGCGAATCTCGCGCAGCAGGTCGCCGGTCGAGATCTGCGGGATGCCCCAGGCCGCCATGATGGCCTTGGCCTGCGTTCCCTTGCCCACCCCGGGCGCACCCAAAAGGAGTACTGGACCGGGCCGAACTCCGGGCAGTAGATCAGGCCGAAGTCCGGGCCGAAGATCCGTGCGCTGCTGCCCTGGCGTCAGGTTCGCGGGGGCCAACTCCGTCGATCCCGCTACCACGCGCGGCGTCCGCGCACCCGGCCGCTCCGTGGAGAGAAGCCCTCATAGTGGCGCATGATGAGCTGCGATTCGACCTGGTTCACCGTGTCCATGGCCACGCCGACCACGATCAGCAGTGAGGTGCCGCCGAAGTAGAAGTTCAGCCCTAGGCCATGCGTCACCCAGGTCGGCATCTTCTCGAAGACCGAACCGACCAGCCACAGATTCTCGAGGTGGATGCCGTTGATCATGATCTGCGGAATCAGCCAGACGACGATCAGGTAAACAGCGCCTACCAGGGTGATGCGGGTCAGGATGTCGTTGATGTAATCCGAGGTGCGCCGGCCGGGCCGGATACCGGGGATGAAGCCGCCATACTTGCGCATGTTGTCGGCGATATCGTCCGGGCGAAAGACGATCGAGATGTAGAAGTAGGCGAAGAAGACAATCGCCACCATCGACAGCAGCTCATACCACGGCTCGCCGGCACGCAACGCATCGAAGATACTGTTCAGCGCAGGATGGCTGCGCACGAAATTCG
>DATBCB010000100.1:0-1672 GCA_036270675.1 Acidobacteriaceae bacterium | reverse complement strand
ATTGCGCGAATCTTTCCCTCCTTCAGCAGGCGCGCGAGAGTTTTCGCCGTCTCGGCAATGGGAGTGAGCGGATCGGGCCATTGGGCGATATAAAGATCGATCCGGTCTGTGCGCAAGCGTCGCAGCGACTCCTCCACCTCTTTTCGGACGTGCGCAGGGGCAGAGTTTCTGCGCACCTTGCCGTCTCGCCACTGCAGCCCCGTTTGAGTTGCGATGATTGCGCGCTCGCGCAAACCGCCTGAAAGCATCATGCCGACGATTCTTTCGGACAAGCCAAAGCCGTATACCGGCGCCGTATGAACAAAGGTGATCCCACGCTCGATCGCGCAGTGGATCGTGGACATCGAGCGCTCGAGATCGCCCGTATGGCCGCCCCAGGCCCAGCTGCCGATTGCCTGGGTGCTCAGTCCCATGCGCGAAGCAGCGATCCCGGAGGTGCCGATTTCAATCGTTTCCATGGCCTAAATTCGTCCATCGGTTTGCTGTAGAGCAAGGGCCGTTCCAGCGGGGCAGTTGCTGGTCGCCCCGTGACGTAAGCGGTGCAGCAACAAGGACTTACGTATCGGCCGGGTCGAGATGCCCGGTGACAGAAACGTCAAGTGCCGGGGGGGCGTTCGCCAACCGGCGGGCACGACCGCCAGTGGGCGGGCATCACGCGGGTGTCCGCCGCGAACACGGGTGATGCCCGCCCACTGGCGCGGTGCCTGCCGATTGGCGCGCGTTCGCCGGCACTTTGTCTTCCCATGCCGGGCCTTCCGCCTCATCCGATCCGCAAGTCCTTGTTGTTGCGCGGTTCGCCCGGGGGAGTAACGAGAACTTGCTGCCTGGAATGGCCCTTGCTCCTGGAGCGATGCGGGCAAGTCCCGCCCATTTATCCAAAAGGAGATCCTATGAGGAGCTTGATCGCGGGCTTCTTCCCGCTCCTGGCCGGCCTGCTGGCGGCCTGCGCGACACCGCTTCCGCCACCGCCCCCCGCGCTCGCATCGCCGCCTAGAGCGGCCGCGTCCGAACCTGCGCCGTCTGCGGTTTTGACATACGCGCGGCCGGTGGCGCCCCAGTCGCCGAAGGCGGCTTTCGAGAGGATGCGCGCGGCGACAGCCGGAGACAGTGTCTATTTCGAATTCGACCGCTCTGCGATGATGCCTGGCCAAACTGCGGTGGTTTCGGAGCACGCGAAGCTGGCCAGCACCTTTTCCAACGATAATGTCACTCTGCAGGGGAACTGCGACGAGCGGGGTGGCCGCGAGTACAACCTGGCTTTGGGTCAGCGGCGCGCCGACGCGGTCAAGCAGTCAATGGTCTTGCTGGGAGTCCCACAGGAGCGCGTCGAGACGATCAGTTTCGGCAAGGAGAAGCCGCGCGCGCCGTGCCACGAGGAGCGCTGCTGGGCCGACAACCGGCGGGCGGACTTCGTCGACGAGTGGAAGTAATACGAACGAAACGAAATGGACTCCCATGGGCGCCATTCTCCCTACCCCAGAAGCTGAGAGGATCCGGTGCCGTTGCCCCTCTCCCGCGCAGCGGGAGAGGGCAGGGGTGAGGGTGGATCGTCCGCGCAGGTGTCAAAAAGCGCCTTGTCTTTGACCGCAATAGTCGGCCGCCGGGCAGCCGAGGCCATCAACCGTCGCCGCATGGCGATCCTGCTGACGACGCTGATCCTGCTCGTCCTGGC
>DATBCB010000099.1:0-3417 GCA_036270675.1 Acidobacteriaceae bacterium | reverse complement strand
ATACCCGGGCCGAGCGCGAGCAGCCAGGTGGTGCGTGCCATGGCACCGCCGGTGCGGTGATGCTGGAAGCCATTGCCGCCGGGATCGCCATCGGCATCGCGGCCAAAGTCCGGCATGATGAAAAGCGCGGTGCGGTCCTTGTACTCCGGCATGCTCTGGATGGTGGTCCAGAGCTCACCACAGATACGGTCGGCACGCTGGATCGCATCCACGTAGAGCGAAAAGGCTCCGGCGTGAGCGACATCCATATCGTGCAACGTGATGAGCAACAGCGATGGCGACACTTGCGCCATCAGGCGGCGCGCGATGGAGAGCGACAGCTCGTCGGCGCTGTCGAGCGAGCGCGCGTCGCGGGTGAAGTCCTCGACGGAGAGCCGCAGCGTGGACGCGATCTGCTCCAGATGCAGCTCGCCATCGCTTTGCGAGAGCGACGGCCGGTAGACCGGCATCTCGTAGTTGTCCTGCAGCAAGTGCTCATAATCGACCAGCGATTGCGGCCGCTGCTTGTTTACCGCCGCGGCGAGCAGTTGCTTCGGCAGGATGACGCCGGCGCCCTGCCCTTCATATCCGCCATGACGGCTGAAGCCGATCTGCTGAAAGCCATTGCTTGGCGCGATGACCCATGCATCATCCATCGGACGTGCGAGCCCGCGACGGAAGTATTCAAAGACCGTTGGATTGCCGGTGGGCTGCGCGATGAAGTTGTCGAAGGTCTCGTAGCAGCCGGTGACGATGCCGGCGGTCGCGACATAGTGGCCGAGAATGCCGTGGTTTACGACCTGCGTGAAGAATGTACCCTGGGGGATGAGCTCAGTGAGAAGATGCGGGATGTTCTGCTGCCCGTCGAGAGCGAAGGTCTCTTCATCGCGAGCACCGCCGCCAAACGTGACGACAACGGTCCGGGGCCGCGGCCGGATGGCAGCCGCGAATGCGGAGGGCACCAGGGTAGAAACGGCGGTGGCCGAAGCAGAGCCGGCAATGAGGCGCAGAAATTCGCGGCGGGTATGGCTGCGTAGTTGGCAGGTGCGTGGATCGAAGGCATCCATCGTGATTCAGCTAGTGTTCCGGAAGATGGTCTGACTCTACGCCGCCGTCATTCGCGAGACAAGAGCTGTGATCAGGTTGAGGCGAACGGATTTCGGATGGTCAGCGACCGCATTTTCTGCCCGCTTTGCATGTCCTCAGAGTAGAGAGTAGCGCAGCCCGCCTCAAGTGCCGCAGCCACGATGAGCGCGTCATAGACGGCCAAACCATGAGCTCGGGCGATTTCGATGCCAGAGCGGTGTGTCTCTAATGTGAGAGGGCGCGGTAAGCCGCAGATTTGCTGAATTGTGTCGAGCGCCTCCTCAATACGTCGCCAGGTCCAACCCAGTTTGCGCCTGGTCACGTTTGCAAACTCGTTCAGAACCTGGACGTTGATTACAGGCCGGGTATACAGAACCTGCTCTGCAATGGGATAGCGTGGATCCCCGGGTACCATCGCGTACAGTAGGACATTTGTATCCGCAAATGCGGCCTCAGCGGGCATTCGCTTCATCTCGGTCGAAACGGAACCCGGGCGGCAGGGGCTTGCCCGTTTCGCGCAATTTCCGAAGCCGCGCCATCGCTCGTTCCATGCTCCTGTCGCGCGCCACCTCGAAGCCTCGTCTTTCGGCAACGCGAATCTCGATCTGATCGCCCTCCTTCAGATCCAGCGCTTCGACTACCGCTGCAGGAAGACGCACGGCGAGACTGTTTCCCCACTTCGATACCTGCATACCCACCTCCGGATATACATCGCTTATTGTATATCCTACTGCTCGGCGCGTATTGGCTCGTCTATGAGCGCATGATCGACGCCTGTAAGCGGCGGCACAGCCCCGCCATCGAGATCGAGCAGCACCACCTCATTGCGGCCGGGATGCAGCCACGCGCCGGGCAGATAGAGGCCGCCTTGCGGGCCGATGCGCCAGTAGCGTCCGAGCGCGTGGCCGTTTATCCAGACTTGTCCCTTGCCGTAGGCGCGCATGTCCAGGAACGTGTCGGTCGGCTTGCCGATGGAAAACGTGCCGCGGTAGAGCGCGGGACCGCGAGCAGGTGGCTCCTCGGTGAAGGGCGAGGCGGCAGGATCGGCGAAGGGTAGCGCATAGTTCTGCCAGCCGGTGATCGGCTTGCCGGCGAAGGTGACGCCATGCGTGATGCCCGCCGGCTCGGTGCGCAGCACGGCGGTGAAGTTCACGCGGCCCGAGTTCTCGACCAGGATGTCGAGGCGTTGCTCTTTGCCCGTGATGGTGAGCGGCATGGACATTTTGCCGAGGCGCCGGTCGAGCACGCCCGCGAGTTTGCCGTCAAGATAGACACGGGCGTAGGAGTGCAGCTCGTCGAGCACTAGATCGCCGGATGCGGGTCCGTGCAGCGTGGTGCGGTAGAGCACGTAGCCGAAGTCCTGGTGCAGGTCTTCCATGGTGAGTGGCTGCTGCGAATTGGCCGGCGCTGGCAGCACGTTCCACAGCGATACGCTTTCGGTCAACGGAATCGGTGGCAGCGTGCCGAGGATCGGCAACGGCGGTACAGGCGGCGGAGTCACGCCGGTGACTTCCTGAATGGCCTTGCGTATCGCGAAGAACTTCGGCCGCGGCTGGCCCGCCTCGTCGATGGGCGCGTCGTAATCGTAGCTGGTCACGTCGGGCTGGTAGTTGTGGCCATTCGAATTCGCTCCGCTGAACCAGCCGAAGCTGGTGCCGCCAAAAATCATGTACATGCTGACGGAGTAGCCTTGTCGCAGCATCCAGCGAATCTCCGCCACTTGCTTTGCGGCGTCAGTGTGCTCATGCTTTGCGCCCCAGTGATCGAACCAGCCGGCCCAGTATTCTGCGCAAAAATATGGCCCTTCCGGATGGAGCTTGCGGTAGAGCGCGAAGGAACGCTCCGCTTCGCCAGTACCAAAGTCGATGGCCGCTGGAAGTCCCGGCAGCGAGCCGCGGGTCAGCTCTTCCGCGCCATCCGCCGTGTAGAGCAGCGCGCTCGTGAAGCCGGCGTGCAGCACCATCTGCCGCGCGCTCTCCATGTAGGCATGATCGTTCTCTTTGGCATCCTGAAAGGAACCGTATTCGTTCTCTACCTGGACGGCGATGATCGGGCCGCCACGGTCGAGCTGGAGCGGCGCCAGCTCCTGGCCAACCCGATCCATCCAGCGGCTGGCGGCCTGTTGATAGGCGGGGTCGAGACTGCGCAGCTTCAGGTTGCGATCGCGCAGGAGCCAGGCCGGATAGCCGCCCAGGTCCCACTCGCCGCAGCTGTATGAACCGGGGCGCAGGATGACATAGAGCCCCTCCTGTTGCGCCTCACGAATGAACTCAGCGACATCGCGCTGTCCGGTGAAGTCGTACTGGCCGGGCTGCGCCTCATGAAAGTTCCAGAAGACATATGTCATCACCG
>DATBCB010000098.1:0-2011 GCA_036270675.1 Acidobacteriaceae bacterium | reverse complement strand
CATGACTCACCGGATACCACAGCACATTGCCAAAGCCGCGCAGTCCCGTGAACTCTTCGCGGATGCCATCCCAGTCCGCATGCATCGCCACATCGGGCGGTGTGCCGATGCTCTCTAACCGTTTCGCCGTGGGCACCATCGGTCCGCTGTAGAAGACCGTCAGCGTCTGCTCCGCGCCCGGCGGGAGCGGCGCCGCCAGACTCACCAGCGCCTCATCCATCCCACCCGTATGATCGGCATCGGTCGCGACCGTGTGATGCGCAAAGCGCAGCGGCTTGCCCTCAGCATCAATCGCCTCCCAGGCCAGCGAAGAAGAGATCTGCAGCGGAATCGCATCCAGCGCCGCAGCGCCGTCGTTCTTCACCGTGACGATGGCGCGCGCGTGCATCGTAGTGTCGCGCGTCTCCAGCCGTACATCGAGCGCATAGTTCGTGAACAGGATCGCGCGCCGCAGCGCATCGGAGACGTCGAACTTCGTCTCGGGGGTCGCCGCAGCCGCCTGCGACGCGGTCTGCCCCGCGCTGTTCGCAACCACGCTGCCCTGCTGCGCGGAAGCCGCAGCAGCAAACGCAACCGCCAATGTGACGAAAACAAATACGACCGACAGCCTCGTAGTTAGCAAGCGGCGCGTCCTGCAAAGCTGCATCAGGAACCGAGCCCCTTGCGCGGCTTCGCGGGCGCGGCCTCCGGCGCAGCCGTGTCCTTCTGCTGCGCCCTTCGCCGCTGCCGGAAGGCTTCGTACAGCACCACCGCCCCCGCGGCCGAGACATTCAGCGAAGCCACCTTCCCCGCCATCGGAATGCGCAGCAGGTGATCGCAGCTGCGCCGTACCAGATCGTGCAGCCCCGCGCCCTCGCGCCCCAGCAACAGCAGGCAGGGCGTCGTAAAGTCGTACTCCGTGTAATCCATCGTGCCGCGCTCATCCAGGCCCACGCACCAGATATTCGCCGCCTTCACCTGCTCCAGCGCCCTCACCAGGTTCACCACCCGCGCAATCCGCACATGCTCCGCCGCGCCCGCAGAAGCCTTCAGCGCCACCGCGCTCAGCGGGGCCGACCGCCGCTCCGTCAGCAGGACACCGGTCACACCGGCGCCGTCCGCCGAGCGCAGCAGCGCTCCTAAATTCTGCGGGTCTTCTACACCATCCAGCGCCAGCAGCAGCGGCGGATTGCCTGCCGCTGCGCCATCCGCGCCCAGCAGGTCCTCCATCTCCAGCGTCGTTCGCTCGCGGACAAACGCCACCACGCCCTGATGTCCGGGATTCCGCGCCACCAGCGTCAACTGCTCCCGGCTCTCGCTCCGCACCCGCACACCGCGTTCGCGGCATGCTTCAAGAATCTTCTCGAGCCGCTTGTCCTGCCGCTCCCGCGCTACAACAACATGGTCAAAACGCCGGCTGCCGGAGCGCAACGCCTCCTCCACCGGGTGCAGACCGTACAGTATCTCCATCAATTTCAAGTGTACCGGTCGCAAGCGGGATAAAGCCGGCGGGATTCATTGACAGCAATGCGACTCGGCAGGTCGTTTGACAAGCGCGCATGCGGGGACGTACCGTGACCGCCAATTAGTGTGGGGTCCGCGCCGAATCCCGCAACCGCGACGGCTCGTCGCTCCCAGCTACGCGAAAAGCGACAAGTCGCACTTTCCCGCGCTGGAAGTGACGTTTCATTCCTTGTAAACATGCGCGACGCCATCCAGGTGTAACGCTAGACCTTATGTAACGCTGGACCTTGGACATGGAGTAGTGACCGATCGAACGCGCATGGGCCAGTAACCTTCGAGGCTCAGCACGAAACAGCAGCACATCGCCAGTTGTGTAAGTCTCTTTCAACCATCGTCGACACATAAAAAAGGAGAATCTATGGCAACGGCAGTCGCAGTAGCAACCATGAAGGTCGCGCAGATTCCCAAGGGCGGAGCAGAGTTCCAGATCGTCGAGCGCGAGATTCCCGAGCCCGGCCCAGGACAGGTGCGGATCAAGGTGCAGGCCTGTGGTGTCTGCCACAGTGAC
>DATBCB010000097.1:0-23060 GCA_036270675.1 Acidobacteriaceae bacterium | reverse complement strand
CTGCCGGTTCGCCTCTCCATGGATCTCCGTTCGCCGGCCACCGTCGGCCACGGCATCTTGCTGCCACTCGAAGCCATCGAGTGGGATGAAGCCGCGCTCCGTGCCACGCTCGCCCACGAGGCCCAGCACGTTCGCGAAGGTGACTTTTACCTGCAACTCGCCGCCACGCTCCACCACTGCTTTTTCTGGATCAGCCCCCATGCGTGGTGGCTTCGTCCGCAGCTATCACGGCTGAGCGAGACGATCTGCGACCGTGCCGCCGTCGCCTCCAGCGGAGACGGCCTCAGCTACGCGCAACTGCTCGTCCGCTTCGCCTCTGCCGACCAGACCCCCTCGGGCATGCTTGCCATGGCACAGTCCGCCGGACTGCGCGAGCGCGTCGAACGCCTCATCGCCGACCCGCAACTCTCCAGTGCCTTCCGCCATCGCCGTGGCCAGGCCATCGCTGCCGCCGCGTTGCTCGCGACCGCCGCCATTGCCGCCGCGGCCTCGGTCGACATCCACCAACCGGCCTCCATCGTCCTCGCGGCGCCGCAGGCTCCTGCGCCGCCCGCGACGCCTCCGGCTGTCTCTGCACCTTCGCCAGCTGCATCGCCTTTCCCTGCGCCGGATGTCCCTCCTTTGCCTCCAACACCCGTCGCCGTTTCTCCATCCGAGGCAGTGGTCGGTTCTTCGATCGCATTGAAAGACGATTGCTCCGACCAAGACATTTGCAATTCGCCCGTCATTCACGTAACCCCGAATATCCACTTCAAAGCCACCGTCGTTCCCAAGGTCCTCGGGCCCAGGGTCGACAGTGTCATCCGTATTCAAAGTCTGGATTCGGTCTTGCCTGTAGTCTCCGTCCAGCCTCTCGCTATGGTGAATCCCCTCATCCTCAGCAAGGACGGCACACACGTTCTCGCGATGTCACAGGTCGATGTCGTGCCTCCCGTTACAGACGGTCCCATCGATCTCCACGGCCGCGGCTACGCTATCTATGGACCTGATGACCACACCGTGATGATGCACGGCTGGACCAGCGACAGCGACAAATTCCGCGACGAGCAGGCCAAGCATCCCGGCGGCGCTGTCCTTTTCGAGCGCGATGGCAAGACCTGGATCATTGACGATCCGGCACTCGTGAAGCAGGCGCAGGAGGCCTACTCGCATGTAAATGAGCTCGCAAAAAAGCAAGGCGAGCTAGGCGCGAAGCAGGGTGAGCTCGGCGCGAAACAAGGCGAGCTCGGCGCGGTGCAGGGTGAACTCGGTGCCAGGCAGGGTGAGTGGGGCGCCATGCAGGGCAAATTCGCTGAAGATTTTCATTTCGAGATGCCGAAAGACTTCGACAAGGACGTCTCGGATATGACCGCACTGTCCACCAAGCTGGCCATGGAAGGCGATTCCCTGAGCGAGTCCGACCGTGCCGCTCTGGAGGCACAGCGCAAGCAGGCGCAAGAGCGCTTTGACAAAGACATGGCGCAGTTCAAAGCGCAGGAGCCGCAGCGCAAAGCGATGGAGAAGCAAATGCGTGAACAGGCTGAACAGATGCGCAAGCAGATGGAGCCGCTGGTCGAGAAGATGCGCGAGCTTGGCAAACAGGAAGGCGAACTGGGCCGCCTACAGGGTGAGCTCGGGCGTCAGCAGGGATTGCTCGGCCGTGAGCAGCGCCAGGCCAGCCGCGAAGCCGACAGCAAGGTGCAATCACTCATCGATCAGGCCGTGAAGGACGGCAAGGCGCACCCGGCGCAGTAGCGACTCAGCGATCAGCGAAAAGAAATCCGTCATCCCGACCGGAGCGAAGCGAAGTGGAGGGATCTGCTGTTCCAGAGCTCACTCGCCAGTGGAACGCGGCGTGCACGCTTTTGAAATCAGCGAAATCGATCGAATGTGAAACGTGATCCTGAGCGCAAGCGAAGAGCCTGCCCTGAGCTTGTCGAATGGACTTGCAGTTTCAGCCGCAATGGCCGCGCAAAAACAACGAGGGAGCCGAAAGGCTCCCTCGTTTGCTAATCCCTGATCCCTGCTCCCTAAATTTCCTTCACGCCATCCACAAACGCCTTCAACCGCCGCGAGCGCGACGGATGCCGCAGCTTGCGCAGCGCCTTCGCCTCGATCTGGCGGATGCGCTCGCGCGTCACCTGGAAGCTCTGGCCGACCTCTTCCAGTGTGTGCTCGGAGCCATCCTCCAGGCCGAAGCGCATCTTGATCACGCGCTCTTCGCGCGGGGTCAGGGTACGCAGCACCTGCGAGGTGTACTCCTTCAGGTTCACGCTGATCACCGCTTCGGACGGCGATACCGCCTGACGGTCTTCGATGAAGTCGCCCAGGTGCGAATCTTCCTCTTCGCCAATCGGCGTTTCGAGCGAGATCGGTTCCTGCGCAATCTTCAGCACCTTGCGCACCTTCGCGACTGGAATATCCATGCGCTTGGCGATCTCTTCCGAGGTAGGCTCGCGGCCCAGCTCCTGCACCAGTTGCCGCGAGGTGCGGATCAGCTTGTTGATGGTCTCGATCATGTGGACAGGAATACGGATAGTTCGCGCCTGGTCGGCAATAGCCCTCGTGATCGCCTGCCGGATCCACCACGTCGCATAGGTCGAGAACTTGTAACCGCGACGGTACTCGAACTTGTCCACCGCCTTCATCAGGCCGATGTTGCCCTCCTGGATCAGGTCGAGGAACTGCAGGCCGCGATTCGTGTACTTCTTCGCGATCGAGACAACGAGACGAAGGTTCGCTTCAATCAGCTCCCGCTTCGCCCGCTCGGCGTCCATGTCGCCCTGGATCATCTCGCGCTGCGTGCGCTTCAGGTCGGCGATGGAAACGCCAATCTCCGTCTCCAGGTGATCGAGATCGGTCTTGCAGTTGCGCTGCTGACGGCGGTATTCCTTGCGCAACTCCTCGCTCTTCGACGCATCGTGCTTCTGCTCTAGCGACTTGATCTGCCGCTCCAGCGTGCGCATCGAATCCACCGTCTTGTTGACCTTGTCGAGCAGCCGCTTGCGCTCGCCATTGGTGTACTTCAACTCCCGGACGATGCGCGACACGTGCACCCGCTCGCGGCCCATCAGCCAGCGCGTCTTGCGGTGCTCCTTCGCCTTGGTCTTGACGTTGATTGTCTCGAGTTTTTCGAGCAGCGCCTGCGCCTTCTTCTGGTGCTTCAACAGCGTATCCACGCGCGCAACGGTGGCCTTCACGCGTGTCTGCAGAATCTCTTCCGTGATCTCCTCTTCATCGAAGATGACCACTTCCTTGATGTTGCGCACGCCGCGTTTCAGGTCTTCGCCCAGCGCCACTACTTCGCGGATCACGATCGGCGACCGCGAGATTGCCTTCAGCACGCGAAGCTGACCGCGCTCGATGCGCTTGGCGATCTCAACTTCGCCCTCGCGCGTCAGCAGCGGCACCGTGCCCATCTCGCGCAGGTACATGCGGACGGGGTCGTTCGTCTTCTCGAGTGTTCCCGGTGTCAGGTCCAGCTCAACGTCGTCGCCCTCTTCGGCGTGCTCCGCGTCAAACTTCTCCCCGGCAAACTTGGGCTCGCCTTCGAGCAGGTCGATGCCCTGGGTGTTGATGGTGGTGATGAGATCGTCAAGGTCGTCCGCCGAATGCATATTGTCCGGCAGCAGGTCGTTTACCTCACCATAGGTGAGGTATCCTTTTTCCTTGCCCTGATCCATCAACTTCTGGATGTCGTCTTCGAATTTGTCTTCTATCGCCAAAGCGCGCCTTGTCTCCCCGCGTTATTTCGCCACTGGCGCAGCTTTCGCTGCGCTGGTTTGTCTTGGGCAAACCGTTCTATCTATGAGTGAAGATGCGCGATAAGGGCCATCCTATTAGTGGCTGATCCCGCGGCCTAGAAAGGCATCGTGCGGGCTGGTTGACGCACTCTTCAAGACAGAGAAAATCAGGATATCACGCTGCCCCACCGGATTCCGACCGGCGGGCACTTTTATCCTCAAGAAGTTAGATGTACTTCGGGGCATTTTGTTTCATCGCGGCCGGGCTTTCCCAGCGGAATTCTGATGTGCCTATCGGTTCAGCCGCGCCCGTTGCCTGCCGGTTTCGCCCGTTGCCTGCGGTTCAAGACAGGCTCGCGGCCGGCGTCGGCCAGCCCGGGCACCATTGCTTCAGATAAGACATCACGGCCTCGGTCGCCAACACCGCTACAAGCAGGGTGAACTCGTCGAAGATCCGGCTCTCGGTCCATATTCCGAAGTAGAGCAGGACCGGCATGCACGCCCACATAGCCCACAGCATCCGCTGGCTGCGCACCCCCAGCCGCCGCCAGTTCACGGTCACTGCGGGAAGCAGGAAGCCCAAAGCACTGGCCATCTGCGGCCAATGGCGGGGGTTCAGCAGATCGTGCAGGTCACGTGGTATGCGCGAGCCGGTCATCGAGGAGTTATGGGCAAAATGCCGGGCGATCAGCAGCCGCACCACGCCCCAGACCGCCGCCAGGGCCACAGTTTGCAGCATAAGCACGGTATGACGACGGCTCTCGCCCTCCTCCGGCCACGCCGCCGCTATCCACAGCGGCACCAGCAGGATGGCCGTCTCGCGGTTCAGCGCAACCAGTGGCATCAGCACCAGCAGAGCCACAAACTGCCGTCGCGTGGCAAAGACCGTTCCCACTCCAAATAGCAGGAACTCCGGCAGATCGTAGGGATACCAGTACGCCTGCTCCACCCGCGCCGCGTAGCTGCTGTACAGGATCGCCAGCACGATCGTCCAGGGTAGCCACCACAGGGGCCCGGCTACCTCCCGGCCTGCGTAGTTGGCCAGCAATCCTAGCAGGCACACCGCCACGCACCCGATCAGGATGCTTGCCACCTTCTCCGGCGTATAGGGCTCGGCTACCAGCTTGTTCTCGTTAAAGCGCTCGGAGATATGCTGCATCGCGTGGCTCTGGTGGGCCCAGCGCATCGCCGGCTCCAGCAGCACCCGGCCCTGGAAAGGCATTTGATCCTGGCCGTGCTCGTATGCGGTCATCTGCATGACGATGGCGTTGGTATTGGCGAAGAAGATCGCCCGCGCGCAGTGCGCTGACGCGAGCACCAGCAGCAGGTAGATCCAGCAGTGTCGCACGGGCAAAGCCTCCGGTCAGAATCGGCAAGCAGGCTCAGGACGGTCCCTGAACCACATCCAAGCTAGGATGACGTTTCGCACGCACCGCCCGCAGGGTGCCTGAAGCAAGGGAGTGCTTACCCGTGCTGACCGATCAATTCCCGCATCCGCTGGTCCAGGTCACGCAGCCGCCGGTCCAGTTCCATCCGCTCCGTCATCCGTGCGGTCACGCCCGGCAGATCGCCCCTGCGCTCGGCCTCGGCGATGGCGCCACGCAACCGGCGCTGGCGATGCTCCAGGAAGTGCCGCTCCAGCGTCACGAGGGTCGACTCCAGTTCGTGCCCGTTCACCGGCTCGCTTTCCCGCATCAGCAGCTGCGCCACCATCGTCCGCGCACTCGGTTGCAGCACCTCGAGCGGATCGGCAATCGCGCGCCCGGCCAGTTCCTGCAGCGCAGTCAAAATGCCAAGCCCTTCAAAATGCTCGGGTTGTGCTTCCATCGCCTGGAAAACTCGCCGAAACGTCTCACTTCCGAGCGGTCCGGCAAGCGCCCGCACCAGCACCCGCTCACATTCGGATAGGTTTGATATTCCCATCGCCGCCACCTGGCCCGGCCGCTTCGCTGCGGCTTGCTTCAGCCTCTCCCGCAGGAGAGCGGCATCGATGGCCAGCTTGTCCCCGATGTCCTTCGCGAACTCTACCTTTGCAATCACATCGGGCATCCGCTGGATGTGCGGAAGCAGGAAGTTTACCGCCTCCACCTTGCCCTGTGCCGTCCGTACTGGGAAGAGCTTGCGCGCCCGCTCAATCAGGTAATCCGAATGCCGAACAGCACTTTTCAGTGCTTCGGCGTACGCCTGAATGCCCCGTTCGCGCACAAATCGGTCCGGATCAAGGCCGCCTTCGAGCGTCACCACCCGCACCTCGAAGCCCTCCTCCGTGAGCAGCGCAATCGACTTCTCCGCCGCATTCGCCCCGGCCGTGTCCGGGTCGAAATTCACCACCACGCGCGTGGTATAGCGCCGCAACAGCCGCGCCTGCTGCTCGGTGAAAGCCGTCCCGCTGGTGGCCAGCACCGGCGCTACCCCCGCCGCAAACACCGAGATGCAGTCCATCTGCCCCTCCACCAGCAGAGCAAAGTTCTGCTGCCGGATTGCCTGTCGCGCCTTGTCCAGGTTAAAGAGCACCTGGCCCTTCGAATAGAGCGGCGTCTCCGGGGAGTTCAGGTATTTCGGGCCGCCCTTGTCGTCCGAATCCAATGCCCGCGCGGTGAACGCAATCACGCGGCCGCCCTCGTTCGCGATGGGAAAGGTGATCCGCTTGCGGAAGTAGTCGTACATCCGCCCCGCGCCGCCATCCTCCTGCGCCTTGAAGCCGAAGAGCCCGGAAGCTCGCAGCACATCGGGTGGCGCCGCGCCATTCAGCCGGTCGCGCAATCCGCCGAACCCTTCCGGCGCATAGCCGATGCGGAATTTCGCCAGCGTCTCCGGCTTCAATCCACGCCCGGTCAGGTACTCGCGCGCCCGTGCGCCCTCCGGCGACTTCAACTGCTCTTCAAAGAAGAGCGTTGCCTGCTCGTACAGCTCCAGAAGCCGCCCGCGCAGCCGGCTCTCCGCTGCCTCTTCCGGAGAGGAGAACTCGCGCTTCGGCAGCGCGATCCCGCACTTCTGCGCGACAATCTTCACCGCCTCCGGGAAACTGACCTTGTCGATCTCCTGCACGAATTTGAAGACATCGCCCGAAACCCCGCACCCGAAGCAGTGGTAGAACTGCCGGGTCACGTGCACGGAAAACGACGGAGTCTTCTCCCCATGGAAGGGGCACAGCCCGGAGTAGTTCTGGGCGCCGCTTTTTTTCAGCGTGATGTACTCGCCGATCACGCGGACAATGTCCGCCTGTTGCTTCACGCTCTGGGCAAAATCCGACATCCGTACGGGTGCAGCTCCAAAATACGAGGGTAAGCCCAGTTGTAACCCCAATCTCCACCGGCGGCGAACTCCACCTTTGTGGAAAGCCCGGTTACCGGGCCGGTTGCGTTCCTTCAGATAGAATCCAGTCCGAATCTCCTTGGGCAGGCATAAGCAGCGACTGCTCTCAAGTCTCACGCGTGGCCCACAGGAGATCCGCCGAATCGCATGAAGGCCAACATCCTCTCCCTAACGCTGATTCTTGTCGCTCTCTGCTTCTTTGTGCCGCAATTCCTGCGCCAGCCCTGGGGGCCGCTGCGCATTGCCGGTGCGGTTGTTGCCGTGGCATCGCTGTCGCTTATCGTGACGGCCCGCATCCAGCTTGGCCGCTCCTTCTCCGTTCGCGCCAGGGCGACCCGCCTGGTCACCAGCGGCCTGTATGCGCGCATCCGCAATCCGATCTATATCTTCGGTTGCTTCTTCTTTCTCGGGCTCGCGATGTTTATCCCGGCGTGGTGGCTGCTGTTGGCCCTGGTCATTGTTATCCCCATGCAGATCGTCC
Organism: Acidobacteriaceae bacterium; assembly: GCA_036270675.1. Classification (GTDB taxonomy): domain Bacteria; phylum Acidobacteriota; class Terriglobia; order Terriglobales; family Acidobacteriaceae; genus KBS-83. Next base: position 15,542 of record DATBCB010000097.1, on the reverse strand, counting down.
GGGCGCGCAGGGAAGCTACGATCCTCGAAGCAACCTTCGGCGACGAATACCGGCGCTATCGCCAGCAAACCTGGTTTTAGAGCGCGGGTTCCGAAGCCCTTAGTTTTGAAGCTCTTGGTTCTGAAGCCGCCGGTCGCCGCCACTGTTAACTGCCTTATAACAGCGCTCCGCTGGACGATAGCGAAAGCGGTACTAATGGCGCCATGCGCTCCAGGGCGGAGTTCCAAGCTGGCACGCTGCGGAACGATAAAATCGTGGCAAATTCAACGTCTCCAGACAAACCTGGCCTAGAATTCTGTCTCTAAGCCAAAACGGGCCATGGCCCGAGGCTTGAGGCCTGCCTTGCCGGTATGGCCTGCAAAATTGCTGAGTCACGCTTTACCGCTTCCCCCTTCATCGCCGCGCTTCCCGGCGATGAGAGCAGTAGCAATGGAACCGGAGATCGCTATGCATGCTGTCATCGATTCACTGCACACTTATCTGGATAAGCTTCTGAATTCGCCTCATCACCTGATCGCATACATCGCCGGGGCTGCCGTTCTGCTCGTCTGCATCCCGCTTGTGCGCGCCCTCTTCGGATCGCGCAGTCGCCAGGATAAAGATGACGATGCTCAGGTGAGCGCATCGTCTCCTTCTATGCTGGGGCTTTCCTCTCCGGTGATGAATCCTGTGATGGAATTCGAAGCTGGCCCGCTCGAGCGTAAAGGCCCCTCTTCCGCAACGGCGGGTTTGTCCAACGTCACCGCAATCAACGCAGCTCTCACCGTGCCGTGCATTCACTGCGGGGTGATCATGCCCTCGCGTGAGGATTTCTGTCCTGCCTGCGGTTATGCCCAGCCCGTGAAGCAGAGCTTTATTGCGGCATTTCCGGCCTAGAGGTTCCGTCTCCGGTAGAGCGCTCAATCTCCTGGAAACAGGTGCTACAGTGAGCGAGTCCCCTCATGTCCAGCATCTACGAATCGATCCGCGAATCCCTGCTTAAGCTCGGGCCCACCCATCCCCTGCTGCGCTCTGCCATCCGGCTCCAGGCGCGGGCGAGCGGATTCAAAGTTGCCGCATCGGAGCAGCGACTGATGGTTTCCAAAGCCGATCGGCGCATGCTGCTTCCGGGGAATCAGTACATCATGGTCCCGTACGCGGTACACATGTGGGACCTACTTTTCGATACCGTCACGCCGAAGCATCAGGCAGGAATCGCCGTACTCGACTTCTCCAGCCCTGGTCTCCATCAATATCGGAAAAGCGGGGTCTCTCTTTGGGCTCCTGGAATGGTGGAAGAAGATTCGATGGACGCTTATACCGCCTCGTATCAGCCCAAGGCCGGAGATATAGTTTGGGATGTAGGCGCCCACGGGGGAGCGACCTCATACTTTTTCGCGCAGATGGTGGGGACAGCCGGCAAGGTCTACGCTTTCGAACCCGACGATCACACGTACGACTATTTGTTGCGCAATATCGAGCTACACAAGCTCGAAAACGTCATTCCCATAAAAAAGGCCCTGTCAGAAACCACCGGCACCGCATTGTTCAGCATGGATGGAAGCCTCGGGGCTGGTCTCACAGCTTTCACCGATACGGCTGACAAACGAGAGGTTCGCGAAGTGGAAACACTTTCGTTCGCGGATGCCTGCCGTGAGTTCGGCGTTCCCGCCTTCGTCAAAATGGACATCGAGGGCGCCGAGATCGCTGTCATCACAGGTGCTCTGCCCGTTCTGAAAGAAAAGCCTGTCCATTTCGCGCTTGAAACGGAGCATCGCGTCCATGGCGAATACACGTCGGTCCCGATCACCCGCATGCTCTCGGAGATCGGATACAAGGTCTGGTCCTCACTGTTCGCGGGTCAGCAATTCACCTGGGCCGAGCCACAACCTGTCGAAATGAAACGGCGCTGATCCATCCGCCGGGCTCGCCGTTTTCAGCGCAGGCCTCTAGTCTTCCTGCCACATCGCCCGCACCTCCGCGGGCGTCATTCCGCGCTCGCGCAACGCCCGCAGGCTCAGTGCGTCGGTTCGCTTGGCCAGCCGCTGCCCGCTGGCATCGCGAAGCAAGGGACAGTGATGCCACGCCGGCGGGATAAGTCCTAACGCGCGATAGAGCAAAATCTGTCGCGCGGTGGACTTCAGCAGATCGGCGCCGCGCACTACCTCGGTGATCTGCATCGCCGCGTCGTCTACCACACACGCAAGCTGGTATGCGGGCACATCGTCGCGCCGCCACACGACGAAATCGCCAAAGTCACGGCCTGCAACGTAGGTGCGTGCTCCTGCGCCACTATCCTCGAAGCCGATCGTCTCGACATCGCGAATCCTGAAGCGCCAGTTCACCCCTGCCGGTTCACGCGCCCGGGCCGGAGCAGCAGCAACAGGGCGACAGCGACCCGGATATACCGGCTCGTCGTCTTCATCCTGAACCCCGCCGCGGGCGCTCTCATCGTTCTTTTCATCATCCTCATGCGGCGCGCTCACCGCCGCGGCCAGTTCGCGCCGTGAACAGGTGCACGGATAAATCCATCCACCTGCGCGTAGCCGCTCCCATGCCTCGCGATAGAGATCGTAGCGCTCACTCTGCCGGTATGGGGCAAACGGGCCGCCCCCCGGAACACTATCCAGACCGGGGCCTTCCTGCCACTCGATGCCAATCCAGCGCAGATCCTCGAGCATCGCCGCCGCGTAATCGGCACGCGCCCGCTGCGTGTCCAGATCTTCGTTGCGCAATAGCAGCGTGCCGGCCGCATCACGTGCCCGCTCATAGGCTGTCCAGAAGGTGCGCGCATGGCCCAGGTGCAGCAGCCCAGTCGGAGATGGAGCCAGCCGTCCCCTATACGGTCTGGGATGCGGCATCACGCGCTGAATTGGCGGAGATGATGGTCGGCGTGCAGGTAGCCCCAGCGCAGCCAATCCGCACGCTGCATGCCGCCGAACATCGGATGGACGTTGATCAATTGCGTACACCCGCAGAAGCGGTCGAAGGTCTGGAGCAGCCGCGCGCGATCCTCTGCGAACCCCGCCGGCGGTGTGCCACCACCGCCTTGCCGCACCGACTCGCAAGTCATCACATTGCGTGGCCAGCGCATGGGCGAGCGCAATCCAAGGAACTTCGCCATTCCCTGAGGAATCGCAAGCTTCGACATCGACAGCGACCTCTCGCCCATGACCGCTTTGTAGCTGTCATCGACATGGCACAACATGCCGCCAATCGACATCGATCCCCACTGCCGCGGCGACTCCGGCGTGAGCGCAGCAAGCCTTCGTCGAATCGCCTCACAATCTGCCGCGTTGGTTAATGTCTTCGCCATCCTATCTCCACGCGTCAGCATAAATTGCTGAGGAGCGCCGCCGCATGCATGCCACGTGGCCAGCGCTAAAACAAATCCGGGATGCTCGTAAACGCAATCCGCGTTGCCGCTGCGGTTCCCGCCGGCAGCATGCTGGCGTAGAACAGCATCGTCGTCCCGTGCTTCTTGTTGATGCTGTCCATCGTTGCCGACAAATTCGTCCGCCGTTTCTCTGTCTCCAGCCCGGCGAACAAGTCCAGCGTGTGCAGATGATCGGGCACCAAGTTGCTGAGCGCTACTCCTACAAAGAATGGCGTTGCATAATTCCGTCCTGCCGGCATTCCCGCCCAAAGCTTGCGCAGCCCTTCGCTCAGCGTCTGGTTGTCCTGGCACTCGACCAGCGAGGTGCTCTCCGACCAGCCAAGCTGCGGGATGCCCGAGTTGTGTTGTCGCGAGGAGAGATCCTTCGGCACCGCGAACTTCACGCTCAGCCGCAGGTTGGTGGTCCAGAGCTTCGCCGTGCGTAGCCGCATCGCCGCCTTGTGCAGCAGTTTGACCACGACGGCATAAGCGCCATCGCGCGTGCGCAGCTCCGGCGCCAGCACATGGCTGTGACTGATCGACTTTGCATGCTCCAGCTCCGCGTCTTCGAAGTCTTCGCCGCGCAGCCAGTGCCAGAGCTTGTCGCCGCCCATGCCGCCCCATAGATTGTTCATCTGCTCGCGATCGAGCGCCCACAATTGCTGCATCGTCCGGATGCCCGCCTGGTGCAGACGCGCCTCCATCCGCGGCCCAATGCCGGGCAAGTCACGCAGGGTCAGACGTAGCAGCGCGGCTTCCAAAATGTCCGGCGTCAGCGCGACCAGCCCATCCGGCTTTTCCATATCGCTTGCAACCTTCGACAGATACCGATTCGGCGCCAGCCCCACCGAACAGCGCAGCGTCGAGCCGACTGTTTCGCGAATCTTCGTTTTCACCCGCTGTGCCAGGTCAAGCGCGGCCAGCAGCGGCTGCTCCCGGCCCAGCAGCCGGCAGGCCATCTCGTCGATCGACATCACCGACGAGACCGGCACCACCGTCTCGACCGCCTCAACGATGCGATTGTGGTAGTCCACGTACAACTCGTGCCGCGCCTCCACCAGCTCGATGCCCGGACACATCCGCTTAGCTTCGCCGACCTGCGTGCCCGTCTTCACCCCAAAGGATTTCGCCTCATAACTGGCCGCGATGCAACAGGTGGTGTCTGCAACCACCGGAACCACGGCGACCGGTCTGCCCCGCAGGCTGGGAACCAGCTCCTGCTCCACCGAGGCGAAGTAGGAGTTCAGGTCAAGAAATAGCCAGCGAAGCCGAGGCTCGCCCTCGGCCCCTTGCGAATTGGTGTTAGTGATTGCCACGCATAACGATTCTGCTTCCGGCGTGGCAAAGCCGGCAAACTGTTGGAACACCGAGCATTTTTCCGAAAAGGGGAGCCAGCTAAGTCACTCCAGAGGAAATACTTCCCAAGTCGCTGCTCCGCGCGTTACTCTCATCTGCGCGTATCGAGTGAGCACATTTCCCCTTTGTGGGGACTCTGTCAAGTAGCAAACAGGGTTATTCTATGGCTGCGGTCAACCAAAATACGGATTTCGGGTTCTAAACACATACGACGCGGAGTAATTCGATGCTATCTACCGATTTTTCCATCGTCGCTCACTGGTTCTCTCAGATCGAGTCGTACCTGCCGGCCATCCTTGTCACTCTAGGAGCGGCTTTGCTGTTTGGCTGCGGAGTGAGTGCTCTATGCTCACCTTGCCGGGAAAAGGACGACATCTTTCACCGCCACGTATCTTAGACAGGTCTAGCTGTTAGTTATTACGTGTTGTCGCTCTCTCGCCAGCCTGAGCAGCTCCTGCGAACATTCCGCCGTCTCTTTCCGGATTCACCCGCCAAACTCAGTAGTGTCGATCAATGGGCGTCGTCCCAGCGACGCGCCGGACGGCCAGTCCTCCTATAATTGCGTTTCGCATGGACGACTCCTACCCCAGCCATCCCCACGCGGCTTCCATCGCTGAACTCGAACGGCGTCACGCCCTGGCCGAAGAGGCCGGCGGCGCTGAACGCCGCGAGCGCCAGCACCGTGCCGGCAAGCTCTCCGCCCGCGAACGTGTCGAACTGCTGCTCGATCCCGGCTCCTTCGAAGAGACAGACAAGTTCGTCACCCACCGCGCCACGGACTTTGACATGGACAAGCAGCGCATCCCGGGCGACGGCTTCATCACCGGCTACGGCACCATCGATGGCCGCACTGTCTTCGTGTATGCGCAGGACTTCACCGTCTTCGGCGGTTCGCTCTCGGAAACCAATGCCGCCAAGATCGTCAAGATCATGGACACTGCCATGCGGGTCGGTGCACCTATCATCGGGCTGAACGACTCGGGCGGCGCGCGCATTCAGGAAGGCGTCGTGTCGCTGGCGGGCTACGCAGACATTTTTCTCCGCAACACGCTCGCCTCGGGCGTGGTGCCGCAGCTCTCGGCCATCATGGGCCCCTGCGCTGGCGGGGCGGTCTATTCGCCAGCCATCACCGACTTCATCCTGATGGTCGACAAGACCGCTCACATGTTCGTCACCGGTCCAGACGTAATCCGCACTGTCACGCACGAGGAAGTTTCCAAGGAAGAGCTGGGTGGCGCGGCCACGCACAACGAGGTCTCCGGCGTCGCGCACTTTCTCGCGCACGACGACGAGGAGTGCTTGGCCATGCTGCGCGAGCTGTTCAGCTTTCTACCGGCGAACAATCTCGATCCACCCCCGCGCCGCGCTACGGAGGATTCCCCCGACCGCGAGGATACATCGCTCGACACCATCGTGCCCGCCGATCCGTCGCAGCCCTACGACATCAAAGACGTGATCGCCCGCATCGTCGACGACGGCTACTTCTTCGAGGTGCAGGAGCACTTCGCCCGCAACATCGTCATCGGTTTCGCGCGGCTCAAGGGTCGCTCGATCGGTGTCGTCGCGAATCAGCCCGCATATCTTGCCGGCGTGTTGGATATCGATGCCTCGACCAAAGCCGCGCGCTTCGTGCGCTTCTGCGATGCCTTCAATATCCCGCTGGTCACACTGGAAGACGTTCCAGGCTTTCTGCCCGGAACCGAACAGGAGCACCGCGGCATCATCCGCCACGGCGCCAAACTGCTCTACGCATTCGCGGAGGCTACCGTGCCCAAGCTGCTGGTCATCACGCGCAAGGCTTACGGCGGTGCGTACTGCGTCATGAGCTCGAAGCACATCCGCACCGATGCAAACTTCGCCTGGCCGACCGCAGAGATCGCCGTGATGGGTGCGGAGGGCGCGGTAAACATCGTCTACGGGCGCGAGCTGGCGCAGGCGCTGCGCGTGGCGGAAAAGAAAGAAGGCGAGCTTAGTGAGGACCGCAAGGCCGCCGTGCTCGCCGAAGCACGCAAGGAGCGGGTCGCCGAATTTCGTGAGCGCTTCGCCAACCCCTACATCGCCGCCGAGCGCGGATATGTCGATGCAGTGATCCGCCCGCGGGAGACGCGCCGCCGTCTCATCCGCGCGCTTGAGATGCTAGATGGCAAGCGGGACACGAACCCGCCGCGGAAACACGGCAACATTCCGCTGTGAGAAGCAGCGATGAAGCCCATCAGTCATAAAACTGCCGAGCACTACACTTGGCCCAGCGCCATCAGCGAACAACTCTGCGATGGCTGGCACCTCCATCGCTCTGAAACCCTCAGCATCATCGAAGAGCGCATGCCGGCTGGCACAGCCGAACGGCGTCATCTGCACCAGCACGCAACGCAGTTCTTCTACGTGCTGGCGGGTGAGCTCATCCTCGAAGTCGCTGATGAAGAGCATCGCCTCACGCCGTTCACCGGGATTACCGTGGCCGCCCAGATACCGCATCAGGTATTCAATCGCAGCAGTGGAGATGCGCGCTTCCTTGTGATCTCCCAGCCGCCCAGCCAAGGAGATCGCGTATCTGTCGCCCCTGCATAGAAGCGGTTACGAAGAAGGATCGCAGCACATCCCGATCAAAGGGATGAACCAAAATCCCATGGTTCGGGTCACGAGTCTGTCGAACACGCGCCCTCTAGTGAGTGCGCACGCCTTAGGCGACAATGCTGTCCGCCTTCGGGATATGTGACTGAGATATGCAAGTATTACCACTCAGCGCAGCCCGTGAAAGCAAATTGCAGTCTCCCAATTATTGACTCCGCACCGCCTGCGCTCGTCAAGAGGTACCGACGCTCCTAAAATAATCTTTCCCGGTTCCAGATGCCTGCGGAGCCTGGTAGCTTTCAACCCGGATTGCGCATCTATTGAGTGACATACTCAAACCAAGGAGCTCCTCATGTCCCCCCAACGTCAGGTGCGTCTCATTCCTCTTCCTGAAAGCGATCATCCCGCGCCGCGCAACTGCCGGCATGTGGGCAAGACGTCGGCCAATCAGCAGATCACGGTCACGGTGGTGCTGAAGCGCGCGCGGCCGCTCGATGTCGCCGCTCTCAAGGGGCGTCACCTCAGCCGCGAGGAATATCTGAACGCGCACGCCGCCACGGCGCAGGCGATGGATCAGGTGCGCACGCTTGCCGCACGCCACGGTCTCACGCTGGTGCATGAAGATCGCGCCGCGCGCCGCGTGTGGCTGCGCGGCACGGCGCAGCAGTTGGAGCAGACCTTCGGCATCGACTTGCAGGAGTACGAACACACTGCGCCACCGCCTGCCGGCCGTCGCTTTCATGCCTTCACCGGAAAACTGTCGGTACCGGAACCGGAATCTGCCGTCATCGAAACCGTGCTCGGCCTGGACACACGCCCCATCGCCCGGCCGCATATCCGCTGGCTCAGCCAGATCGTCTTCGCCAACCCGCATGCCGCACAGGCCAGTTTCACTCCGCCACAGGTGGCGAAAGCCTACGACTACCCAAACAGCGTGAACGGTCAGGGACAGGGCATCGCGCTCATCGAGCTCGGCGGCGGCTACCAGAGCTCCGATATCGAAACTTATTTCGGCCAGCTCGGCATCGCGCCGCCCACCGTCGTCACTGTGCCGGTCGATGGTGGCACAAACTCACCCGGCGATCCCAACGGCGCCGACGGTGAAGTCGCGCTCGATATCCAGGTCGCCGGCTCGATTGCTCCCGGCGCGCGCATCGCGGTCTACTTCGCACCCAACACGAATCAGGGATTCCAGGACGCGATCTCTGCCGCCATCCACGACACCACGAACAAACCCTCGGTGATTTCCATCTCGTGGGGAGGCCCCGAGTCGACATGGGACACGGCGTCGCTCACCAGCTTCGACAACACCATGCAAACGGCTGCCGCGCTTGGCGTCACGATCACCGTTGCCTCTGGTGACTCGGGTTCGACCGACGGCGTTTCCGATGGCGCGAACCACGTCGACTTTCCCTCGTCCAGCCCGCATGTGCTCGCCTGCGGCGGCACCAATCTCACCGTCTCGAATGGCGTTCGTTCCACTGAGACCGTCTGGAACGACCTGGCGCAAGGCGGCGGCGCCACCGGTGGCGGTGTCTCCAGCTTCTTCGCGTTGCCGTTGTGGCAATCCAGCGCAAAGGTGCCTGCACCCACCGGTGGCAAAGGAGGTCGCGGCGTGCCCGATGTCGCAGGGGATGCGGCTCCGGGCACCGGCTATCAGATCCTGGTCGATGGCCAATCGGCCGTCGTCGGTGGCACCAGTGCAGTTGCTCCGCTGTGGGCTGCGCTGATCGCACTGGTGAATCAGCAGACCGGCCGGAATGCCGGCTTCGTCAATCCCGCGCTGTATTCCGGCGGCGAGGCGAATTTCTTCGACATCACGTCGGGGTCGAATGGCAGCTTCAAGGCAGGTGCAGGATGGGACCCGTGCACCGGACTCGGCTCACCCGACGGGCAAAAGATCGCAACTTTGGTTACAAATAGCGGAGGCTGATTTCCTACTGGTTGCTCGGAGTGTGCTTGCTGTGTTTGTGCCGGACCCAGTGCCATAGCTTGCCCAGGCCAAGCATGTGGCGATGGTGCCGTTTTGCGGTGGGCGGCACGCCTGCGGTTGCGCCGCTCGGGGTGGGGCGAAGCAGCGGCGTGCGAATCGCCGTATGGCGTTTGGTGTGCGGCACTGGCGGAATGCTGGGCGTCTCCGCAGCCTCGGTATCCGGCAGTGAATGGACGTCACCCGGCTGCGGCAGGCTGACGTCGGGAGCGACGCTTGCCGCAGGCGCTACGTGAGTTGCGGTGGGCTGCTTCGGTGGCGGCTGGTATTCCCACTCCGACGGCGCCTCGTGGCCGAACAGCAAGCCGCGGGGCGCTAGCGCCCAAAGAATCAGGCACACAAACGCGACAGCCAACGCCACGCCCGCGATGCGCTTCGGCCGCGTCAGCTTGCTGTCCTCACCAGCGTTGCTGTGCCCGATCAAGCGCGCCAGCGTTTTGCTGACGTTCATCGAAGGTCCGCGTTGCGTTCGTGCGTCCGCAACCGGCCTGCGGAAGCTCACGAAGGCGGGTTCCGCCGGAGGAACTGGCTGAGCGAATGACGGCGCGGGATTTGCGCTCGTTGTACCGGGGGCGGCAGCCGCGCTCTCTTCCTTAGGCGGTGCAATCAGGGGCGGCAGAACGGGTTCTGTCATCTCGGCGGTGGGGCTCCCGGCAAGAGCTGGCATTTGTTCCGCGCCCGTATCCGCATTGGGTGGCTTCGTATCGGACGCACCGGGGCGGTCCAGCGGGCCAAGTTCATGGAAGCGCGTGCGCAAGCCATCCAGATCCTTCATTCCCAGCCGGAGCCTCGCGTGGCGAAGACCGAGGCCGACGCTCTTCAGCTCAAAATCAATCTCCGTGCCCACTACGGAGAGCGCGTCCATCACGACCGCGCGCGTTGCGTCCATCCACCGTTCGCGCCCGCGCCGCATCATCACCGAGTGAAAGGTCGCGAATCGGCCATGCCAGAAACTCTCCTCGTCCCCTTCCGTCGCGGCAGAAGCAATCAGCGTCAGCCGCGGCGATTCGATGTTGCAGCGCTCGCGCAAGGTACGCATCAGCCGCTCGCGTGCCGCCAGTCGCGTTTCGGCCGTCAGCGCCTCCGCGCCTTCAACCACCAGCTCCAGCCGCGCTGCGCGTTCCGGCAGCCGGCGCAAAAGCTCCTGGCTCGCGTCACTCAGCTCGTGATCCGGATGCAGCACAAAGATCCAGACATCGGCCTCCTCGGCGCACTCCAGCACATTCGCCTGAGGCTCGCCGCTTCCCACCACGGGCGTGTCGATCACCGCCAAGCCATCCTTGAGGGTGGGGTCCGGCAGCCGGATGGTCTGCATCGTCTTCTCCGTCGTGTGTCGTTGCAGAAAGCCTTCCAGTTGGTCCAGCGGCAGCACTGCCGTCAGCCCCTGTGGCATGGTCACGGTGCATTCGGGCTCCGCGGCATACTCCAGCCGTGTGCACACCGCCGTCGGATTCGGCAGCCGGCCCGCGTTTGGCCCCAGCAGCCGCTCCATGAATCTTCGCTTCAGGTTCTCGTGCTCGCTCAGCAGCATCACGACCGCGCGCGGGCCGGAGACCCGCTCCTGCGCCGCCTTGAGTGTCTGCTGCAGGCTTCGGCTGCGCTCCTTCAGTTCCAGCCGCCCGGCAAGAGCCCGCAGGTCCGCCATCAGCACGCGTAGCGCTTCCACTGCATCTATGGGCGGTTTCCGGTCGGTCAGGTATGGGGAAGTCATCGTCGGCCGTCCATCCAAAAGCGATGCGAGCGGGCCCCGGCTTGAAGATGGTGCGTCCCAGTGTACCGGCATGCAGGCGCAAGTCCCCGCGAAAGCGTGCTCGTCCGCCGTACTTCAGTAAGAGGGTCCGCGCGGTGCAGCCGCTCGCTAGCTCTCGCGCGGCCGAAATACCGGCTTGCCCCGGTCGCTCCAACTCACATAGCCCATCGGGTTGTGGTGATCGTGCGTGAACAGCACCAGCCACTCTTCCGGAATGGCCCGCTTATAGAAGCGTTTGCGTTCCTCGATGCAGCGCAGCGGGTCCAGATCGTAGCCCATCACCCAGGTAACATCGAGGTGTGCACTAGTAGGCAACAGGTCGCTGATGTAGCAGGCGTGCTCCCCTCCGGACTCGATGTGCACTGCCATCAAATGATGTGTGTGGCCGGGGAAGAGCTCCACGGAGATGCCCGGCAGGATCTCCTGCACCTCGCCCGCGCCCAGGTCGAGCAGCGACATCTGTTCGCTCTCCACCAGCGGATCGTAGTTCGCGCTGATGTAGCTCACCGCGTCGCGCTCCAGTTGCAGATGGCCATGCTCCACCTCGCCGCGATGCGCGAAGTAGTGTGCATTGGGAAATGTAGGCACCACGCGCCCATCCGGCAGCCGTGTCGTGTTCCATCCACAGTGATCGAAGTGCAGATGCGAGTTGATTACCACATCCACATCTTCCAGCCGGATGCCCGCCTCACTGAAGCTTACCGGCAGCCACGCCTTCGCGTCGTAAATGGCGCGTACCTTTTCCGGCAGCTTGTTGCCGATGCCCGTCTCAATCGCGACCGTGTGACGCCCGGTCCGTACGACTACGGTATTGGTGCCCAGCAGAATGCGGTTCTGGTCGTCGGCGGGAGCGCGCTTTTCCCAAAGCGGCTTGGGAACGACACCGAACATCGCGCCGCCGTCCAGATAGTAGGTGCCGTCGGTCAGTACGGTCAGCTCGAAATCGCCAAGCGTGGTGCGTGCACGCACCCGATTGCGCGTCGCGGCGGTCTCCGCAGGATGTGTCATCCCCATTCCTTATTATTGTTTTGGTTCGCCAAGATACGCCTGGAACTGGGCCAGGATGCGCGTATACAGATGCGTCCGCGCATCCGCTCCAGAAATCGAGTGCGTCTTGCGTGGGTAAAGCTGCAGATCGTAGGGCAGTTGTGCATCGATCAGCTTCTGGATGAACTGGATGGTGTTCTCCATGTGCACATTGTCGTCGCCGGTGCCGTGCACCAGCAGCAGCCGCCCCTTCAGCTTGTCCGCATTTGTGACCACGGAGAAGTCGCGATATAGATCATCATTCTGCGCGGGCTCGCTCATGTAGCGCTCGGTGTAGGTGGAGTCGTAGTTGTGCCAGTCGGCCACCGGCGCCACCGCGACCCCAGCTGTGAATCGGTCCGAGTGCGTCATCGCGTAGAGCGTAAAGGTACCGCCCCAGCTCCAGCCCCACCAGCCCTGGCGCTTTGCATCCAGCTCCGGGAACTGCGCGAGCACCTGGTCCATCGCACTGAGCTGGTCCTGAAGTTGAATGGGCCCGAAGTTGTGATATGCCGCCTGCGCGAAGTCGCGCCCGCGGCCGCCCATGCCGCGATTGTCCACGTGCATCACCGCGAAGCCGTGCTCCGCCAGCACCTGGTCGAAGAGCGTCGCGTGCCCTTGCCATGAGTTCTCGACGGTCTGCGCGTGCGGACCACCATAAGGATTGTTGATCAGCGGAACTGTGCCATTCTGGTGCTCGCCCTGCGGCAGCATCAGGCTGGCGTAGAGCGTCGTTCCATCGCTCGTTTTCAGGGTAAGCTGACGCGGTGTCATCAGCTTGTACTGCGAGTTCAGGGTGGGATGCCAGAAGGTGTTGCAGGTCGCGCTGCTCACGGTGCACATCGCCACTGTGGGCGGCGTCTCGAGGTTCGAAAAGTTATCCGCGTAGAGCCCAAAATTGGGCGAGAACTCGGGCTTGTGTACGCCATGCGCCTCGGTCAGTTGCTTCTTTTCGCTGCCATCCAGCTTGACCGACCACAACTGCTGCTCGCGAGGGTCGCCTTCATTCGAGATGTAATAGACTATTCGCCCGGCCGGGTCGACAGACTTGATCGACGAAACCTCGCCGTCTCCGCTGGTAAGCTGCCGCACCTGCTTCGCTTCGCCGGACATCGGATCGGTTTCGTTGAAGTTGTAGAGATAGATCTGTGTATGGCCATCGCGCCAGCTCGTCCAAAGGATATTCGGGCCACTGATGGTCACGTCATAGCTTTCGTCGAAGAACTTCGGATCTTCCTCCTCCATCGCCAGCCGTGAGCGGCCATTCGATGCGTCGGCGAAGTAGAGACGGCGATGCTTGTGGTCGCGCGTCAGCGTCTCGACCCACAGCGTGTGCGCATTCAGCCAGCCAAAGCGCGGAATGTAGTCCTCGGCGGCGGCGAGCGGCACCTTCATCCAGCTGATGTGGCCTGAAGTCGCGTTCACCACGCCCACCCGCACCCCGGGGTTCGGGTCGCCCGGCTGCGGATAGCGCTGCATCTCCACCGCGGCGTGGGTCGGGATCCAATCCGTGATCGGATACTGCGGCACAGTGGATTCATTCATCTGCAGAAATGCAACGCTTTTCGAGTCCGGCGACCAGAAATAATTGCTGCGCACATCCAGCTCTTCCAGATAGAGCCAGTCCACCTCGCCGTTCAGCACCGAGGCGTCACGCGACATGGTGAGCCGCATCGGGGTCTGAGAGGAAGGTAGCCGTCGCAGATACAGATCATGATCGTGTACATACGTCACCGCGCTGCCATCCGGTGCGAACTTCGGGTCGTCGCCGCTGGCGGTGCCGGATTCTGCGATCGAGACACCCACTCCATCCTTGAGTGAGTAGAGGAAGAGCGATCCGTTGGAGTCGAACAGCAGGTGCTTTGAGTCCGGCGCCCACAGGTAGCTTGCTTCGCCGTAACGGCTGCGGTGGTCCGTGTCCTGTTCGCTCGCCTTGGCGGAGTGCATGCTGCCGATCTTGTCCTTCGGAACAAGAACACTTGTCTTGCCCGACTCGCCATCCACGGCTATCAGGTCGCCAGGGTCGTTCAGGTAGGTCAAGCGCAGCCCGTCCGGAGACCACTCTATTCCGCGCGGCGCATCGGCAGTGAGGCTGGGGTCGGTAAAGATCGCCGAAATCGTCAGCGGCTTCGTCTGTGCGCCGAGCACAGCAGCAGACGAGACAAGCATGCAGAGAGAGAAAGCGGGCAAACAGGAGGGCACGAAGGCAAACTCCGACAGGCAGAATGAGTTCTTGCGGAAGGAAATGACGAATCAGTGTACAGGAGGGTGGCGGGCAGCAGAAGTTCGAGCCCGCGCTCAACGCTTGGCATTTTGCCGCGAGACGGACTTACACAGCGGCCTGACGGCCATTAGCGCGGCGCAGCGGATGCAGTGGGATGGAGTTCGCCGTGTCGCGCAGGCCGCTCCAGCTTTCGGCCACGATGAGGCTGTTGCCGGGATTGTGCGGATCGTAGCGAACCGACGCCGGAAAGCTCAGCCGGATCTTGTGGATGTCCACCACGTGCTGCAGCAGTGTGACGTCCTGCGAACATTCGTAGGTCACGCCGGCGACGTCGTATTGATAGAGGATGAGCTGCATGCCCAGGGGCCGGTCCGATTCCTCGGGCGACAGCTCGGAGATATCGAGCACGGTGGCATCGATGATGCGGCCCTTCTGCACCAGCGCGTCACGGCGATCGCGCTCCAGCTCGTCGGGGCTGGGACGCTTCTTTGACATCCAGTACAGGGTGGCCCCGACAGCCGTTGCCGCCACTACCGCCACGCCACTTACCACCTGGGTCTCTCGCAGAGTGATGCCGAACATCGGTGCTCCGGGATCGGGAGGGCGACAGCAGCAACTCTCCCTTTTCTGCTGCTAAGCATAGCGCAGCAAAGGCGGGAGGCGAGTTACGAATCAGTGTCCGAGCGATGGCGCAAAAGAGGGATATGGGACAGGAAGCGTATAGTGAAGAGAGCATGAATGAGTCAGTCGTAACGCCGCCGGCGGGGTCTCCACGGCGGTTTTCCACATCTATAGCGGACGTTGCCGGGCAGGGTGAGCTGTCCCTTTCGGGGGGACGCCGCATCCGCTCCACTACGGTGATCTGCGTACGCCGGGGTACAAGCGTCGTGATGGCCGCCGATGGCCAGGTAACGCTGGGCGACAGCGTCATCAAGCACACCGCAAAGAAGATCCGCCGGTTGTACCAGGACAAGATCCTGGCCGGATTCGCCGGTTCGACCGCGGATGCCTTCTCGTTGTTCAGCCGCTTTGAGGGCAAGCTGGAGCAGTATGCCGGGAACCTGGGCCGGGCCGCCGTCGAGTTGGCCAAGGACTGGCGCACGGACAAGATGTTGCGCTCGCTGGAGGCGCTGCTGGTGGTGGCGGACCCAAACCAGACCTTCCTCATCAGCGGATCGGGCGATGTGATCGAGCCGGACGAGGGCATTGCGACCATCGGGTCGGGTGGCTCCTTCGCACTGGCCGCGGCCCGCGCCCTGATGCAGAACAC